>NZ_VTXJ01000013.1:0-165024 GCF_013114525.1 Vibrio sp. T3Y01 | reverse complement strand
TCGGCATGAAAACGGTAGTTTGTGTATGATTTTTGTTTGGCGACTAAACCATATCACTTACTACCGTTTTTGTTTTTAGTTCCCGCTAATCCGCGATGAACCAAGAAAAAGCGCTAGGGGGAGCTAGCGCTTTTTAGACCAACTAAATCCGTTTAGCCTGGTAGGTTTTTGAGCTATATCATGAGGATATAACCAATTTTTTTACTTAGGTAAATCAAAAAGCCTATTCTTTCCGACTGCTTTGAGTCGTAAATTAAGTATAGTCGGATTCTTATTATTAACCTGATTTTTCCTTAAATAATTAGAAAAAGTGTGGTTATCCCCCAATACAAAACATTACTCAGCAATCACAGACGACACAGCTTCAGTAATCAACCTTCTAAGTAACTTATTTTTATCATCTAAATGCTTCGCTTTCCGATAGACAAGCTGTATATCGAAATCCGGTACATCTATCGGTGGCTTGACAGCCAACAGTGCTTCTTCACCCTCAATGCCATTACGAGCCACCAGCTTAGGCACTATACAGAGCAATTCTCTACCACGAATTAAGCGCTTTACCGTTAAAAAGTTACTCGAAGCAATAACCACTTTTCGACTTAAGCCAAGTTCAGCTAGGCGACTGTCGACTCCCGTTTTTATCACTCCGGCAGGAGAAACCAAAGCATGCCCAACAGATGCAAATTGTGCTAAAGACATGGGCTCTTCGATCGACAACACTGAATTGTCGAGCAAGCAGACGTGCTGTTCTGTGTACAAGTGCTTGGTTCTGTATAGCTTAGACACTTCACCGAAGCTACCGATCGCCATATCAAGCTTAGAATCTTCAAATACTCGCTGATAGTTAGCTCGATTTACGTTGAACAACGCAATTTGAGAATCAGGAGAGGACTTTTTAATGAGATCAAACAACACTGGAGCAAACATCTGCTCGGCATAATCGGTAAGACCAATCTTCCAACTGCCTTGGTAAGTTGTTGCATCAAATGATTTAGAGAGTAGTACTTCAGATTGAATGGTATTGAGCAAGGCATCGACAGTACTGGATAATTCAATCGCTCTATCCGTTGCTTCCATCTTGCTCCCTACCCGCTCAAACAGAGGATCATCAAACAACTTTCGAAGTCGTTGAAGGCTATGACTCATTGCAGACTGACTGACATAACAGCGCTCAGCCGCTTTACTTACACTGTTCGTTTTGTATAACGCTTGCAGAGCTATCAATAAGTTAAGATCGATACCTTTCCAGTTAAAATCAGCCATCCAGCAGAACCTATTTCATTAATAGTTATAATTAAAACAATTAATTTGAATCATAGTGCAAGTCACCATAAATTACGCTAAACATTTATTTGGAATCGATCATGCTTTCAATTTTTAAAACCTTTTTCTGGCTTGGCTGGATTAGCTTTGGTGGACCAGCTGCGCACATTGGCTACTTCCGTAAAACCTTTGTTGAGAAACTTAACTGGCTATCTGATGAAGAGTACGGGCAAATTGTCGCGCTTAGTCAATTTCTACCCGGCCCAGGTTCAAGCCAAGTTGGCTTTGCGGTTGGCTACAAAAGAGGTGGCTTAACGGGTGCGATTGCTGCGTTTATCGGCTTTACTTCCCCATCTGTCATCTTAATGTTGATATTAGCTTTGATGAGCAATCAGCTATTGGAAGCACCTCTGTTTAATTCAATTATTCACGGTTTGAAGCTACTCGCAGTGGTGGTGGTTGCTGATGCCACATTTGGCATGTACAAAAACTTTTGCCAATCGAAAGTCGCGACCGCTTTATGTGTCATGACTGCCGTGGTTCTCCTGTTGCTTCCTGGGATCTGGCCGCAAATCTTGGTACTTCTATTTGCCGCAATCATTGGCAGCAAGTTTTTGACCTCACAAGACATCAAAACGGTTCCATCAATACACAAGATCTCCATAACACCGCTCGTTATTTTTGTTGCGCTGTTGGTTGGCCTTCCTCTGTTCAGTGCATACTCTCAAGGTATTGAGGTATTTGGTCTGTTCTATCAAGCTGGCAGCTTAGTATTCGGTGGCGGTCATGTGGTACTTCCATTGTTGCAGAATGGTATTGGTGACCAACTATCCCAAGATGCGTTCCTAACGGGCTATGCTGCAGCACAGGCTGTACCTGGTCCTATGTTTACCTTAGCGACATACCTAGGCTATGTATTAATGCCATCAGCACCAATTACTGGCGCTTTGTTAGCGACAATCGCCGTGTTCTTACCGGGCTTCTTATTACTACTAGGGGTATTGAAAAACTGGCAGGCAATCGCAAGTAAACCATTGGTTGCTGGTGCACTTACAGGTGTGAATGCAGCGGTAGTCGGGTTACTACTTGCGGCTCTGTATCAGCCAATCTTCACAAGTGCGGTGAGTGGCGGTTTAGACTTCGCTCTGATCATCATAGGTGTGTGGCTATTGAAAACGGTCAAGATGCCAATCGTAGGGCTTGTCGGCATGTTTATGCTATTCGGCGCTCTTACTGGCTTTGTTAACTAAAGATCTAACCGAAGCAAGAAGTTAGTGAATACCTAACTTCTTGCTTACGACTGAACGATAGGAGCCGTCGAACCTTTAACTAGCAGGCTTGATTCCATGGAAGTTAAAAAACAAATTGCAATCAATGAGCGGGATTGGGCTTAATGGCCAAAAAGAGTGTTTATTATCAGGGAGATAGTACTTTAAAAAGGCGATCAAATTATTGCAGGGATTAACATGTTCTCTCGCCATAATGTAATCGTAGTTCCACCCCTTTTTCACTCCAAGTTTTCTTGTCGTCATATAGCGACCAACTTTCCATGCAATACCTGGGTCTGTAGGAATCAAAATGGACAAAGTGCCGCCCGGCTTTAATACCCTAAGCCATTCTTTAATCACAAGATGAGGCTCATAAAGGTGTTCCAATATATGTGTCGCAATAACACGATCAAAGCAGTTACTTTCAAAGTCTAACGCTCGTGCATTCGTTACATTAAAAACGAGCTTGTCATAAGTACTGGTGTTACTGAGTTGCCTTTTTGCCACTTCAAGTGCGGCAGAATCGCCATCACTGACCGTATACTCGTCAAAACTATGCTGAACATGTCTCAAGTGTTCACCCGTCCCTGAACCCACTTCTAGCACCTTCGAGAAATGCTCTCTGTTACTGAAAGGCTTCTCACACGCTATATGACCCGCCCTCATCACATAGCCTGTTGTACTGCTTTCGTAGACTCGCTCGTCATATTCATCACTGAAACGGGACAAATAATCGAGCCACTCCTTGTCTTCATCCTTGTTTATTCTCATTCCTGAATCCTATTGAGATGGCTTGTGATCGTGACTTCTTAATATTGAAAGGATCCTCATCTCTCGTCTGCCGCGCGACACGTTGTCGAGTATCAAGCCGCAAAAGAAAGACATCACCGCGATAAGTGCAATTGAACTAGACAGAATAGCTGTTGGAACTCTTTCAACGAGCCCGGTATCAATAAAATCGATAATGACGGGAATCCCTAATCCCAATGAGATAAAGCAAAGCAACACCGACAGAGCACCGAAAAAAAACATCGGCTTTACGTCTCGTAGCAGGAACAAAATAAAGTTGAGGATTTTGATCCCATCACTCAATGTATTCAGCTTACTCGCCGTGCCTTCAGGCCTTGAGTGATAATGAGTGGGTACTTCTTTGATCGACATATTATGGTGCAATGCATGCACGGTTAGTTCCGTCTCAATTTGAAAGCCATCACTGAAAATAGGAACCGTTTTTACAAACCGGCGACTCATCACTCGATAGCCAGAGAAAACATCATTCAATTGAGCATTGAACCCTTTATTTATCAGAGTCGAAAACATCTTATTACCCAAAATATGTCCTGCAGGATAAGCCTCGGAAGAGCGCTCTCGACTGCCAATGATCATATCGAGCTGTTCAGTAACCAGTTGTTCAATCAGTGTAGGGCTAATGGAGGCGTCGTAGGTATCATCACCATCAGCCATAATATAAATGTCAGCATCAATATCTGAGAACATCCGTCGCACGACTTCACCTTTGCCCTGACGATACTCGTGGCGAACAACAGCACCAGCTTGCAGCGCCTCTTCGACCGTACCATCAGTGGAGTTATTGTCGTACACATAAATCGTCGCACTTGGTAGTGCACGTTGAAAGTCAGCCACCGTTTTTCCAACCGCTCCGGCTTCGTTATAGCACGGGAGTAACAGCGCTATGGTTTGATTCTTCATGAACTCTCCCTGACTCGAAACACTCGGTACCCATTCTCAATATTGTCGTACACAACATCTAACCAAGTTGGCGTATCTGAGCTGTACAGCTTATTGATAAATGCCTCCTCGCTCGCCGAGTCCTTTAAAATCAACAAATGCGGGTCATTGCCAATAACAATGATATCGATGCTTTTCTCTATGATTTTCCTTTCGGCTAAGCTCAGATCTTCCTCTAGCATCACTTCAATAAGAAATTGGTTCCCAACAATATTTCGATGGTAAGGAGCAGCAATAATTCGATTATCCGTTTTTGCCAACACTGGAGCCCCCGTTTCAATCCCTGAAAGTATGGTGTGCGAATTTATATCGTTATCTTTTAACACCTTATGAATCTTCAGCGATTGCTCCTTTTGATCAAGAGTAGTTGTAATTTCTTCGGTTGGCGACAACGCGAGAATGACAAAGGCGACCGCTAGTGGTGCTCCAGAAGTAATAACCGTCGCTTTTATGATGGAGGAACGGATGTAATCTGCTAACTGAAGTATCACGTATGCTTGGAGGGGAGCCGCTAGCACAAAACACAACCTCATGACTCTAATCTGCCAAAAGATCGCAAGGGCTAAATTGAACATAAAGATGAGATACAAAATTGTGCAGTGGTGATTTTTACGCTTAAAAAGTGGATACAAAGTGGCAGGAATCACCAGCAAAGCGTAATTCTCGATCGAGAAAAAACCATGACTTGCGACATATCTAACGACCGATTTCGCTTCTGTCACTTGGTCTAACCAATAGACTTTAAGTATCGGAGGGTAATCAATTAATAGCGCACTGCTGAGTGATGGATAAAGCACTGCCACTGGGATTAAAAATAGAACAGCTAGAAATACGAACAGAAAAACCTTTTGCAGTAGACTGTTATCTTCATTCATAAACCGATGATAAACATTAACGAAAAGCCAGCCACAGAAGAAAAGGATGATGAGAACAAATGATATTTCGTCGTACTTAAAAACAAAAAACTCATCGTAAGGCCGATTTAATAAAACCGCACAAATCCCAAACAGAGCGGAACTCGCATACAACTTAGAGATATAGCCAAACCACTGATGGCGAACAAGACCGCAATACACGGTGTAAATCGCGAAAAAAAACATGAATAGCAAAACATTATCAAGCCCCGTCCATAAAGATAGAGACAGCAAGATAGATTGCGCATAAACACGCCACGCATGGCGCAACTGCTCATGATTCAATGGCGTTAAAGCTAGAAATAGGACCGCGAAGACCAGCTGAATATTATGATGATCAATAGAACCGGGTAAAAAATGGATAATTGACGGCGAAGAAATCGCAAACATCATACTAATAAAGCGATACTTGGTACCGAAGAGGTGGTCAGCTAGGTAAAAGCATGACAGAGAAAAAAGTAGCAAGTAAAGCAGAGGGACAAGAGAAATTGATATTGTATAAGCAAGATTATCATCGACGATAAACAACAATGGAAAAGCTACGAGCGATAAGATTAAATCAGGAAAGCGAGACCAATGAATAACAATGCCGTCAGCGGCATTAAAATTATTCATTGGCTCTAGGTACCAATGTCCAGTTGCCATCCAATCCTGAAATTGAACGAAACGCATATAGTCGTCATTGTCATTCAGGTTAAGAGCTGAAACACTCTCCCATTTGTAAATAAAGATCACAGTGGCACAAACGAGCCAGATGACAGAGATAACAATGATATCTTTTTTAAAACTCTCACTTTTAGGCGACATGAATATCCTTTTCACTGAGCCAAAATTTAAACGACTATTGCTCCATCTCTCTCACTTCCGCTAATGCTCTGTTTAAGTTTTCGTTCGCAACTCTGTAATACGATGGTTTCTTGTCTATTGCTTGCTGAAGGTAAGGAACGGCTTCATCCGGCTTACCTTGTAATATTAGGAAATACCCTACATTATTCAACGCCTCAGGCGTATCCATATGTCGCATAAACATATTAGTGGCTTTCTTAACATCACCGGAAGCCAGATAAATGAGGGCTAGATTGTTTTGGGCCTTCTCACTATTTGGCTCTAACTCTAGAGCTGAACGCGTGTACTGATACGCTTCCTTGTAATTGCCGTACATGTAATGGGAGTAGCCCATATTCAACAGAGCTTTGAATGAGTTTTTGTCTATCTGCAGTGACTTTTTGAAGTACTCTTGAGCTATCTGATGCTTTCCGTCGACATCTTCCAACACACCAATTCCCATATACGCTGATGCAGGAGACATACTGTCGACCTTCAAGCTAGCGACTTCACTTTGGCTTAACGCTTGGTGGTTTTTAATCGTTTCACTGCTTTTCAAACGAACTTGGTCGGCATTAATCGCTTTAAAGAAATAACTTCGACCTTCATCCGTTCGTCGCTGCTTCGTATACAAAACGCCTAATTCCTCCAGTACCTCGGTATGTGCTGGATTGAAATCTAAGGCCGCCAAATACGCTTTCTCGGCAAGCGCCGCGTTGCCACGAGATGAATGGATTTTTCCTATAGTAAACAGCGTTTTGTCGTGAAACTCTTGCTCAGGAAAAGACAGTGAGCGAATGTATTCATACAAGGCTAGATCGATGTTGTTGTCCCTTAATGCCACGTCACCACGCATGATCGCTTCTTTCTCACTCAAAGGAGGGTCATCATTCGTTAACGTATCTATCGGTTTACCGGAATACAGTTCTGCATCAAATTGATTAGTTGGTTCATCAGATGATGCACAACCGAGTAGTAGTATCGGTAGGAAAAGTAGAAGGAACTTATTGTATAACATCATAAACTTGCTCCCGGCGCACTCAATGCGTCCATTACGATAAGTAGTCCCGGGCCAAGTGCAACAATGAAAAAACAAGGCCAAATAAAAATCAGCATAGGAAATAACATTTTAGTCGGTATTTTCGCAGCCACCTCTTCTGCCGCTTGCTGGCGTTTATCTCGAAAATCTTCCGTATAATCACGCAGTGTTTGCGCTAAACTTCCCCCCATTCTGGAGGCATGAGAAAGCAAAGATACCAAGCCTTCTAGTTCAACAAGGCCAGTTCGTTCGATGAATTGTCTAAGCGCATCGGGCATGGTTACCCCAGCTTGTATCTTGGCAAAAACCGTATCCAATTCATCTGCAAGCTCAGGTTGAGAGACGTATAGCTCAGACGCGACACGCCCAAGGGCCGCATTAAAGCCCAATCCGGACTCGGTACATACAACGAGAAGATCGAGTGCATCAGGCACTCCGTTTCTGATTTTTTTCTGACGTTCTTTTTGCAGCTTGCTCAGTACAATATTAGGTGTAAAAGTCCCTAGAAAAACACACGTCATAATCAATAAATTGTTGTAACTACCACCTAATGAGATGTAATAAACCATGAAAGCAGCGATAACACCTACTAAGCTCGACAGCACTTTTAACGCATAGAAAACGGACAAAGCATTCTTCTCATGAAACCCTGCGTGCATGAGCTTTTCTGAGTAGGTTTCATTGTCTTTTTTATTCCCTTTACTAAGAAAAGGGCTTAATGACTCTAGCGTATTAGAGAAGTCATACGGTTTTTTACCTCTCACCTGTCCGTCTTCAGAAATCTGTCTAAGCTTCTTGTCTAAGGGGGAACGAGCACCCAAAAATAGGAACCCTAGCGTTAATGTTAATAAAACAGTAGTAAGCAGAATCATCGCATAGATAACCATCTGAGAGCTCACTCCAAAGTCAGCTAACATCTGCTCCCACACTTCAATATTTAATAGGTCCATGGCTTATATCTCTATGCTAATGATCTTTTTGATCCATAAGGCTCCGACAGCCAACAGCACTATACCCACACTAACCATTGATAGACCTCGGGGATCTTGGTAAAGCGGTTCTATGTATTCTGGGCTGGCAACTCTTAAAGCAAAAAACAACCCAAATGGAGATAGTGTTAATATCCATGCCGATAATCGACTTTCAGCCGAGAGCGTCTTCACTTTTCTTTCTAACTTAAAGCGAGCTCTGAGTACTTCAGATACTTTTTGGAGGTTCTCAGACAAGTTACCCCCAGTCTCTTTTTGCAACATCACGGCACTAGAGAAAGCCAACATAGAAACCGTTGGTACACGTTCAGCCATCTGTAAAATAGCCAGGCGCAAGTCATAACCGTAGTTAAGCAGGTTATACGTGTTCTTAAACTCAGTGCCTATCGGATCTGGTAGCTCTTCACCCACTTCATTAAAAGACTGCACAAGAGGCTGCCCAGCTTGTAATGCTCGGCGAATGATGTCTAAAGCTTCTGGGAGTTGCTCTTCAAATCGAGCCATTCGATAAGTCACTCGATTCTGCACATATAGGTAAGCGATAACCCAAACAAGGATGAAGGCTGCGACACAGATAAACCACACTTGATTTGTCATGATGGCTATCAATGTCAGCGCAAGCCCGCAAAGAGTCACAGTCGACAGAAAGCGACTTAACGCGACTCTAATACCTGCCAACTCCAACATTTTTTTCAAGCTAGCAAAATAAGGAACCACAATGAGCTTACGATCGATGGGGGATAAGTCTTTGTTATAATGCTCTTTTAACAAAGACAAACTCTCTTCATCAATATTACGCTGCGTCTCTTTTAAGCGACGAGATAACTCTTTATGCTTTGCTTTTTTCCCCGCAGCAGGTAGCAATAGTGCTTGGGAGATAAAAAGTACCGCGATAAACAATAGTGCTAATGAAACACTTACGTTATCCATAATCTCTCCTTAACTGTGAGTTTCAGTAAAGAGTTCGAAAGGCAGGTCAAGACCACGTTTAACTAGTTGGTCGTGATACTGAGGCACCACACCCGTTGCGGTGTAGTAACCGAGGATATTGCCCTCTTCATCAATACCTTTACGTTGGAATCGGAAAATTTCCGACATCGTAATTACCTCACCTTCCATGCCGTTGATTTCCTGAATACTCACCATACGGCGTTTACCATCTTCTTGACGTTCCATTTGAACGACTAAGTGGATAGCTGAAGCAATTTGAGCTCTTAAGTTTTTGGTTGAGATATTCCAACCAGCCATAGAAAACATGTTTTCTACACGGCTTAAGGCGTCACGAGGGGTGTTGGCATGGATTGTCGCGAGAGAGCCGTCATGGCCAGTATTCATCGCAGCTAACATATCAACCGCTTCGCTACCACGAACCTCACCAACCACGATTCTATCGGGTCGCATACGTAGGGTGTTTTTCACGAGTTCCCGCTGACTTATCTCCCCTTTACCTTCTAGGTTTGCAGGGCGAGTCTCTAAACGAATAACATGAGGTTGTTGAAGTTGAAGCTCCGCAGAGTCCTCTATTGTAATGATTCGCTGGTCACGTGGAATAAAGCCGGAGAAGATATTTAACGTGGTCGTTTTTCCCGAACCAGTACCACCTGAAATCAATATGTTGAGTTCACCTTTAACCGCAGCTTCAACAAATTTAGCCATTTGCGGCGAAACTGAGTTGTAGTCAATCAGGTTATCCATCGTTAAACGATCAACCGCAAAGCGACGAATAGAAACAGAAGGGCCATCAAGCGCAAGAGGAGGGATAATTGCATTCACACGAGATCCATCAACTAAACGGGCATCTACCATAGGTGATGCTTCATCGATTCGGCGACCAACCTGGCTTACGATACGGTCAATGATATTTCTTAAATGGCGATCATCAAGAAAAGTATACGGCGTCTTTTCAAGCTTACCTCTTCGCTCGACATAAACGCTCTTAGGACCATTCACCAAGATATCTGAAACGGTTTGGTCAGCGAGTAAAGGCTCCAACGGCCCAAGACCAAACACCTCATCTTCTATCTGCTTTATAACCCGCTTTCGCCCTTCAGCACTCAGCGCATGACTACCATCGTCAGCCATCAACTGTAAAATGGCTTCATGCAAGTCAACCTTAGCCCGCTCTTTTTCCAAACTTGAAAGTAATCCTAAATCTAGGGTCTCAAGCAGTTGCTTATGAAAAAAGTGTTTGATTGATAACTCTTGCTCTAACACTTTTCGAGCTTCATCAATCGCTTTTTCCTTTTCTACATTCGCTTCAGAACTGCGAGATTGACTAGACGTATCAACACTGGATAAACGCTCAACAGGGTTGGTATCTTCTGAGTCATGCGAAATCTGTTCTACTCTTTTTTCAAACTCTGGATTTACATTTTTTCGTTTAAAGAACATCACAATCCCTCGTGTTCACTATTCATCTACCCGTTATGAAAACCACTTTTTCAACCAGCCTTTTTCTTCTTGCTCTGGTGGTGAAAGAACGTGAGACAAATCGATGATAGAACGAGTAATTGAGCTTTTCTTTCTCGACTGAACTAACGGCTGCCCCAAGTTGGCACTCTCTAGTGCCACTTTAAAGTCATTAGGCATCAAGTGGATATCGTGGTTACCCACCGCCTGCTCAATGTCCTTTAACTTAATAGAATGTCGTTTTTCGTAACGGTTAAGGATCACCTCTATTGCGTCGCTTTGTAAGCCGTACTCAAACTTCAGAGACTTAATTAATCTACTTGTGTTTTTTACTGACACTAAACTCTGCTGTAAAACCAGAAGCACTTTCGTTGCTGGTGATATAGCAGATGCAAATACATGATCTAACCCTCTAGATAGGTCGATCACCACATAAGGGTAAAAACGGCGCAATATAGGCAGCAGCCTGCCTATTTTTTGTGCCTGCTCGAAATCATCAGCATTGTTTTCATGCTTAAAGCTTAGAACATGAAGACCAGATTCATGTTTATTGACCAAAGTTCCTAAGGAGATTTCATCCAGGTCATTCGCGCTATTTATTGCATCAGAAACGCTGTAGGTAGGAATAATATTTAAGTAATCAGGAATTACTCCAAATTGGAGATCAATATCGAGCAAAAGCACTTCATTAGGATGCTGACTGGCCATCTCAATAGCGGTATTCAAAGCCAGAGTTGTCGCCCCCATCCCCCCTTTCGTATTCAAAAACAAAATAAACTCACCATAGTTCGAGTTCTCAAGTTTTTCGGCCGCTGTTTTTTTCAACAGAGGGAGTAAATCAGAGAGCATGACATTGTGCGACAAGAAGTCTGATGCTCCCAAGCGAAGTGCTATCTTTAACGCCCCATTATCACTTTCATCTCCCAGCACAACCAAAGATAGGTTCTCGTCCTCAAGCGACAGATCATACCCTTGCAGTTCAACCATTTTTTGAGCCCAATTTCCATTGGCCTCGACAAAAATGAGTTCTGGAACATCAGCACTTTTTAGGTATTCCTCGCTCATTGCCGAGAGTGAAAAAGCCGTCACATGTACGTTTCGGCATTTCTTCAATTCGTGGCTCATATGCGAATGAAAAGCCTCAGTATTGTATATTAACCAGACCTTTAAATTAGTTCTCAAACGCGTAATGTCACCCTCATTAGGCGTCATTTGAATTGCTTCCCCCATACATCAAACTCCTGTACTAGATAACTTCGGGACATCGATTCTTAATGTCAGAATCTGCCCTAACAACCCCTAAACTTTCAGCCGGTAAAATTGTTTCGAATGCAGGGGCAGCAAGAAACCCATTGTTACCTAAGAAACTTAGGTTACTAATCAACTGAATGCCGTAGCCAGTCGCTCTGGCACGTACAAACTTAATATCATCGAAGTTATCTTCGAAATCTGATGCTATCTCCCCTCCACTCGCATCAAGGTAAGCCACCTCTAAATTAGCACCAGAAAACCCAACCAGCGGGATCTCATCCACCACCATTGCACCAATATTATCTCTATCTAAGACATAGCATACTGTCGCCAGTCTAGCCGCCTTCCTTGTCGCTTCACTGACCATTTGTAGTGAAAATATATAAGCACCAAATGCCAAGATTAAAAAAATCAAAAGAAAAATCAGCCATGACACTAATGTAAATTCAACGATGGCAAGTCCTTTAATACGCCCTTTTAGCCTTTTCATCACAGCACCCTCATAACCGAAGTCACACT
This sequence comes from Vibrio sp. T3Y01, assembly GCF_013114525.1. Lineage (NCBI taxonomy): Bacteria > Pseudomonadati > Pseudomonadota > Gammaproteobacteria > Vibrionales > Vibrionaceae > Vibrio > Vibrio sp. T3Y01. The sequence goes on along the minus strand of NZ_VTXJ01000013.1, from coordinate 152,798 downwards.
TAATGGAATGGCAAAGCTCTCCGACGAAAAGGGAATAGACAAGAAATGTGGAACATAATCATAGGTAACACTTACTCGCACATAGCTATCGCCAGATGGCTGAGTGACAGTGACATCTGCTGTCGTCAATGAAGAGAGTACCGCCGTGCCCACACTATTTTGACCATAGACCACTACATTCTGAATTTCTGACGTAGGGGCTATTGTGCCGCCAACAGTCCCATACACTTCACTAACCGCATAACGCGCTCCATTTTGCACTGACTTTGAAATGACGTTGTAATGAATCAATATATTTCCGAATTCAAGCACCAATACCATAAAGAACAATAATACGGGTGTGGCCAGTACCACCTCGATAGCTGCAAAACCGCTTTGTCGTTTTCTCAACCGTTTCATAATCAAGACTCCCCACTATCAGGGTCCTTATACAAAACAATCCTATAAGTCCCTTCTGTTGTAGAGGTCGTACTACCCGCCCCACCTGTCACACTGCAGGAGTGAATAAATTCACCAAATACGGCAGGAGTACCTGAATTATTTGTCGGTGCTTTTTGCAACAAAAAGAAGCAACCAATTTTGTTCACTGTAAAGTCAGTGGTACCACCGCTTTTACCTGAACAATCCACCATAGGTATGGCTAAAATACGACGCCATGCGACACCATTAGACGCACAACCACTACCACCACTAGCAATACATGCATTGGTATCAGCTTCATATTGTGCGTAACTGTAAGTGCCATCAAAATCGATCTCACCTGTACTCGCATCAATTGTTATTTCGTCTGTAGGTTCCGTTGTTACATAATCTGAAGGGTAATCGGAGGCTGATAAACCGCCGCCATAATCACCAAAACGAGTATTTAGACCATCACCAGTCGGACCTACCGTGCCACCCGGCTTCGTTGTAATGTCTTCGCCAATTTTAACCGGATAATCATAACTGCCGCCTAAACCTTCTTTCACCGTTTTACCACCAGATCCAAAATCAAGAAGGTGGTAATTACCATTCCCCATTTCAGATAAGCTCTTGTCGCCGACCTTTAACGCATGAACGGTGCCAACTTCATAACCAAAAACACTGGTTATTTCCTCACCAGTCACATCATGGTACCCATCTTCTGGTGAGACATCATTATCCGACGTGCCATCACCAATACACACACCAATTGGCACAACATTATTAACAACGACCTGACCAGAACTAGGGCCAGCAACCGCACTCGCCGAAACGGTTTTTTCTAGTCCAAACATTTGAATGAAAAACTCATCCATATCCAAGGAATCGACACGAACACGCACATAGACATCATCATCTGCACCGAACGTTGCTGTTCCTGTAAAATCCTTAGGATCATTTGAATAATCAATGTTTACAGAAGCCGTACTAAAATCAAATTCATGATTACCTGTGGCGGCTGCCATAGCATTTAATGCGGTGCCAACCTCTGCATCTACGGCATCTTTATCCTTACTATTGTCTAAAATAGTTGCGGCAGCTAGCGCAGCAGAATCGACTGCATTTTGTAACCGCGTTTTATTCACAACCATATGGTTGATATCGACAGCTAACGCTGAGACAGCTAAAAAAACCAACAAAGCGGCTGTAATCATGACTACGACTAAGCCTTGTTGCTTTTTGGGGCTTTGTGATACTCGATACAACATGTGAGTACCTCCAGATTTAGTTAAACTCTTCTAGGATCTGGCTACTACTGCTTCCGGACAGATCATTTTCACCTCTGCCAACATATCGGTCGTAACCAGCCTGCATCCGCTCCCCTGTACCGTCCGGTACTTCGAGTAGATTCTCTTGGGTCGCATTAGGGTTATATGTTTGTTCTGTTTTCACTAGTGCTACTGAATGCCCCAAACGGGCATCATTAGCACAGCCAACTAGCACCATCACGAGAAAGACCATCATTATTCTAATCATATCTATCTCCTTATAAATCATGACCAAATGAGCCTTCACTACCGCCGTCGGTTGGCGATACGGCCTGTGCTGATTGAGATTGCTCTGAAGTGGATTCAGACGGTTCAGCAATGTAAGCGCTTCGGCCTAACAAATAATATTCCAAGTCATTAGGGTCGACGAAAGCATCTGTTGGTAATGTCACTTTCGTGCGGTCGATTGGCTTGGCAAGCCTTGGAGTCACAAGAATAACCAGTTCGGTTTCGCCAGATACATACTCTTGGCTGTTGAAAAGCTGCCCTAAAATCGGCACATCACCAAAGCCTGGCATCTTGTTGCTGATATCTCTCACATTCTCACTCAGTAAACCTGCAATACCGATAGTCTGGCCATCTGCTAACTCAAGTGTTGAAGATGCACTACGACGCGTAATAGGTGGAATGAAGTAAGTCGCGTTGGTAGTACCAGGATCAATCGTTAGCGAGCTACTATTCGCAATTTCACTCACATCAACAGCCAAGTTCAGGTTGATTTTTTTATCACTAAGAACCGTTGGGATGAATTTCAGCCCTACACCATATTCTTTGTATTCAATGGTGATGCCGTCTTCATCAGGCACAGGGATTGGGAACTCACCGCCCGCTAAAAATTCAGCTTTTGAACCACTTAACGCGGTTAGATTCGGCTCAGCCAAAACTTTGGCTACACCATTCTGCTTTGCAACATCCAGAGCAAAGGTAAACAATGTATTGCTATCGATAAAAGAACCTAAAATCCCATAATCTGTTGAGGTGGGAATATCAAAAATCGGCGTTGCACCCAATACACCAGCAGGCACAGAAGACGCTCCCCATGAAAAATCAGAACCACTGGTTTGGAAGAAATGGAAGTTAGCATCGAATTTTCGAACTAAGCTTCTTTGCACTTCAGCGACAGTGACCTCTAGCATGACTTGCTGAGCACCACCAATCGACATTAAGTTGATGACCCCAGTCGCCGCTGCTTGCTCACTACCACTCTCTTTTGACTCATCTGCGGTTTGCCCGGAGGAGTAAGTTTCTGCAATTCTCATCGCGACATTCATCTGCTGTTGGTTGCTCACCTGACCGCTCAGCAGCAAACGGTTTTGCGCACTATGTACTTCGATAGTTTCATCAGGAAGGAACTCATATAACTTAGCCTTTAAACTATTAAGATCATGAGTAACCTCAATATTGATAGACTCAATCAACTGCCCTCGAGCGTCCCAAGCCATTAGGTTGGTAGCACCTAATTTATTACCTATCAAAAATAACTCGTTAGATTTAAGCATCACAATATCAAGGACATCAGGGTCACCAAGTGACACCTTGCTAGCCTTACCCGATAAAACGACATGCGTTGATTTGTGATGAGGAACCGTGACGGTTTTCCCAGTTTGAAGAGCGGCAAAGCTCAATGTAGAAAAACAAACTAGGCTCAAAACACACGTTAATATTATTTTCATATCTCACCTCAATCCTTGACGCGAACACTAGATGCTTGAGTACCTTTGATGATGGTTACACTTGGTCTAGGTACATATCGACGAGCCACTTTTTTCTCGACTTCGTGTGGGTTTCTCAAAGTTAGTTGAATACTCCCCTTACTCTTTGCCGTCAGTAATTTTTCAGCATCTTGAGGGGAAACCTCTAACGTCACAGCTCTCACGATAATCGGACTGTTTTCTTTCGTTTTAGCTGTTTGGTCTACAGCCAAGACCTTAATGTTTTTCAATACTGTTCGAGTCGACGCTGAATTTTGGCTATAAGAAACGGTGTTAAGAATATCGACCTTATTCCCAGGTAATAGGAACCCAGCGACACCTATGACGTCATCAACTCGGATCGTTACCGCTCTCTTATTCTCAGGGATCAATGCCGCTAATGTTGAACCTTCACCAGGAACAGTAAAACGCATTTTGTGGAGAACCTCTCCGGCATAAATGGTATTTGCAACCACCTTGCCAACGAGTTCTGAAACATCGGAGTAGTTATTCTCGTTAATCCAATCGACTTCCATTAACTTCGTGGTTAGGAACTGCTCTTCAATTATCGTTCCAGCTTCAATCTCTTGTGAGGCCACAACTACTGGATGACGCTCCACAGTTTCAACTTCGACTGTTGGCTGTACTTGATTTTCCATCCATTGTTTAGCGAAAAAAACAGCAGCTAAACCAAATACTACGGACAGTAAAAATAGTAGGAAAACTTGACTCTTATTCATGTGTTATTCCTCATGTCCATCAGAGGTAAAATAAACTTCCCAAGCCATGGAAAGAATATCGAATGTGATAACCGGCGGGAGTTGCTCGAACGAAAGAATATCTTTACTTATACCTACCAGATCTTTCGGCAAGCAGGGGAAAAATGGCACTTTGTATAAAGTGTGCATTTGGGATAAACGCTCAAAGAAACCGTCTTGAAGTTCAACCTCTTTCTCTGCGGCAACATTCATCCACAACGCTTCGTAATCACGCTGCATAAGAGGCTTAAATTCAATTTTGTAACCTAAACGACGCAAAAATGCGGGATCACTGATTTTCTTTGGATTTAAGTTGGTAGAGAAGGCGAGAGTTAAAACAAACGGCATCGTAATTTGCTGACCGTTGGGCAGCGATAGATAATCAAAAGCGTACTCCATCGGCACTATCCATCGATTCAGCAATGTGTCTACAGGCATAGGTTGACGGCCAAGATCGTCTATCACGAAAATTCCATTGTTTGCCATCATCTGTACCGGGGCTAACCAGACTCGACTGTTTTCTGAGTGATTCACCTCAAGCATATCCATGGTGAGCTCACCACCGACCTGGATATTCGGTCTCTCACAGTTAAGCCAGCGCTTATCGTATTGATCTTTTAGCGAGATAGCTTTGGTACTGCCGTTTCTATCTAAAGGTTTATGGTGTTGTGCAGAGAAAACCTTGATAATATTGCCAAGCGCATAGACGGCATAAGGAATAAACACCGAAGTGTGCAAAGCGTTGACAATACGGCTAGCAACAAAGGTTTTACCAGTACCAGCATGCCCATATAACAAAAGGGCTCGCCCTGAGTTTATTGCCGGCCCTAGGACGAAAATCATTTTATCGATGCCATAGACATCACTTAACGCCGCCTCGACATGTGGACGAGTCACGAGCTCAGCCCTAAGGTCTTGCTGCTTGACCACCTCACTATATTGCTCAAGAGAAACTGGGGCTGGACCTAAATAAGCATCACGCTTGAAAGCTAAATCGGCTTCTTCTAGCCCTTTCTCTGAGAGAGAGTAACGAACGTGACTATGTGATGCAGATGAGAGAGAAAGATCTGAGGTAGGTTGAAAAACCTCAATTAGAGATTTTTTCCTCAATACCGCCAAAGCACTTTCCACAATATGAGTCACAACACATATATGGTTGGAAAGTTCTAAAACGTCCGATTTAGGGTATGCAGACAAATGCTTAAGTACGAGATTTTCAATCACGACTTCAGGAATTCCCAACGTATCAAGTGATGTTGGGACAACAGGAGCTGATATTTGCGGTTTTAATGTTGTTGAAGCCGTATGCCCTATAATATCCATTATATTATTCCTCTCCACAAAGCTTACCAACAACAGCTTTAATTAAAATAGCTATACATCGCTAATCCTATGACAACAGAGGGGGCAAAAGGCATTGTCACTTTATTTAAGTATCGATTATGAAAATTAGTACGCTCATCTTTGACTGGTGAAACACCACTCAATAAAATAAGTTTATTTTGGAAATAACCTTTAATGCTGACACTACTTGAGTTAGCGTAGTTATAAAGTAAATAAAAGGGTCCGATCATCCCAGAAGCAAGTAAGATAAAGTACGATGCATCAAGTATTTGTCCCCACCCAAGATACATTCCAACAACGCCCAATAACTTCACATCACCTGCAGACATTGCTCTCATAAAATACAAAAGCAAACCAAACCCAAAAAGTACTGCAAACCCTGCTAATGAAGACAAGAAAAAGCCCAACGTATAATTGCTATCAAACATTGACAAAAAATAAACAAACAAAAGAAGTATCAATATTTTATTAGGTATACGATGCTTTTCAACATCGTATACCGAAACTGCAATTAGCAGTGCCCAAAAAGCAGAAGGCTCATTAATCATATGTTCTATTTATACACTCGATATAATGCTCTGAAACTTACTAAGTAAGGCTGTTGCCATCCCAGAGAAAACTAACCCAACAGCAAGGACAAGCGAGGCCGCACCAATCACGTATTCGACCGTAGTTAACCCCGATTGCCGTCTCAGTTTATTATTGTTCATAGCTTCAACCACTAACCTACATTGGCAACAATAGCGTTTAATTTATTTGCCAGAGTATTACCTAGGCCAGAAAATACAGTTGTTAAGCCTAAAACCAATAATGCTGCACCGATTACATACTCGATTACAGTCAACCCTTCTTCATCTTTCATGAATTCTTTGCAATTATTCAAAAACTTACCCATGACAACCTCTCCTTGATTTTCATAACAGGCTTCGTTTACCTGTAAAGTAAATCTAGAGGTGAGTCACACATTCGGTTAGGATTTTTTTGCCATTTACTTGCACTTTTTTGTTGTACTTCTAATCTCTGTAATAATTCCCTTATTTCTGAATTTTCACATCTGGCCATTTATATATGATACAGGTTTAGTAGAAATGAAATTAATAACACCACTACTATCAGATATAGATAGCGAGTTTAATTCAATTATTATAAATAAAGTTAGTCGTTACTTCCCTGTGGAAAATTTTCAACAAGATATATCAGTTATCAGTAACTTAGATGTAAGAATTGTATTTTTCATTTTAAATAGAGAAAGTGAAATTCAATTACTTACCATGGCATTATCTATTTGTGAAAACCTAAACAAGCGGATAGTTTTAATTTCACCATTTGAGATACCTAATATCATTCGAAATCATAAGAATATATTTTTCATTATAGAAACGAGTAACAATCATCTGACCAGTGCCTTCGAAGAACTAAAGAGTAAAACACAGCATATCTTTGACCCTCACTTCGATCTTGACCGAAAAACGAATAACAACAACCAGCTGTCAGCAAAGCTGTTCACGTCTGAAGTCGTAAACTTTGTAATGGATAATATTAACAAGGAGATAAGAGAAACGGAGATTGCAGAGAAATGTCACTGTTCCACCACCTACTTTTCTAAGAAGTTTCATCTACACTTTGGGGTAAGCTTTCGTGACTTCGTGTGTGATAAACGAATCTTATTAGCCAAGAAGCTAATCGAGGCCGATACCGAATCAAAAATAGCGGTTATCTCTTATCAATGTGGATACAAGGATGTGTCATATTTCTCAAGAATCTTCAAGAAAAGAACTGGCGTAACGCCTGCAAGTTACAGACGAGCCTGCATGGATAACAGAAAACGCTAATTTTACTCCCTAAAAGAAAAAATCATGGTACATTTAACATGATTTTAACAAAAATAACTTAGCGAAAAACATGGAGTTAGACAATGATTCAGCCTAACGAGTTTAGCCAAGAACAAGCAACAGCTCTCCCTACACCTAATGATATGATTCTTAAATGGGCAGAAGAACGTCCAAATGAGGTCTATTTAAAACAAATTATTAACCGCCAGTTTGTCGAGTTCACGTACAAAGAAGTGGCTGATAAAGCACTAAAACTGGCGTCTGCACTAGAGGCACTCGGTGCCGAGCCCGGCGATCGAGTCGCGCTTATTTCTAAAAACTGTGCGGAATGGTTTATCTGTGATCTTGCCATGATGTTAGGAGATTTTGTCAGCGTCCCAATTTTTCCTACCGCAGGTGCAGATACCATCCAATACTGTATCGAGCACAGTGAAAGTAAAATTGTGATTGCAGGTAAACTGGATGACCCTAAGGCAACACAACAAGTACTAGATGACAACACAAGTTTGATTAGTATCTCGCTACCCTACGATACCGCGCCAAAGTGCCAACATACATTTGAACAGCTCATCGAAGCACATGAACCAACCACCAAACGTCCTCAGCATTACGATGATAAGCTTATGTCTCTTGTTTACACATCGGGGACTTCTGGCCTACCAAAAGGCGCAATGCTCACATACGGTGCCTTTACGTGGTCAGTTCAGAGACTGATCGATCATATCGGTATCCAAAAAGATGACCGTCTGTTCTCTTACCTACCACTGGCTCATATTACAGAGCGAGTCTACATCTTTGGTTCTTCAGTCATGGGCGGGGTGGTAACGGCGTTCCCAGAATCTTTAGACACCTTCATTGATGATGTGAAGATGCAGCGTCCTACTCTGTTTATTTCTGTCCCTCGTTTATGGACCCTGTTCCAACAGCGCATCCAAGATAAGCTGCCGCAGAAAAAACTGAACATTCTGCTGAAGATCCCGTTCATTAATAACATCATTAAGAAGAAGCTTGCTGATGGCTTAGGCCTAGATCAAGCTCGCGTTCTAGGCTGTGGCTCCGCACCAGTATCACCAGCGCTACTTGCATGGTATGAAAGCGTTGGTTTACACATTACCGAAGCGTGGGGGATGACTGAGTCTTTTGCTTACAGCACATTAAATTATCCGTTCAGAGCAGATAAGATTGGTACCGTTGGTAATGCTGGTCCTGGCATTGAACTTAAGATTGCCGAAGATGAAGAGATTTTAGTTCGTGGTAAAGGCCTATTCTCTGGTTACTACAAAAATGACATTGCAACGCAAGAGTCATTTAATTCTGAAGGCTGGCTGCACACCGGTGATATTGGTGATATTGATAGCGAAGGCTACCTCACCATTCGAGGGCGTAAAAAAGACACCTTTAAAACTGCGAAAGGTAAGTTTGTCGCGCCAGTGCCAATCGAGAACAAACTCTTTGAGTACAGCCGCGTAGAGATGATGTGTCTGATTGGCCTTGGCTTACCTGGTCCAATTCTGCTTGTTGTCCCACATGACTTCCCTAACTTTGATCGCGCTCGCTACGAGAGAACCACTAAACGAGTGATCGAGAGAATGAATGAGAAGCTCGCGTCTCATGAGAAGATCAAGGGCGTACTGATGATTAAAGAACCATGGAGTATTGAAAATGGTGTGTTAACACCAACACTCAAGATCAAACGCCATGTACTAGAGCAGAAGTACCATGAAGCCGGTCATAACTGGCCGAAAGATAAATTGGTGGTTTGGGAAGAATAATTAAAATCGAAAGGGAGCCATTATGGCTCCTTTTTTGTAAGCTCACATTATAAGTACTTAGTATAATCCGCAGCATCACTACTCTCGTAATCTAAGCCGACATCCTTTCTCATTCGATGACTTAACGATTCCAAGCAAACAACTTGTCTAGATTTATTCGGCTTCCTCACCTTAGTATTATCATTGATTTTAAGTACCTGAGTAACAAATATACCGACCCAGCAGGTTATTGCTTTCATGTTCTCTCTCTTGTATTCCCTGTTTATTTATCGCTATTATGAAAACAACCTGTTCGATAATCGAACAACCATTATTAACAAGAACTATAAGCTGAGATTATGGACAATAGACTGCGTCACCTTTCAGGTCTCCGTTACTTTGAAGTTGCGGCTCGCTTGAGCAATTACAGCAAAGCTGCTGAAGAGCTGTTCGTCACTCAAGCAGCCGTCAGCCAGAAGATTCGACAGTTAGAAGAACAGATTGGATGTAAGCTCTTTATTCGTAAGGGGCGTGCAATGACTTTGACGCATGAAGGGCACACACTTTTTAGACATGTCTCTGATGGATTTCAAGAGGTTCTGCTGGGGTTAAACAAGATCCAATCAGAACCTATTCAAGGGCTGCTTGTTGTTAGAACTCCCCCTTCTTTTGCTTCTCGTTGGTTACTGCCTAGGCTGTGGAAGTTCTCGGTAAAGCACCCAGAAATCCCAATTAAGGTGCTAACAGGGTCTGATACCCCAAATTTAAAACATGGTGAGATTGATGTGGCTATTCTGCAGGGCGAAGATCTATGCGTTGAAGAAGGCTTGATTCTAGAGATGCTAATCAACGAACCGGTTTACCCTTTTTGTTCTCCTGAACTCGCAAACTCTTTGAACTTCACATCACCGGAACAACTCCTCAAATGTTGGCTGATTCAGTTTGATAGCGGTTGTTTCCCGTGGGAGGAATGGTTTAGGCAAGCAAACATATCGACTCAAAGCAGCGCCATTCAGTGGATGGAGGTCGGTACCTTTGATATGGGGTTAACCACGGTCATGGCGGGGCATGGGGTTTGCTTGGCAACAGACAGCTTAGCTGGTGACTTCATCGAACGCGGCTTGCTAGTGAAGCCTTTTGATATTGGCATGACACCTGGTGTTCAAGTAAACCTGTGCTTTGATCCTAACTCCCCGAGAGAAGAGCGTATTACTGCGTTCACCAATTGGTTGCATGAAGAAGTAAACGAGCTATTGGAGAATTAGATCTCACCTACTAATTACTTAAACAAGGAATAGGCTTAAATAAACCATAAACCTAACTCAACATAGAACGGTAACGTAAACCTCTCGACACCGACAAAACTATGTTGAGTTAAAGCAACATCGAGTTAAAAGCTACGTTGCCTTGAATCACTCCCAAAATGACTTCTTCAGTTCTTTCTCGAATTGTTCCGACGTAATACCGATATCTCTCAGTAAATAATCGGGTAGCTCAGACAGTTGCTTTCTGGTTCTACGATTTTGAAAGTACAGGCTTAATTTAGAATAGAATTTCTTAATTGATAATGATGACAAAAATGAATGGTTGGTATTTGCTGTTGCTGTGATCGTATTCATAGCCTTTCTCCTGTTGATCTTTTGCTTTGTTATGGTTAATAATCAACCAACAGAGCAACGTCGACAAACGATAGATACTGGCATTCAGTTAAGGAAAACTAATGTGAGAGAGCGTACCCCACCATTCCAAGGGATCTACTACTTCTATATCGCAGCCGACAAAGGTAGCTTTAAGCTCGCTGCAGAAACCCTGTTTGTTACAGCCGCAGCAGTCAGCCAACAAATTCGCCAACTTGAAGAGTGGTTAGGCGCAGATCTGTTTATTCGCCAACACCGAAAAATAGTCTTAACTCATGAAGGCGAAGTACTGTACCTACAAGCGAAAAAAGGCTTTGCTCACCTTCAAGATGGCGTAAGAAGAATCAACCAAGACCCTAACCCTAATCAGTTATCAATTTCGACCGTTCCATCTTTTGCCCAGCATTGGTTAGTGCCAAGGATTGGGGATTTCAGAGAGCGACATCCAGACCTTTCTATGTTGATTGAGCCGACCAACAAGCTGATCACCTTTGAGGATTCAAGTATTGATATCTGTATACGCTACGGGCACGGTAACTACCCAAACTTAGAGTCGCGCTGGCTAATGGATGAGGTGTTATATCCTGTTTGTCATCCGCTCTATCAAGAGAAGTATGGAATATACAGTGTCGAGGACCTGCACAAAGCCGAGCTAATTGAAGACCGATGGCCCGATATGGATTGGTCAATATGGCTTAATGAAGTAGGCGTTGAAGGCGGTCACACCACGTTGCAGTTTGATGGCTCTCACTTTGTACTAGAAGGTGCACTCTCTGTTCAAGGAGTCGCCTTAGTCAAACACAGCTTAGTGTATCGATACCTGCAAGAAGGGAAGCTAGTTAGAATTGGTAATACAGCGCTAAGACCAAAATACAACTATTTCTTATGTGCGCCGCCTGGATACTTTCATCGCGACAAGATTCAACGCTTCTCCAAATGGATAGAAACGCAGGTCAGTGAGTTTGGTAACAAAGGAAGGGAAATGCTCAACATCGTCGATACCGACTTCTCATTGAAATGGTCGGGAAACTCCGATGGCTAAACTGATATACTGAGAGCAAATAAATGACGAGTAAATCTCATGACACAAGCAAATAACCCACTTCACGGCATCACACTGCAAAAACTGCTAACAGAATTGGTTGAACATTACGGTTGGGAAGAGTTGAGCTACATGGTAAATATCAACTGCTTCAAAAAGGACCCAAGCATCAAATCGAGCTTAAAGTTTCTGCGCAAAACAGAATGGGCACGAACTAAAGTAGAGCAAATCTACATTGATTTAAAGCGTTAGCCTCCCCCCGCTGTATCAGTCCCGTATTGCTGAATACGGGATTCCCCCTGTGTCTACTTTTTAGGGGCTCGTATCTCGTATCTCGTATCTCGTATCTCGTATCTCGTATCTCGTATCTCGTATCTCGTATCTCGTATCTCGTATCTCGTATCTCGTATCTCGTATCTCGTATTATGATTCCCATAAAACAAAAGCCCCGCAAGCTTTCACTTGCGGGGCTTTCTAGTTAATTTAGAAAAGAGCTAATTACTTACCAGCTTCTTTGTCTGCTTTAACTTTAGCGATTACTTCGTCTGCCACGTTTGTTGGACATGGAGAGTACTGTAGGAATTCCATAGAGAATTGACCACGGCCTGAAGTAATAGTACGTAGGTGACCGATGTAACCAAACATTTCTGATAGTGGTACGTCAGCTTTGATACGTACGCCAGTAGCGCCAGCTTGTTGATCTTTGATCATGCCACGACGACGGTTAAGGTCACCGATTACATCACCAACGTGATCTTCTGGAGTGAATACGTCAACGTTCATGATTGGCTCAAGAAGTTGTGCACCCGCTTTAGGCATAGATTGACGGAATGCGCCTTTCGCTGCGATTTCAAATGCGATTGCAGATGAGTCAACTGCGTGGAAGCCACCGTCGAATAGTTCTACTTCAACATCTAGAGTTGGGAAGCCAGCAAGAACACCGTTTTCCATCATAGATGCGAAACCTTTCTCAACTGCAGGCCAGAATTCCTTAGGAACGTTACCGCCAACAACTGAAGAAGAGAACGTGAAGCCAGAACCTGCTTCGCCTGGTTTGATACGGTAATCGATCTTACCGAATTGACCAGAACCACCAGATTGCTTCTTGTGCGTGTAGCTATCTTCAACAGCTTTCGTGATTGTTTCACGGTAAGCTACTTGAGGAGCACCTACTACAAGGTCAACGCCGTATGTACGCTTAAGGATATCTACCTTGATGTCTAGGTGAAGTTCACCCATACCTTTCAGGATAGTTTCGCCAGTTTCTTCGTCAGTCTCAACTTGGAAAGATGGATCTTCTGCAACCATTTTACCGATCGCGATACCCATTTTCTCAGAACCGCCTTTATCTTTTGGAGATACAGCGATAGAGATTACTGGAGTTGGGAAGATCATTGGCTCAAGAGTACATTCGTGCTTCTGATCACATAGAGTGTGACCAGTTTGAACGTTCTTCATACCTACAACAGCGATGATGTCACCAGCTTGTGCAGATGTAAGTTCGTTACGCTCATCAGCTTGCATCTCAACCATACGGCCGATACGCTCAGTTTTACCTGTTGCTGAGTTAAGAATTGTATCACCCTTCTTCATTACACCAGAGTAGATACGGATGAACGTTAGAGCACCGAAACGGTCGTCCATGATCTTAAATGCTAGAGCACGTAGAGGCTCATCTACAGATACTGTTGCAACTTCACCAGTTGGTTCGCCAGTCTCTTTATCAGTTAGAGGCTGAGGATCAACTTCAGTTGGAGCTGGTAGGTAATCTACTACAGCGTCAAGGATAAGTTGCATACCTTTGTTCTTGAATGCAGAACCACAGAACGTAGGGAAGAATGCGATATCACGAGTACCTTTACGGATACAACGCTTGATGTCTTCGATAGAAGGCTCTTCACCTTCCATGTAAGCTTCCATTAGGTCATCGTCTTGCTCTACAGCAGTTTCGATTAGCTCTTCACGGTATTGCTCAACGTCATCAACCATGTCCGCAGGAACATCTTTGATTTCGTAGTTTTCAGGAAGACCAGTGTCATCCCAAACGTATGCTTTACGGCTTAGTAGGTCTACAACACCAACGAATTCATCTTCGCGGCCGATTGGTAGAACCATTACTAGCGGAGTAGCGCCTAGAACGTTCTTAACTTGGTCAACAACGCGGTAGAAGTCAGCACCCATACGGTCTAGTTTGTTAACGAAGATCAGACGAGATACTTCTGATTCGTTAGCGTAGCGCCAGTTAGTTTCTGATTGAGGTTCAACACCACCAGAACCACAGAATACACCGATACCGCCATCAAGTACTTTAAGAGAACGGTATACTTCAACTGTGAAGTCAACGTGTCCAGGAGTATCGATAACGTTTAGACGGTGATCATTCCAGAAACAGCTTACAGCTGCTGATTGGATAGTAATACCGCGCTCAGCTTCCTGTTCCATGAAGTCAGTCGTTGATTCGCCGTCATGTACTTCACCAGTCTTGTGGATTTGACCAGTTAGCTTAAGGATACGCTCAGTGGTAGTTGTTTTACCCGCATCAACGTGCGCGAAAATACCAATGTTTCTGTATTTCGATAAATCTGCCATTGTCTTACTCTGTTAATAGGATATAAAATGCGCGCAGAGTATATCACAATCTGTGAAGACTGATAGCTTTGCATGCATTTGGGACTAAAAAACTTTGCCTTTTCCTAACATTTAGAAAAAGGCACGCTGTAGAAACAATCTAAATGATTGTTAATTATAGTGCTAACCCAAAGCCCAATCGGGGTTCAAGTTAGACTGAATTGCTGCTGTATAGATTAGCTGAAGTGAGTTCAATTACAACTCATCAAAAGCATTAATTGCCTCTGATAGTTTTTTCACTCCGTGGATTTGCATTCCTGGGATACCACCTTTCGGCATATTAGCTGCAGGAACAATTGCTTTCTTAAAGCCGTGTTTAAATGCTTCATTCAAGCGTTCTTGCCCACTAGGTACAGGACGAATCTCACCCGCTAGGCCTACTTCACCAAAAACCACCACATCTTTAGGTAATGCGCGATCTCTGAAACTAGAAAGTAATGCCATGACTAATGCAAGATCAGCACTAGTTTCGGTTACTTTAACACCACCGACGACATTCACAAACACATCTTGGTCAGCCATTTGTAAGCCGCCGTGTTTATGCAGCACTGCAAGTAACAAAGAAAGACGGTTCTGCTCAAGACCAACCGCGACTCGACGAGGGTTTGACAACTGGGAGTAATCCACCAGCGCTTGGATCTCAACAAGCAGTGGTCGGGTACCTTCCCATACCACCATCACTGAACTGCCTGATGTCTCTTCTTCACCACGAGACAAGAATATAGCCGATGGGTTGCTGACTTCTTTTAGGCCTTGACCAGTCATGGCAAACACACCCAGCTCATTCACCGCACCAAAACGGTTTTTGTGGCTGCGTAGCGTTCTGAAACGGCTGTCTGTTCCGCCATCTAACAACACTGAACAGTCAATAATATGCTCAAGCACTTTAGGGCCCGCCAACGTACCATCTTTAGTTACGTGTCCAACGAGAAAGATTGCTACATTATTCTGCTTAGCAAAACGAGTCAGTGCAGTGGCTGACTCACGAACCTGAGCCACACTGCCTGGTGAAGATTGAACATCAGCGACATGCATTACTTGGATCGAGTCGATAACCATGATCTTAGGTTGTTCTTTTTCGGCAACCTGACAAATCTTATCCACGTTCGTTTCTGAGAGCATCTTTAGATGCTCTTTTGGCAATCCAAGTCGAGACGCACGCATCGCGACCTGCTGCAAAGATTCTTCGCCCGTGACATAAAGGGTCGGAAGTTGCGAAGAGAGCAGACACATGGTTTGTAACAATAGTGTCGATTTACCCGCCCCTGGGTTACCACCAATAAGGATCGCAGCACCCGGTACAACACCGCCACCAAGCACGCGGTCGAGCTCTTTAAAGCCACTACTAAAACGAGGCACTTCCTGCAGGTCGATTTCTGACAGTGTTTGAACCGAAGACTCTGTTGCGCTACCAGCATAGCCACTCAATCGTTCATTGCGCGCTACCTGAGGTGAAGCGGCTAACCTAACTTCTGTAATTGTGTTCCAAGCACCACACGCATTGCACTGTCCTTGCCAACGTGGGAAGTCAGCCCCACAGTCATTACACACATAAGCTCGCTTTGCCTTAGCCATAAAACCTCAATAATTTACCCAGTTACACAATGATGTTGTCAATTTGTGACTTATTTGACCGTACGGGTGCAAATAAACGTTGCAGTCATACCACTTATATTTAAAGATCGATTTAAACTAGTCGATAACATAAATGTACCTTCCATTCTAACAAGAAAAGTATGCAGCAATCTGAAATTCTATCTATAGCAGAGCGTCTTATCCCGGCTTATCATGCCGAAGATTTCGAATTCCTTCTTTCTCAAATGACAGAAGGCGAATCACCGTCTCTGAAGCTGCTCGTTAAAATGGAACTGAATCGTATCATGGCTCCATGTACAAAGAGCATTGATTTACGCGGACGTATCGATAATGAGTGTCGTCAGTTCACACTCGATGGCCGTAAACACTGGCTCGACGACATCGCGTTAAATGCCTATCAGCGCGGCACAAAAAAATTCAAAGGCTACACCGAAGGCGCTTGGGAGTTAGTGATGACTCCAAGAACTCAACCTCTGCGTAGTGTTGTTAATAGTGCTTCTCAAAACACCCAAGACATCACCAGTGCCAACAGCCCTTATGAAGCTGAAGCCATTAACCTAGGTTATGACTTAAAGCGTCAAGAGAACCGACTCAAGATAAGCTCACAAGTTGAGGTCACCACTTCAAAAGGACAAAGCCTACACGGTGTCACGGTCGATATCTCTCCTTCAGGCGCAAAATTCAAAGTACCAAGCGTCTTTCGCTATAACCTAGGTGAAATCATCAGCGTTAAGTTTACCGAGCTGGTTGAGAAGTCACTCGAAACCGATGTAAACCAAGCAGTAGAATTTCGTGTGCTCGGGATTGATGAATCCTATGAAAATGACGCGGTTAAATTCCTAAGAACCATCAAGGTAAGCGACAACAATATTGTGGCGCGTTTACTTGATGAGTCTTTAAATAGCACAAGCAAGAAAACCAGCCACGAAAATCAAGATAGAGTTATTCGAACCCGCACTCGAGGTATCGAGCACACCTATCTAAAACACACTTGTAACCTTCCTCTGTTCTTTAGTGGCAGTGAACTCAAGCTTGCACTGCTTACAGATAACAACCATCCGCTATGGCAATACTGGCACGACGAGCGAAACCAACAGGCACTAGGAACTCTGTTCAACGAACAGCGCATGAACTTACTGGCGAAGCCCGGTGTGAAAGGCACCAGCAACGTTATCTATTCGTTTACTCATGAACATCAAAATAAGACGCTGTTCTATTCGATGATGTTACCTGAAGCGACTCGTGAACAAAGACAACTGTTCTGGCACATTGGTGGTAAGCGTAAAAGTTGGAAGGCGTTTAAATTCTCTGTATTCGAATTATCAGAAACGGAGCGACAAGCTTTAGCCAAACATTCAGACACGCTAGCGCAAAGCTCAGCACAACTGACGCATTGCGGTATATTGCAAGAGATTGGCGATCACGAGAGTGCTGCGGATTACTTGTTGAGTGAAAAGCCACGCATTCCAAGCAGTGAACTAAACCGCTTCCGCCACCCACGCACTGTGGTTGGGAACATTCAAAGTATCTATTTTGATTCTCAGACCCGTCGTAAAGAACCGAGATACCAGTTTAAGTCACCGTTGCAACTTACCTCACAAGATGGCGCAGCGGCAAACGGCCACACCTTAGATATCTCGAAACGTGGGTTGAGCATTACTCTTGAACAGCCAATGGTCCTCAAGATCAATGATCCGGTGATCGTGAACTTTAATGAGCTACAGCTTTACGATAAGAATCTGCCATTAAGCACAGTGCCTTATCACGTGATTCGTGTGAGTCCCAATGGCCGAAATGTCCAATTAGTAATTGCTGAGAACGCTAAGACAATGCGTACTATCGCGTTCCTGAATGGGCTTATCGATCAAAACCAAAGCAAGCTGATTAAGAAGAGAGAGATACTGCCAACGAACTCCTTACTTGAGTCACTGCACAATATTTTGTTAAGCAAGATGGTCAGTAGCCCTATCTTTATTGATAAACCAAGTTCAACACTGCGTTGTAAGATCATTGGTGTGAATTTCCCACTCAATAAACACCTGACTTTATTGGCGAAACTTGGACACAACCAAAAGTTCTCACTGGAGCCTATATTTAAAGGCCACACCAATTCGCTGCTGGCTGAGCCCCTAAAGAGAATCGAGGGTGCAGAGCCTAAACACCACGACGTCTATATCGCTGCGGTGAAGTTCGGCGACAAGATCCAATCAGTACATACTAAGTTGGTGAAAGACTTTGCCTCGGCAAAAGAAAGAATCTTATTCATTAAGAAAGCGCAGCACTTAGGTGATGTGTATGTACTTCGCGTTACGACCGCGCCAATCTTCAATCCATTGACCACCTTATTCCAATCGGATTTAGAAGAGCTTGCTCGTATCAGCATGCACCAAGCGAAGAAGCTAGAAAACGAGATCACCGCGTTTATCGGTTATGGTGAGATAGAAGATATTACCGATGAAGTGTTGATCCGATTGGAGCTAACGCGTTAGTCATAATACTCCATCATCTCTAGGTACAATAAAAAAGAAAAGCAGGCTCAGTGCCTGCTTTTGTGTCTTTGTAATATCACACGATTAAATAATCATGCTGTTGTGAACCTTTACGGTTTCGCCTGCCAGCTGATTTTTTGTTGCTTAGCCAACGCGCCAGACAGGATACACAATACCCCACCTAAGCCAGCATAACGCACAGCAGTTTGAGCTTGTTGCTCGACTTTTGGTTTTGCATGGAAGGCAATACCTAAACCAGCAGCGCCCATCATCACCAAGTCATTCGCGCCATCACCAACAGCAACCGTGTTATGTAGCTCCAACTCATACTCTTCAGCCAGTTCGACTAAGATATCGGCTTTGGTTTGCGCCGAAACTACATCACCCAACACTTCCCCTGTCAATTTACCCTTAACGATTTCTAAAGTATTCGACTGGGCATGATCTAAGTCTAGCGTGTCTTTTAAGTAATCAGAGAAGTAAGTAAAGCCACCCGATGCGATAGCGGTTTTCCAACCCAGTTTGTTAAGCGTATTCACCAGTCCAACTAAGTCTGGCATGAAAGGCAGTGATTGGCGCACTTGCTCTAGAATCGACTCATCCGCACCTTTCAGTGCTCCAACTCGTTGACGCAGGCTCTGTTCGAAATCTAACTCTCCTTGCATAGCACGCTCTGTAATTTCAGAGACTAACTCTCCTACTCCAGCGAGCTTGGCTATTTCATCGATACACTCGATTTGAATCGCTGTGGAATCCATATCCATTACGATCAAACCCGGCTTAGATAAGTCTGGAACTTCGCTAAGGCAAGCATAATCAAGCTTCAAAGCCTGTAGGATTTCTTCATGTGCAGGCGTTAGGTTGCCAGACATCAATGCCACTTCGTAATGGCCAACTTTCCACGTATCTAAAACGGTGTTGTAAATGCCAGTGAAAAAGTCGATGTCATCGAAAGATTGCGGTGATAGGTACTCGCCAAATACAATCCAGTTAGCTTTGGCTTTAGCGAGTTGAGAAGCGAAACGAGTCTCGGGGAGTCGAGTTAATAATGTAGTATGCCTTTTTATCGGCAGATATTTCTGAGCGTCCATGTGTATGATTCCTAATTAACTATGCTAAACGTTAACCTATTGCAATTTGAAAACGCAAGTCTCAATATGTCTTAATCATAACATTTGTTTATTTCAGGCCCCGTGAAACATGAATGAATCATTGTTCTCAATACGTAACGCTTTGCGAATGTTAGCCCTCATTTTGTTGGCTACTATGTTCGTCGTTACGATTAAAAATACGGTCGTGATCAGTAAGGGTAACGAGAAGATCCAAGCGAAACAGCTCGAGACACTTACCAAGCTGCTTATCTCTCAAGCTTCCCTTTCAGCCAGCAAAATGATCGCACAACAAGACCAAGAGCGACTGCTTGATCTGACCAATCAGCTATCTCAAGATCGACTGGTGTTTGATACCACCATCTATGATGCAGAAGGCATTCGACTGGCTTCGAGCGAAAAGGCGCTGTCAGTACGCGAGGTCCTCGGCTTAGATACGCCACTTTCAACCGCGAGTATCGGTAGGCAACAACTCGTTGAACCCATTTACTCGAAAGAAAACACCATCATCGGTTTTATCCGCGTCACCTTTGAGACAGGTAAAATGACAGCGATATCGGATCACCACTACCGCAAAAGTGATCGCTACATGATTGGTATGGTATTAATGGGCTTCGTCAGTGGTGTGCTGTTTATTATGTTGATTCGTAGAAGACCAACCAAGTCAGGCGAGAACTTACTTCTGAAGAACGTAAATTCATAAATAGCGCAATTACGTTATCCAATAAAAAGCCCCGACGCTCAGGCAGCAACGGGGCTTTTTGTTATCTGTTACTTTATCAAGCTACAGTGAAGAATAATTACTCTTGGTCACCAAGAAGTACAGAGTCTAACGCAATAACCATCATGTCGTTGAAGGTTGTTTGACGCTCATCTGATGTGGTTTGCTCACCTGTTTTGATGTGATCAGACACGGTACAGATAGTCAGAGCTTTTGCGCCATATTCAGCACACACACCATAGATGCCAGCCGCTTCCATCTCTACACCAACAATGCCGTATTTATCCATCACTTCAAACATTTCAGGATCTGGCGTGTAGAAAAGCTCAGCAGAGAACAAGTTACCGACTTTTACATCAACACCGCGTGCTTTAGCTGCATCTTCTGCCGCGCGAACCATTTTGTAGTCAGCAATAGCGGCAAAGTCATGACCTTTGAAGCGAATACGGTTCACTTTAGAGTCGGTACATGCCCCCATGCCAATCACGACATCGCGCACTTTGATATCTTCGCTCACTGCACCACAGCTGCCGACACGAATGATCTTTTTCACACCAAAGTCTTTAATAAGCTCAGTCGCGTAAATCGAACAAGATGGAATACCCATACCGTGCCCCATTACCGATACCTTACGACCTTTATAAGTACCTGTGTAACCAAACATATTGCGCACGTCACACACCTGAACCACCTCTTCTAAGAAGGTTTCAGCGATGTATTTAGCACGTAGCGGATCGCCAGGCATTAAAACAACATCAGCGAATGCACCCATTTCAGCATTAATATGTGGAGTAGCCATTGAAAATATCCTTAATCTCAAAACAAAAAAGAAAAGAGAGGTCTCCCTCTCTTTTATTCATTACCAATTATAAAAAGCTTTCACCGTATTCCATTGGCGAAGTACCAAAGTAAGACGCCAAGCTTTGGCCGATATCAGCAAACGTATCGCGACGGCCTAAAGAACCAGCTGGAACATTTTTACCGTAAACAATCACAGGGATGTGTTCACGAGTATGGTCTGTACCTGGCCATGTTGGATCACAACCGTGGTCAGCAGTAAGGATAAGTACATCATCCTCTTTCATCATATCGATGATTTCATTGATACGACCATCGAAGTACTCAAGTGCAGCAGCGTAGCCCGCAACATCACGGCGGTGGCCGTAAGCTGAGTCGAAATCAACGAAGTTAGTAAACACAATCGTGTTATCGCCCGCTTCATTGATCGCATCTTTAGTCGCTTCAAATAGCGCAGGAATACCTGTTGCTTTGGTTTTCTGAGTAATACCACAGCCTGCGTAGATATCAGAAATCTTACCGATTGAATGAACGTTACCGCCCTTCTCATCAACAAGCTTCTGTAGGATAGTTGCCGCAGGTGGTTCAACAGAAAGATCACGACGGTTACCAGTACGCTCAAATTGACCTTTACCAGGGCCAACGAACGGACGCGCAATAACACGACCAATGTTGTAGTCTTCTAGCTCTTCACGAGCAATCTGACAAAGGTCTAATAGGTTTTGTAGGCCGAATGTCTCTTCGTGACAAGCGATCTGGAAAACAGAGTCCGCAGAAGTATAGAAGATTGGTAAGCCAGTCTTCATGTGCTCTTCACCTAGGTTATCTAGGATCTCAGTACCTGATGAGTGGCAGTTACCTAGGAAGCCAGACAAGCCTGCACGCTCAAGAATGCGATCAGTCAGCTCTTTAGGGAAGCTGTTCTCTTTGTCGGTGAAGTAGCCCCAATCAAACAGTACCGGTACACCTGCGATTTCCCAGTGACCTGATGGCGTGTCTTTACCAGAAGACAGCTCAGCAGCGTGACCATAAGCGCCAATGATTTCCGCGTCTGCATCCACACCAGGAGCAAAGCGACCTGTAGACTCTTTGTGAGCCATCGCTAAACCTAGCTTAGACAGGTTTGGCAGCGTCAGAGGACCTTGACGATCGGCATTGTCTGCAAGACCTTTATCACAATGGTCTGCGATGTGGCCCATAGTGTCAGAACCTACATCACCGAATTTGTCTGCATCCGCTGTCTCACCGATACCGAATGAATCTAAAACTAAAATAAATGCTCTTTTCATTTTCTTCACCAACTTATTGCTCTTTGCACCAGCGTTTTGATTATCGGTATACACGAGGTATACCGATAACGGTTATTTACACGTCTTCAGAACGAATCTGACGGTAAACGTCTGGTGTTGCTGTATATTCTCCGCCCACAGTGATTGCATTTTGTAATGCCGTTGCAGCTTCTTGCCACTGTTGTTCGTTGCGAGCATGAATCATTGCTAATGGTTTCTCATCGCTTGCCACTTCGCCAAGACGAATGAAGCTATCGAAACCGACTGCGTAATCAATGCTGTCCGTTGCTACGCGGCGACCACCGCCCATACCAACGACAGCCATACCAATTGCACGAGTATCCATTGCTGATACCACACCGCTTTCTAGCGCGTACACTGGTTTAATAATTTCTGCTTTTTCTAGGTAGTTATCGTAGTTTTCTACGAAGTCTGCTGGACCACCAAGGCCCGCTACCATTTTACCAAAGCACTCTGCTGCTTTACCGTTATCCAGTACTGCCATCAGTTTTTCGCGCGCTTCTTCTGAATCTTTTGCAAGGTTACCCAACACTAGCATTTCAGCACACGATGCCATCGTAATTTCTAGCAAACGTGGGTTACGGTATTCACCCGTTAGGAATTGAACCGCTTCGCGAACTTCTACTGCGTTACCCGCCGAAGAAGCCAAAACTTGGTTCATATCCGTTAGGATTGCTGTAGTCTTGGTGCCTGCACCGTTTGCTACTGCTACGATAGATTTCGCTAGCTCTTCAGAGGCTTCGTAAGTCGGCATAAATGCGCCTGAACCTACTTTTACATCCATTACTAGAGAATCTAGGCCAGCCGCCAGTTTCTTAGATAGGATTGAAGCCGTGATTAGCGAGATGTTATCGACTGTTGCTGTGATATCACGCGTCGCGTAAACACGCTTATCAGCTGGCGCTAAGTCGCCCGTTTGACCGATGATAGCAACGCTCGCCTCTTTGGTTACTTCACCAAACACTTCATTGGTTGGTGTAATGTTGTAACCAGGGATAGATTCTAGCTTGTCTAGGGTACCGCCAGTGTGGCCTAAGCCACGACCAGAGATCATTGGAACGAAACCGCCACATGCTGCCACCATAGGGCCAAGCATCAGAGAAGTAACGTCACCAACACCACCAGTAGAGTGCTTATCAACGATTGGGCCATCAAAATTCATGTGGCTCCAGTCAATCACCATGCCTGAGTCGCGCATTGCACATGTTAGTGCGATACGTTCTGGCATTGTCATTTCGTTGAAGAAGATAGCCATTGCGAATGCTGCAATTTGGCCTTCAGAAACCGTGTTTTTAGCGACGCCTTGAATGAAGAAGTTAATTTCTTCGGCTGTTAAGACTTCACCGTCACGTTTTCTGCGAATAATTTCTTGAGGTAGATACATTAGTGCCTCCCAAACTCTAGTGAGTATGGTTTGTAGGGAAAGAGGTAATATGGAGTGACTTAACGCCACTCCATCAAACAGACTTTTAAAGGATTAGTATGCTGCTGGATCAGCAGTTTCGTCTGTCACTTCTAATGTATTAAGAAGGTTAGTTAGTAGGCTTGAAGCACCAAAGCGGTAGTGCATGTTGTCTGCCCACTCAGCACCTAGTAGCTCATCAGCCATCGCTAGGTATTGTGCTGCATCTTCAGCGGTACGTACGCCACCTGCTGGTTTGAAACCAACAGTTTTAGCAACGCCCATGTCACGGATAACTTCTAGCATCATGCGTGCGTACTCTGGAGTCGCGTTTACTGGCACTTTACCTGTTGAAGTTTTGATGAAGTCAGCGCCAGCTTTGATACAAATCTCAGATGCTTTCTTGATCAGTGCTTCTTCTTTTAGCTCACCAGTTTCGATGATTACTTTCAGTGTGATGTCGCCACATGCTTCTTTACACTGTTTAACTAGCTCGAAACCTACTTCTTCATTGCCAGCGATTAGAGCGCGGTATGGGAATACTACGTCGACTTCGTCTGCACCGTATGCTACTGCTGCTTTTGTTTCAGCAACTGCGATCTCGATGTCATCATTACCATGAGGGAAGTTAGTTACAGTCGCAATACGTACTTCTGGAGTACCTTGCTCACGCAACGCTTTCTTAGCTGCTGGGATAAAGCGAGGGTAAATACAGATTGCAGCAGTGTTGCCTACTGCAGTCTTCGCGTCGTGACAAAGCGCCACTACTTTCTCAGTAGTATCGTCGTCATTTAGCGTAGTTAGGTCCATAAGTTTAAGTGCACGTAGAGCTGCTGCTTTTAAATCGCTCATTTCTATCTCCGATCAATATATTCAAATAGTTAACTACTTCGCCCTCCATCCAGTATAGATGGATATTTTAGTAATGCTCAGTAGTCACAAATGAACGGACTTGGTTCCCTGAAGACTTGATAACTTTCGTTACCAATTGCAATCCTTGTCACCGCACAGTACCAGTTTGGTCTATGGCACAACAAATCAGTCATGTTGTGTCTAACATCTATAGCGTATCGCTAAGTTTGGCTTAATCCCAGAAGAATAACCACGGACGAATCCAAGCGGTTACTTTCTTGCCAACAAGAGACATCCTATCCCTTGAGCCTATACATTATAGGTATCCATTAATAAATTGTAGTGCTCCTTAGAACGCAAACGGTTTGTATCTCAAAAAAACATTTTAGACCCACCATCGAATCGAACTCATGTTCAGAATCAATAGGCCTAAAAACAAAAAAGCCCCGCAGCAATTTCTTGCTACGGGGCGATATTAAAGTGGCGTCTATATATCTAAATCTACTTGATTAGAAAGATAGGAAGAAGCCAGCAATTGTTGCTGCCATCAGGTTAGATAGAGTACCAGCTACAACCGCTTTAACACCCATACGTGCGATGTCTTGGCGACGGCTTGGTGCAATACCACCTAGGCCACCTAGTAGAATCGCAATAGAAGAAAGGTTTGCGAAACCACATAGTGCGAATGCGATGATAGCTTGAGTCTTCTCAGACATCACTTGACCAGTCGCTGCAACAACTTGAGCGTTTTCACCAACGTATGGTACGAAGTTTAGGTATGCAACGAATTCGTTAACAACTGTCTTCTGACCAATGAAAGAACCAGCAATAGTTGCTTCTTCCCATGGAACACCAATGATGAATGCTAGCGGTGCGAAGATCCAACCTAGAAGAAGTTCTAGAGTTAGGTTTTCCATACCGAACCAACCACCGATGCCACCTAGGATACCGTTGATTAGAGCAATTAGACCGATGAATGCTAGTAGCATTGCACCAACGTTAAGAGCTAGTTGTAGACCAACTGACGCGCCGCCTGCTGCTGCGTCGATAACGTTAGCTGGCTTATCGTCGCCGCCGTCGATGTCGTCAGCGATGTTATCGTCTGGCGTATCTGTTTCAGGCTTGATGATTTTAGCGAATAATAGACCACCAGGTGCTGCCATGAATGACGCTGCAACTAGGTACTCTAGAGGAACACCCATAGATGCGTAACCCGCTAGTACACCACCAGCTACAGATGCTAGACCACCACACATTACTGCGAATAGTTCAGAGTTAGTCATCTTAGGAACAAATGGGCGAACAACTAGAGGTGCTTCTGTTTGACCAACGAAGATGTTTGCTGCTGCAGACATTGACTCGGCGCGAGAAGTACCTAGAGCTTTCTGAAGGCCACCACCAAGAACTTTGATTACTAGCTGCATTACACCAATGTAGTAAAGTACAGAGATAAGTGCAGAGAAGAAGATCAGTGTTGGTAGAACTTGGAAAGCAAAGATGAAACCGATACCGTCAACAGAGAAGTTAACTAGGCTGCCGAATAGGAAACCAGTACCGTCTTTACCGTAGTCGATTACGTTTGCTACACCAGCAGAGAAACCTGCAAGCAAATCACGACCCCAAGGGATGTAAAGTACGAATGCACCAAGTGCGAATTGGATAGCGAATGCGCCACCCACTGTTCTGATATTAATAGCTTTGCGGTTGTCAGATAGTAGTACTGCGATTGCAATCAGTACAACCATGCCGACTAGGCTCATAAACAGGCTCATAGTTTATGACTTCCTTATTAGTTATTTATTGGCGTGTTACAAAATGGGGCTATAAAGCGGGGGCAATTATACTCATGCGACCACTAATAAAGTAATGCCGCCCTCACACTTTCGTAGAAGATTCATGTACCATTCACACACAAATGTGACTCAAATCACAATGGAGATGCAATTTACGCAAACGATAAACAAAAACATTAGATTTTATTCACATATACCGAATGCGCGATGGCTATTTTGCCAAATTTGCGTTGCAATCGATTGCCTTGACTCTTTTCTAAGCAAAAAAAGTTCATTTGATATCGTAACTAAATGTTTGGAATGATTAACATTTCCTTGGTTTCCATAGGTTGGCATATCCGGAGCATCGGTCTCTAACACCAAGCTCTCAAGCGGTAATTTAGCGATGGTTGTGCGTGTTTTTTGCGCTCTTGGGTAAGTTATCGTTCCACCGACACCAATATAGAAACCAAGCTTGATCCACACCAAAGCTTGCTGTTCACTTCCTGAAAAACCGTGAATTACCCCACCTAAAGTAAACTTGTGCTGCTTTATTAATTGAATAAGACGGTTGTAAGACTTCCTTTCATGGATAATCAGAGGCAAATTAAACGCCTTGGCAAGCTCCATTTGTTGGATGAAAAAGCGCTCTTGTTTCTCCTGTTCCACATCCACAAAAAAGTCCAGCCCACACTCACCAATGGCTACACACTGGCGTGTTTTTGAAGCGAGTAATTGATTAAGTTCCTCAAATTGCGCCGCATCCGCTTGCTCTAAAAAGTAAGGATGGAAGCCTAATGCGTAGTAAACATTGGGGTGAGATTGTGCGATCTTTTCAAGCTTATGCCAGTTGTTTTGACCTATAGAAGGGATGAGTAACTTCTCAACTTGAGCCTGTTTTGCCTCTTTGATATACCCATCAACGCTCTGCTCATGGGAAAAACCTTGCTCAAACGCCTCAAAGTCCGCGTGGCAATGGGTATCAAATAGCGGAAAATCACTTGTTTGCTGTGTCATCTTTTCCACTCTCAACTTGCTGCCCTTGAGGATCTCGACGATAAGGAACACAACTACGCTTGTTTTCAGGTGTCAATCCAAGCTCTTCACACCACTTATCGTATTTCCTACCCCAAGCTTTTATCCAACCCAACATATTTACCTCAAGCTTATTGTCTAAAATGGCACGCATTAAAAAACGCCTATTGCAGAACAATAGACGTTTCTGTTTAACTCGAATAGAGATCGAAGAAATTAGTGCTCGCGTGTCGCTCGGAACTTAACGTCAGGGAAACGTTCTGAAGCTAGGTTCAGGTTCACCATCGTTGGTGCGATGTAAGACAGGTTATCACCACCATCTAGCGCCAGGTTAGATTGGTTCTTACGTTTGAACTCTTCCAGTTTCTTAGCGTCATCACACTCAACCCAACGAGCTGTTGCAACGTTAACACCTTCGTAGATAGCTTCTACGTTGTATTCTGCTTTCAAGCGCGCTACAACCACGTCGAACTGAAGTACACCAACCGCACCAACGATCAGGTCGTTGTTCTGCATAGGGCGGAATACTTGCACTGCGCCCTCTTCTGAAAGCTGAACCAAGCCTTTTAGAAGTTGCTTCTGCTTCAGAGGATCGCGTAGACGAATACGGCGGAATAGCTCAGGCGCAAAGTTTGGAATACCAGAGAACTTCAGGTTCTCACCTTGAGTAAAGGTATCACCAATCTGAATTGTGCCGTGGTTGTGTAGACCGATAATGTCACCTGCATACGCTTTTTCAGCACGTGCACGGTCGCCCGCCATGAAAGTTACCGCATCAGAAATGCTGACGTTCTTACCGGTACGAACATGGTTCATCTTCATACCTTGGCTGTAAGTACCAGATACGATACGCATGAAAGCGATACGGTCACGGTGTTTAGGGTCCATGTTTGCTTGGATCTTAAATACGAAACCAGAGAACTTCTCTTCTGTCGCAACAACATCACGCTCGTTAGCTTGACGAGTTTGCGGTGCTGGAGCCCACTTCGTTAAGCCATCAAGCATATGGTCAACACCAAAGTTACCCAGTGCGGTACCGAAGTAAACAGGTGTTAGCTCACCAGCAAGGAACAGATCTTGATCAAACTCAGGACAAGCACCGATAACAAGCTCTAGCTCTTCACGTACGCTTTCCGCTAGATCAGCACCTACCGCTTCATCTAGATCAGGATTATCTAAACCTTTGATGATACGAACTTCTTGGATCTCGTGGCCGTGGCCAGATTCGTACAAGATCGTTTCGTCACGGTGAATGTGGTAAACACCTTTAAACTCTTTACCACAACCAATTGGCCATGAAATTGGAGCACAAGCCATACCTAGCTCGCTTTCTACTTCATCAAGCACTTCCATTGGGTCACGAACGTCACGGTCAAGTTTGTTCATAAACGTTACGATTGGTGTATCACGCAGACGCGTTACTTCCATCAGTTTACGAGTACGATCCTCGACACCTTTCGCAGCATCGATAACCATCAAACAAGAGTCAACCGCCGTTAATGTACGGTACGTATCTTCCGAGAAATCTTCGTGTCCTGGAGTATCGAGTAGGTTTACTAGGCAATCATTGTATGGGAATTGCATTACCGACGTAGTTACCGAGATACCACGTTCTTTTTCCATCTCCATCCAGTCAGATTTAGCGTGCTGGTTAGAGCCACGGCCTTTTACGGTACCCGCTTTCTGAATCGCGTTTCCGAATAAAAGAACTTTTTCAGTAATCGTGGTTTTACCCGCATCCGGGTGAGAGATAATTGCAAACGTTCTACGTTTGCTCACTTCTTGTTGGAAAGACATAGTCGCCCTTTGCTGATCTAAAGCGTAAAAAGGGCAAGTAGATAATACTTGCCCTTGAATTCTGTGTGCGGATTATACAGAAAGCGTGTCACTTTCTAAAGGGTCAGTTTGCACCCTATTTTGCCGCTTATTCTCTGCTTAGCGAAAAGCGACAAGATGGCTAGTTAAAAGACATAAAAAGATAGCTCATAATGATGGCGTCTTCTTGTCCTTGCTTGGTTGGGTAATAGTTACGACGGCGGTCCACCTCATTAAAGCCAACCTTTTCGTAAAGATTAAACGCGTTCACATTACTTTCGCGAACCTCTAACCACGCGCTTTCTGCGTTAGCTTGTTCACACATATCTAGGAAGTGCTCAGTCAGCGCTTTACCGTAGCCTTTGCCTTGTTGGCTTGGATCCACAGCAATATTTAATAGCGTTACTTCACCAACGATATTCTGCGCGAAGAAGTAGCCGACGACTCGCCCATCGACTTCAAGAACATGATGACAAGCGCCTCGACTATCTAGATCTCGGATCATATTTTCTGACCATGGATGAAAGTGCGCAGCCTGTTCTATCTGCCAAATAGCGTCTAGATGATGTGATGAAGTCGGTAAAAATTGATTAGTCATATGCACAAATTTGTTGCCATAAGTCACGGCGATGTTGGTTATTGCCATTGATGTCGGACAACAATGGGGATTGCAGTGTTTTAGCTTTAATCTCTTGAGTCGATTCACAACCAGCAAACCACACCCATTCAACATCACCAAGTTCGATAGAGGTTAGGTGTTGAGGCTGAATATGTAGTGCCTGAGATAAATCAAGCTTGATACTTTTCAGCACACGCTCAAACATCACTGCGAGCTCGCCCTGAGGTTTATCAGGCGAAACCAACAGTAACTTGCAATCGCTCGCTAGCGGAGTCAGTTTTGATTCATAACCCGCCAAACGTTCTGGATGACTAAGCTCCCATTGGCTTATGCCCATCTCTTGCAGGTACTGTGCGTGTGTTTGTGACATATCTAGGGTTATAACCTTAGGTTGGTGGTCGGCGGTTTGTTTGAACGAACTTCAAAACCGCTTATGAGAGTTGGGCTGATACTAACAAAAAATAAAGGAGCATCAAGCTCCTTTATTTAGACTAAATCAGTTTGCATCATATTGCGTGAGAAGTAGCCTTATAACTCATTGAATTCTTGGCTGTAAGCCACTTCACCAGCATGCCCAGTAAGTGCACCTTCAACCAACTCAATGGCTTGAAAAGCACCTTCAGGTACATCCCAAGCGCAACTCAAACCAAATTCGCTCGCGGCTTTGAAACCAAAACGACCGTAGTACGCAGGATCGCCAAGCACGACACAGGCTGGGTAACCAAAATCAACCAAAGTAGAGAAAGCATCTTCAACCAATGCTTTGGCAATACCTTGATTGCGAAACTCTTCTTTCACTGCAAGCGGAGCAAGCCCTTGCCAGTTATGATCGTCACCATGCAGCGTGATCGGGCTAAACATCAGGTGCCCAACAACCTCGCCTTCATCAGAACAAGCCACCAGCGACAGCGTTAAATGACTATTCTCACGCAAGCTCATAACCAGGTTGGCTTCTGCATCCGTTTCAAAAACAGATTTCAATAAACGATCAATGACAAGTATATCTGCCGGTGCTTCAGTTCGAATAAGCATTCATTACCTCACTTTGTGTATCCGGGGATTGTACTCCCTTCTGCACAAAATCAGCTAATTGATTTAACAAAGTTTTCAAGGGAGTTGGCAATAAGTCTAAATCTACGCTGTCCATCAAGTTTTTGACTTCTAAACCGAGCTCGGTATCGCCTTCAATAGACAGTCTACGCTGGAAGAAAAGCGTATCTGGGTCTTCTTTACGCCCCGCAATCAGTACAAGATCATTGAGATTCCCGCTAAAGCTTACATCTTCAGCAACCTCTTTATCCGCTACAACCAGTTGCTCATTTTGGTAGCTAATACACCAACTTAACCCCATATCCTTTATCGAGACTTTAAGCCATTTATCTTCTAGGAACTCAAAGTCACCGTCTTCTAGCGCCTCTTTGAATACGTTCTTAAGCCCCTCTAACAAGGCTCTTTTTTGTACTGTTTTAGGCAATAACTGGACTGGAGATCGCAAAATTGATGCGGCATTTTGAACTAGTTGAGTGCGAATCTTGTTTATCACGTGACTTATCCGTAACTTTGTCAATAATATGGAATGCATCATAGATGATGTTAAGATCTCAGTTACTGTTATGTATCAAATTAACTTCTGTTTGATGCCCGACCTTTAATATCCTGAAAATCACAGTTATAGTAATTCAGGTAATGAGAATTACAGCGGATCGCTGCACTCACAGGTAAATATCGATAACCACACAAAAGTAATAACTATTTATCGATTGTGAATAATCAAGCTCTTGGAGAATTGGTAGTACTTTGATGCCTCCCCAGCAACTACAACATTGGTTTACCCAGCTAACTGCAAACAGCCCTTTCTTTTTTGCAGTGCTTGATGCTCAACATAACTACTTTATGGTGAATGAGCGTTATTGCGATATTGCTGGTTTGAGCCAAGCTGAACTTGCAGGCATGAACGACCGCCAAACCTTAGGCGAACAATTCTATCA
Source organism: Vibrio sp. T3Y01 (assembly GCF_013114525.1). Lineage (NCBI taxonomy): Bacteria > Pseudomonadati > Pseudomonadota > Gammaproteobacteria > Vibrionales > Vibrionaceae > Vibrio > Vibrio sp. T3Y01. The sequence goes on along the minus strand of NZ_VTXJ01000013.1, from coordinate 120,879 downwards.
ACACCTAAAGCCTTACTACGAACGCGCATTCAACGGCGAAACCATTGAAGCCGAAGTCACCCTCAACGAAACAGACCTTGATACTAGCCTCCACTTCAGCTTGTCTCCACTGACCAATGGTAAGAATACGGATTACATCGTCTTCCACGCCTTCGATACGTCAGAAAATCAAGTACTGGTTCGTTCTTTAGAAGAATCCGAAGCAAAATTCCATAAGCTCTCTCAACTGCTACCCGACGGGCTACTACTGGTTGAAAACGACTACATTTTGTCGTCTAACCCAGCTGCTGCACGCCTGCTTGGTTTTAACTCCACCACCGAATTGATTGGTGAAGAGTTAGGACGCTTATTTATCGATGAACAAACCAAAACAGTCTTCAATAACAGCCTCAGCTCTATTATTTCTGAGTCTGGTTTGGTTTGCTTAACGGGTGCCCGATGCGGCTTCGAACGTAAAGTTCAACTGCACATAGACTCAACCGCTATTCTTGGAAGCAGCACCCAACTGGTACTCATTCAAGACGCTCAAGAGACAACCAAACAATACACACCAGCCAATAGTGAAGATGCCTACATAGACGCGCTGACTAAACTCTACAATCGAGTCGGTTTTACCAAGCGCCTAGAGCAATTCATTCACAACGATACACCGGTTGTCATGATGTACTTGGATATTGATAACTTTAAGAATATCAATGACTCGTTAGGGCACCACATTGGCGATAAAGTGATCAAAGAAGTGGCTTCACGCCTTAAACGATTACTGCCTCGTCAAGCGGTGGTCGGCCATTTAGGCGGCGATGAATTTGGTATCATTCTGCCAGAACCGGAACACCCTAGAACCGCAGAAACACTAGCAGAAAAGATCATTTCACTGATCAATCAGCCTTTTGACCTTCACCATTTTAGTAAGCGCCTAGCTTGCTCGATTGGTAGCGTACGCTTTCCTCAAGACGGCACCGATGCGCGTATCTTGCTGCAAAATGCCGATACCGCGATGTATGAAGCCAAAGATCGTGGTCGTAACCGCTTAATTAAGTTCAACGAGCAGATGAACAAAGAAGCGCGCATGCGACTGTGGCTCGAGATAGAGCTACAAAAAGCGCTGCAACAAAATGGACTAGAGGTTTGGTATCAACCGAAAGTGAATGCCCGTGATTTCACCATCAACGGCGCTGAAGCTCTGGTACGTTGGAAGCATCCTGTCGAAGGTTATATCAGCCCGGCCGCGTTCATTCCTGTAGCGGAGCGAGCTGGTCTTATCGAACAACTTGGTAGAGTGGTGATGCGCGAAGTATTTGCTACGGTTAAACGCTGGAAGATGCAAGGTATCCTTCCAGGTCGTGTCGCGATCAACCTATCTCCAGAACAGTTTGGTAATCCAAAGCTGATTGATTACATGGAAAAATTGCTGCGTTCGACCGAGCTTGATCCAAGTGCGATTACGTTTGAGCTAACGGAAAGCGCGGTAATGAGTGATAGTGAACACACACTTCAAATGCTTAACGCCATCAAGAAACTTGGCTTTGCTCTCTCCATTGATGATTTTGGTACCGGCTACTCTTCACTGTCTTACCTTGCTCGCTTCCCAATTGATGAGCTTAAGATAGACCGTGCTTTCATCTCTGATATCGATACCCTACCAAAGCAAATCACCGTAATTGAAAACATCATCAACCTAGGTAAATCTCTCGATTTAACTGTGGTTGCTGAAGGTGTCGAAACCAGTGAGCAAGCGACTCTGCTGTCTAACCTCAACTGTAGTTCGATTCAAGGCTTCCACTTCTATCGTCCGCAACCAAAACAAGATGTCGAAGAGTTGTTTGCCCAAAACCGCCGTCATAAGAACTAATCAAGTACCTCAAATTTAAACCAAGCCAACATGTAAAATGGTCACTCGTCAGTACCTCAAACGGAGTAAAAGCAGATTTATCCATCTAAACCTGCCTTACATCAATTCCGTCATTCACAATTCTTCATAAAATGCTCGCTTCAACTTAATTCTACTGGTAGTGAGCAAATGGAACTCTTATGCCCAGCGGGTAACTTACCTGCTTTGAAAACCGCTATTGATTGTGGTGCGGATGCTGTCTATATCGGATTCAAAGACGATACCAATGCCCGACACTTTGCAGGCCTAAACTTTGCGGGTAAAAAGCTCGATCGTGCTGTGCAGTATGTGCATGACCACAACAAGAAAATTCATGTTGCCCTAAACACATTTGCTCACCCAAATGGCTTCGACCGTTGGACCAATGCCGTAGACAACGCCGCTGCACTGGGTGTTGATGCGCTGATCATCGCAGACATCGCGGTGCTTGAGTACGCAGCAAATAAGTACCCAGACCTTGAACTGCACTTATCAGTGCAAGCATCGGCAACCAATGCAGCAGCTATCGACTTCTACCATAAAAATTTCAACGTTAAGCGTGTCGTACTGCCGCGTGTGTTGTCGATTCATCAGGTCAAACAGCTTTCTCGTAATATCACTTCTGACGTTGACCTTGAAGTATTCGCTTTTGGTAGCTTGTGCATCATGGCTGAAGGTCGTTGCTACCTCTCTTCATACATGACTGGCGAATCACCAAACACCGTTGGTGCTTGTTCTCCGGCGAAATACGTTCGCTGGCAAGAAACAGAAACTGGCCTCGAGTCTCGCTTGAACGAAATCCTCATCGATAAATATGAAGCAGGTGAAAACGCAGGTTACCCAACGTTGTGTAAAGGCCGCTTTGAAGCAGATATCGATGGTGAACGTAAGCGCTATCACGCACTTGAAGAGCCAACCAGCCTCAACACGCTATCGATGTTGCCTGAGCTTTTCTCGGCAAATGTTGCCTCAGTGAAGATTGAAGGTCGCCAACGCAGCCCTGCTTATGTTGAACAAGTCACTCGCACGTGGCGCGCAGCTATCGATCGCTACTTAGCGAACCCAGAACAATACCAAGTGGAACAAGCTTGGAATGCGACACTGGCGAATGTATCTGAAGGTACACAAACCACGCTTGGCGCTTATCACCGTAAATGGCAATAGAGCCAAATGGAGAACTCAATGAAATACGCATTAGGCCCTCTTCTTTATTTTTGGCCAAAACAAGACGTTGAAAGCTTCTATGAGCAAGCGAAATCAAGCTCTGCCGACATCATCTATCTAGGTGAAGCTGTGTGTTCAAAACGTCGTGAGATGAAAGCGAAACACTGGATGGACATTGCTAAAGAGCTGTCTGCTTCAGGTAAGCAAGTTGTCCTCTCGACCATGGCTTTGCTCGAAGCGCCAAGCGAAGTCAACATCATGAAGAAGTACATCGATAATGGTGACTTTGCGATCGAAGCCAATGATGTGTCTGCAATTCAACTGGCCAGCGAAAGCAAAGTACCTTTCGTGGTTGGCCCAGCAGTGAACACCTACAACGCGCGCACCCTGAACCTGTTCTTGAAACAAGGTATGACGCGTTGGTGTATGCCGGTTGAGCTTTCTCGCGAATGGCTAAGCAACGTAATGACCCAGTGTGAAGAACTGAACATCCGTAATAAGTTCGAAGTAGAAGTGTTTAGCCACGGCTACCTGCCGCTTGCTTACTCAGCACGCTGCTTTACCGCTCGCGCGGAAAACAAAGCTAAAGACGATTGCGAAACCTGCTGTATCAAGTACCCAACAGGGCTACAAGTAGAAAGCCAAGAAGGCCAATCAGTCTTCAATCTTAATGGTATCCAGACGCAATCAGGCTACTGTTACAACCTAGTCAATGATTTGCCAAATATGCACGACTTGGTTGATGTGGTTCGTTTAAGCCCACTCGGTATCGATACCTTCTCTGAAATCAATAACTTCAGAGCAAACGAGCAAGGTCAAAAACCGATGAAGATTGAAAGCCGCCAATGCAATGGTTACTGGCATCAGCTTGCAGGTTTAGACGTTAAGAACATCTAGTTCCTTACATTGGACTAACCAGCAACAGATATAAAAAAGGTCTAGCATTCGCTAGACCTTTTTTATTCGACTTAAGAAACGCGACCTATGCCGTCGCTGTTTCCATCGGTGAGGCATCGAGCTTCTTTAGATCTTTGTAGAGCATTACCATCACCACAACACTTAGCGCGATGTTAGACAGTGGATACGCAATCCAGATCCCCGGCACACCGTACAACTTAGGCATAATGTACAAGAACGGCAGTTGGATCAGCATATTGCCTATCGTCACAAACATCGCCTTGCTGCCCTTGTTCACTGCCTGATAGTAAGCACCCGCTACAACCAAGAAGCCATCCAGCGCCAGTGCAAACATGTGAAGTCGAATACCCAACACGGTGTACTCAACTAGCTGAGGTTCGTCTGAGTTAAATACTGACACAAACTCACGTGGGAACGCGTTCAGAAGCAGCGCGAACGCCACACCAATCAATACTGAACTCATCATCGCAATCTTAAGTAGCTTACGGATGTTCGCTTGGTTACGCGCACCATGATTGTAGCTCACCAATGGTTGCATGCCGTTGGCGATACCTTCAGCCGTGAGGTAATAAACCGTCACGATGTAGCCTAAAATCGCGTACGCACCAATCATCAACTGGTCGCCATATTGAGAGAACAACGCATTGTGCAACGCCACCATCATCGAACCATAAGCGTACATAAAGAAGCTTGATGTACCAATCGCGAAGATTTGTGGAATCACATCCAGTTTCAATCTCAACTCATTCCAACGTAAACGTAGGTTTGCTCGACGTGAGAAGAAGTAAGCCAAGCCGAGAGCCGTTACCACAAACTGAGCAATCGCTGTAGCCAATGCCGCGCCCATCAACTCCCATCCAAATAGAGCGATAAGCACGTAATCCAGAACGATATTAATAACCGCACCAATAATCATCAGGATTGTTGCTAAGTTCGGGCTATCGTCGTTACGCAGTAGAAACGGCATTGCGATAGAACCCAAGGTAAATACACTGGCTCCAATCAAGATGTGTAAGTACTGCAAGCCAAGCTCATACACTCGCCCTTCAGCGCCCTGCCAAAGCAAAAAGTTATCGGCAAACAGATACAGCAATACAGAAACAATTGGTGTTATGGCTAACAACAAGGTTAAACCCGTGGCTAAGATCTGCTTAGCACCTTGAGTGTCTTTTTCACCTTGACGAATCGATACCAGCGCACCAGTACCGACACCCACCAGCATACCTAGGCCAAGAATCGAACCGATCACTGGCCACGCGACGTTGATACCCGCCAGCCCATCAGCGCCGACATAACGACCGATAAAGATGCCATCCACCACTTGGTAGAGGCCATTAACCAGCATCGCTGCTACCGTTGGGATTGTGTATCGCCAAAATTGACGACTAATTGAGTTACTCATCTCTTACTCTACTTTCATTGTGAGTCACATATCAGTGGGATATGACTCGATAAATTAGTTAATAAGGCTAACTAAATATCTAAATTAATTACTTCAACGCTTTGTCTAATAACTGGTTCAATTGCGTAGACTCTTGCTCAGACAAACGACTTTCCAGTATTTGTGCCATCACATGATAGATCTTGCTCTCTTCTTCTAAACCTAATTCTGCTTTGTGCGTCAGTACTACGAGTTTAGATCTCGCGTCTTCCAATGAAGCCTTACGCTCGACCAGGCCTTTTCTCTCAAGCCTTTGTACCATAGTGGTCGCTGAAGGCTTAGTCACTTGCATTTCAATAGCAAGATCGGTCAATCGAATCGGCTCAGGAGAGGCCTGAATCACCTTCAAGTAGTCATATTCATTGAAGCTCAACTGGCAGATAGGATCTTCATTTACTTGTGTTCGCCATACTTTCGAGGCGAAGCGTTCTATCTTCTCTAAATTCTGGTTTAGCATACTCATCCAATCAAAGAATAGCACTTAGTTAGCAAAGCTAACTATTTTAATCCTGTTTAAATAAAAAGCAATCCAAAACGAGACAAAGATCATAAAAAGTAGGCACAAAAAAGCCGCTGACTGGCAGCGGCTTTGATAGTAAAAATAATCTATTTAGCGAGCATCAGCTTCTTGCTCTGCTTCAGCTAGCTTAGCTTGAGCGAGGTGCTCTGCTTTTAGCGTAGTGAAAATACGGCTCAACTCTAAGAAAGAGTAACGATGCTCTACGTATTCGAATACGTTAAAAGAGACCGACAACTTATACAAAGAGATCGCATTCGCGTAGTCACCGTTCATGTGGTAACGCTTAGCCAGATAGAAATATGTCTCAGTTAAACGCTGTGCCAGCAACGTGTTATCACGAGTACCGGTTAAGATCGCTTTGAATGCCTGCTCTTCAGTGATGTCATCGAGCATGATAGCGACTAATACCCAGCCCCACTGCTCGTCATGATTCTCATAACGTTTTTGCAGGTCAAGCTTAGCTTGCTCTGGCGTTAGCTCATGCTGAATGATGTATAACCAAAGCGCGCGGAATGGATCGCTCGGATCATCGGCGTAGTGCTTCATCATTTCTTCATTGGCTAAGTCGTAACGCTCACCATAATAGAGTGCGATAGCGCGGTTTCTCTCAGCATATGAATTCGCAGGATCAAGCTCGAGCGTAGAGTCGAAAGATTCATAAGCCGCATCAAACTCCCCTACTTGCGTGAAGTAGACGCCCAAAAGGTTGAAGATATCAGGCTGAGCAGGGTTCAATGAAAGAGACTGATTGAAGTCTAAACGCGCTAAATCCCTTAGACCGACACTGTCGTAGTAGTTGCCACGTTCAAACAGCATCTTAGCTCTAACTTCATCATTCAGATCTGGGCGCTGCAGTAGCTGACTCAAACGTGCAATCTGAACTTCTTGCTGAACGCTTGGTTGCAATGGCACAGCCATAGGCGGGTAAACCCAACTTGAGGCGTTATCTGATGTTGTTGCACAACCAGTTAGTACAAGCAGTAAACACATACTCGCGGTTTGAAACCATTTCACAAATAATTACTCCTGTTATGACCGCAATTAAAAAGGGGAGCGATATGCTCCCCTTTATAACATGCTTTGTTGACGATAGGTTAAAAATCACTAAAAAGCGATATCACTATCGACACACTGAGAATTACTCAGCAGCAGGTGCTTCGCCTTCAGCCGGCGTTTCAACTGCTTCTTTCATGCTTAGACGTACACGGCCTTGACGGTCAATCTCAAGAACCTTAACAGGAACTTCTTGACCTTCAGTTAGGTAGTCAGACACTTTCTCAACGCGCTTGTCAGCGATTTGAGAGATGTGTACTAGACCATCTTTACCTGGAAGGATAGTTACGAATGCACCGAAGTCAGCTAGGCGAGCAACTTTACCTTGGTAAATGCGGCCAACTTCAACTTCAGCTGTGATCTCTTCGATACGACGGATAGCTTCTTTAGCAGCAGCGCCTTCAGTAGCAGCAATCTTGATTGTGCCGTCGTCTTCAATTTCGATCGTAGTACCCGTTTCTTCACAAAGAGCACGGATAACTGCGCCGCCTTTACCGATAACATCTTTGATCTTATCAGAGCTGATTTTCATTGTGTGGATACGTGGAGCGAACTCAGAGATATCTTCACGAGCACCAGAGATAGCTTCATCCATTACAGAAAGGATGTGCTTACGTGCACCTTGCGCTTGGTTAAGAGCAATTTGCATGATCTCTTTAGTGATACCTTCGATCTTGATGTCCATTTGAAGTGCAGTGATACCGTCGTTAGTACCTGCTACTTTAAAGTCCATGTCACCTAGGTGGTCTTCGTCACCAAGGATGTCAGAAAGAACTACGAAGTCATCGCCTTCTTTAACAAGACCCATTGCGATACCCGCAACAGAAGACTTGATTGGAACACCTGCGTCCATAAGCGCTAGAGATGTACCACATACAGAAGCCATTGAAGAAGAACCGTTAGATTCAGTGATTTCCGATACAACACGAACTGTGTATGGGAACTCATCAACAGAAGGCATTACTGCAGCGATACCACGCTTAGCTAGCTTACCGTGGCCGATTTCACGACGCTTAGGAGAACCTACAAAACCAGTTTCGCCAACACAGTATGGAGGGAAGTTGTAGTGTAGTAGGAAGTTATCTTTACGCTCGCCTGTTAGCTCATCGATGATTTGAGCGTCACGCTGTGTACCAAGCGTAGCAGTAACGATAGCTTGAGTTTCACCACGAGTGAATAGAGAAGAACCGTGAGTACGTGGAAGAACGCCAGTGCGAACGTCCAGTGCACGAACCATGTCTTTTTCACGGCCATCGATACGTGGGTTACCAGCGATGATGCTGCGACGTACCACTGTTTTCTCTAGGTCGTGGAAGATAGAGTGAACTTCTTTTAGGTTTACTTCTTCGTCTTCAGATACTAGAACTTCGTTAACTTCAGCCGCGATCTCGTGGATACGGTCGTAACGAGTCATTTTCTCTGTGATTTGGTAAGCTTCAACTAGCTTCGCTTCTGCTAGCTCAGCGATGCGAGTGTTAAGCGCAGTGTTCTCTTCTGGAGCAACCCAATCCCATGCAGGAGTAGCAACTTCGGCTGCGAATTCGTTGATCGCGTTGATAACAACTTGTTGTTGATCGTGACCAAATACTACCGCTGATAGCATCTCTTCTTCTGTTAGGTTGTCTGCTTCAGACTCAACCATTAGAACCGCACCAGCAGTACCAGAAACAACAAGGTCAAGCTTAGACGTTTCTAGCTCAGTGTTGCTTGGGTTAAGTACTAGTTGACCGTCGATGTGACCAACACGTGCTGCACCGATAGGACCGTTGAACGGGATACCAGAGATAGCAAGTGCTGCAGAAGTACCGATCATTGTTACCATGTCAGGCTGAACGTCTGGGTTAACAGACATTACTGTAGCGATAACTTGAACTTCGTTCTTGAATGCATCTGGGAAAAGAGGACGAATTGGACGGTCGATTAGACGAGCCGTTAGTGTTTCGCCTTCTGATGGACGACCTTCACGCTTGAAGAAGCCACCTGGGATTTTACCAGCAGCGTATGTACGCTCTTGGTAGTTAACCGTTAGAGGGAAAAAGTCTTGACCTTGTACCGCTTCTTTTTTACCAACAACAGATACGAATACTGAAGTATCGTCCATTGTTACCATAACTGCTGCAGTAGCTTGACGAGCAATAACGCCAGTTTCTAGAGTAACTGTGTGGTTACCGTACTGAAACGTTTTTACAACTGGTTTCTCAAACATTGTATTTCCTTTATCTAAAGATTGTTCTTTAGAGTCAGTAAGTTGAAACCCAAAAATCACCAATCGCGACTAGTCGAAGCAGACGGATTTTATGAGCTGTATCGAAAAAATACAGCGTACATCCACTTTGAATAGTCGCGACCTATTGGCCGACATCTGTGACTGTAACTTCTGGGTCGTATAATACCTATACAGTTAGCTGTACAGGCGAGGCATAGTATAAACTATTTTTATATACAGGGATATTTTCGTACTGAAAAAGCTCCGTGAAATAGCTCAAACTCTGTCTTTCAGGCACAAAAAAAGGAGCAATAAATGCTCCTTTTTCTTCAAACAGTCTTTGCAGACATCGCTATTAGCGACGTAGGCCTAGGCGCTTGATTAGGTCTTGGTAACGAGAAAGGTCTTTACCTTTCAGGTAGTCAAGAAGCTTACGACGGCTAGAAACCATACGTAGAAGACCACGACGGCTGTGGTGATCGCCTTTGTGAGCTTTGAAGTGACCTTGTAGGTGGTTGATAGAAGCAGTAAGTAGTGCTACTTGTACTTCTGGTGAACCTGTGTCGCCTTCAGAGCGCGCGTATTCTGCAACGATTGCTGCTTTAGTTTCTGCATTCAGAGACATAATTCTCTCCTGATAAGAGTAGTTTAATATTTGTAGCAGCCAATCTCTGATTCAGCCGCTACGCGAGCCGAGGATTATAGGGAAGTTTGTCATTTGGTGCAATAACAATCGATGGCCTTAGAAACGAAAAAAGCGAAGCGCTTAAATTAAGCGTTCGCTTTCTACTTTATTGATTCGCTTTTCAAGGCTAAACACCAATACCTAACTCGGTTTCAGCGTTACGCTTGTGGCTCTTCATCTCTGAAAACAACCAAACGTTTCGGTGCAACTCGGCCATCGTCCGCGATCTGAGCAACGCCAACAAACAGCTTCTCTTCGCCGCTTGTCATGCGAACCGTACCTTCCGTTGGCGCACCGGCAACCTGAACAGGCATACCATGCTGAACCAAATCTGTCAGTTCGGCATTAAGGTTTACTTCTGGTAAATCTTCAACGGCAGTATCCATTGGCATTAGTAACGGGTCAAGCAGCTCTTTAGGTGCAATCTCTTGCGCCTGCGCTTGCTCTAAGATCTCGTTAAGCTGCTCCAATGTTACCATGCGCTCGTAAGGGTATTTCGCAACACCAGTACGACGAAGCATGGTCACGTGAGCACCACACCCTAGCATTTCGCCAAGGTCATCCGTGATCGTGCGGATATAAGTACCTTTAGAACAGTGTACTTCCATCTCAACCTCATCACCTTCAAAGCGAAGCAGATCAATCGAGTAGACAGTGATCTTACGTGATTCACGTGGGACTTCGATACCAGCACGAGCGTACTCGTACAATGGCTTGCCTTGGTACTTCAATGCAGAGAACATCGATGGTACTTGGTCTGTTTCACCTTTGAAGCTTTCAATGCAACGCTCAAGTTGCTCTTGAGTCACATTCACTTCACGAGTTTCAACCACTTCACCATCTGAATCCGAAGTGTTGGTACGCTCACCAAGCTTAGCGATCACAACGTAGCGTTTGTCAGAATCTAGAAGAAACTGAGAGAACTTCGTTGCTTCACCAAGACAGATTGGCAGCATGCCGGTCGCAAGAGGATCCAGTGCACCTGTGTGCCCTGCCTTCTCTGCAAAGTAAATACGCTTTACTTTTTGCAGTGCATCATTAGATGAAATGCCCGTTGGCTTATCTAACAGAATTACCCCATTAATAGGGCGACCTTTACGACGGCGAGCCATTACTCTTCGCCCTTAGACTGAGTTTCGTCAGTGCGGCCTGCAGCTTCTTGCTTACGCTTGTCGTCATTCAGAACTTCACTTACTAGGTTAGACATACGCATGCCCTCTACTAGTGTGTTGTCGTAAGTAAAACGTACTTCAGGTGTTAGGCGGTGACGAATACGCTTGCCTAGCGCCATACGGATTGGCACTTCATGCTCTTTAAGAGCAGCAAGGCATGATTCAGGTGTTTGCTCACCAATACATAGGAAAGTAACGAATACTTTTGCGTACGCAAGGTCACGAGACACTTCTACGTCTGAGATCGTTACCATACCGATACGTGAATCACGAACTTCACGTTGTAGGATAAGAGCAAGCTCTTTTTGAAGCTGCTGAGACACACGTTGTGTGCGGCTAAATTCTTTTGACATTTTCTTTTCTCACTTAGAAAGATGGGGGGCTTGGTAATTACCAGCCCCCCATGGTGTATTCAACAACCGATTACTTCTTACCTTTACTAGTAATGTTAGTAACCTTAGTCAATATGTCGAGTCGTACAGACGATTAGTCTAGAGTACGTTTAACCTCAACGATTTCGAATACTTCGATCTGGTCACCAACGCGTACGTCGTTGTAGTTCTTAACGCCGATACCACACTCGTAACCATTCTTAACTTCTTGAACGTCGTCTTTGAAGCGACGAAGTGACTCTAGTTCACCTTCGTAGATAACAACGTTGTCGCGTAGTACGCGGATTGGGTTGTTACGCTTAATTACACCTTCAGTAACCATAGAACCAGCGATCGCGCCAAGTTTAGGTGACTTAAATACGTCACGTACTTCAGCAAGACCAATGATCTCTTGTTTGAATTCAGGAGCAAGCATACCGCCCATAGCCTGTTTCACTTCGTCGATCAGTTGGTAAATGATTGAGTAGTAACGTAGATCTAGGTTTTCGTTCTGAACCGTGTTACGCGCAGTTGCATCAGCACGAACGTTGAAACCAAGGATGATAGCGTTAGAAGCTGCTGCAAGTGTTGCATCAGTTTCAGTAATACCACCAACACCAGAACCTACGATGTTCACTTTAACTTCGTCAGTTGATAGTTTCAGTAGAGAGTCAGCAATTGCTTCTACAGAACCTTGAACGTCAGCTTTAAGTACTACGTTCAGTTCAGCAACTTCACCAGCAGCCATGTTAGAGAACATGTTCTCTAGTTTCGCTTTCTGTTGACGAGCTAGTTTCACTTCACGGAATTTACCTTGACGGTAGTTCGCAACTTCACGAGCTTTACGCTCATCACGTACTACTGTTGCTTCATCACCTGAAGCTGGTACACCAGAAAGACCTAAGATCTCTACTGGGATAGAAGGACCTGCTGTCACTACTTCTTTACCGTTTTCATCGCGCATTGCACGAACACGGCCGTACTCTTGACCACAAAGAACGATGTCGCCTTTGTTTAGAGTACCTGACTGAACTAGGACTGTTGCAACTGGACCACGACCTTTATCAAGACGAGATTCAACAACAACACCAGATGCCATGCCTTCTTTAACTGCAGTCAGTTCAAGAACTTCAGACTGAAGAAGGATTGCTTCTAGAAGACCATCGATGTTTGTACCCTGTTTAGCAGAGATGTGAACGAACATGTTCTCACCGCCCCATTCCTCAGGGATTACGTCGTATTGAGCTAGCTCATTCTTAACGTTGTCTGGGTTTGCACCCTCTTTATCGATCTTATTCACAGCAACAATCAGAGGAACGCCTGCCGCTTTCGCGTGCTGGATCGCTTCGATTGTTTGTGGCATTACGCCATCGTCTGCTGCCACTACTAGTACAACGATATCTGTCGCTTGAGCACCACGTGCACGCATAGCAGTAAACGCCGCGTGTCCAGGAGTATCAAGGAAAGTGATCATGCCGTTGTCAGTATCTACGTGGTAAGCACCGATGTGCTGCGTGATACCGCCAGCTTCGCCAGAAGCAACGTGTGCTTTACGAATGTAGTCAAGTGTCGATGTTTTACCGTGGTCAACGTGACCCATGATAGTAACAACTGGAGCACGACCTTCAGCGATAGCATCGTTATCACGGTCTGCTAGTACTGCTTCTTCAAGTTCGTTTTCTTTACGTAGGATTACCTTGTGACCCATTTCTTCAGCAACAAGTTGTGCTGTTTCTTGGTCAATCACTTGGTTGATAGTCGCCATAGCGCCCATCTTCATCATTACTTTGATAACTTCAGTTGCTTTAACTGACATTTTGCTAGCCAGTTCAGATACAACGATAGTTTCGCCGATAGCAACGTCAGATTTAGCAACAGTTGCTGACTTATCGAAGCCTTGCTGCATTGAAGTTGGTTTAGCAAGCTTACCTTTAGCACCACGACCACGTTGGTTGCGACCACCACGGTTGTTGCCAGGTTGGTTAGCTGGAGCTGCTTTCTTCTTACGACGACGAGGCGCTTTTTCTTCTTTCTGGTCAGCTGCATCTTCAGCTTCACGAGCGTAAGTAGAAGTTGTCACGTGGTAGTCCGCAGACTTCTCTTGTTCTTTCTTCTTCTGCTCTTCTTCAGACCAGCGCGCTTCGTTCTCTTCAGCTAGCTTACGAGCTTCTTCAACTAGCTTCGCCGCTTCAGCTTCAGCTTTACGCTGTGCTTCTTGCTCTTGACGAGCTTTTAGTTCATCCGCTTCTTTTTTCGCTTGTGCGTTAGCGTCTGCATTTTTTGAATTCATGTCTTTTTTAGCCTTTTCAGCTTGGGCGCGTTGAGCTTTTTCTTCAGCATCACGTTTTGCATCCGCTTCACGTTTTGCTTTCTCATCAGCTTCGCGCTGTGCTTTCTCTGCAGCTTCACGTTTCGCAAGCTCTTCAGCTTCTTGACGTGCTTTCTCTTCCGCTTCACGCTTAGCTGCTTCCTCAGCTTCACGTTTCGCTTCATCTTCAATAGCGCTGCGCTTCACGTAAGTACGCTTTTTACGTACCTCTACTTGAACATCCTTACTCTTACCGCCTCCAGCGGCAACACTTAGCGTGCTGCGGGTCTTGCGTTGAAGAGTTAAACGAGTCGGCTCTGCTTCACCAGAAGTATCGCCATGCTCCTTTTTAAGGTGCGTTAGCAATGTTTGCTTCTCTGAATCAGTTACTTGATCCGACCCTGATTTCTTCATGCCTGCATCAGCAAGTTGTTCAATTAAGCGGTCAACTGGCGTACCAATCTCTTCACTCAGTGCTTTAACTGTTAATTGTGTCATACCGCTTTCTCTCCTTGCTGAATTATTCTTCGTCGCCGAACCAACAGATGTTACGTGCTGCCATAATTAGCTCGCCCGCACGTTCTGCAGTTAGGTCTTCAATGCCTTCTAGTTCATCAACGCCTTGGTCAGCTAGGTCTTCCAATGTTGCCACGCCTTTTGCTGCAAGTTTGTAAGCCATTTCACGCTCTAGGCCTTCAAGTGCTAGCAAGTCTTCAGCAGGTTCAACACCGTCAAACGTCTCTTCTTTCGCAAGTGCTAGAGTCGTTAGTGCATCTTTTGCACGGTTACGTAGTTCTTCAACGATACCTTCGTCTAGGCCATCAACTTCAAGAAGTTCGTTTACTGGTACGTAAGCCACTTCTTCTAGCGTAGAGAAGCCTTCTTCAACAAGTAGCTGAGCAAAGTCTTCTTCGATGTCTAGGTGCTTCATGAAGTTTTCAATCGAAGCAACCGCTTCTTCTTGGTGTTTCTTCTGAAGGTCTTCAACCGTCATTACGTTCAGTTCCCAACCAGTCAGTTGAGATGCTAGACGTACGTTTTGACCGCTACGGCCGATAGCTTGCGCTAGGTTGTCCGCTTCAACAGCGATGTCCATTGAGTGTGCATCTTCATCAACGATGATAGAAGCAACATCAGCAGGAGCCATTGCATTGATTACGAACTGAGCTGGGTTATCGTCCCAAAGAACGATATCGATACGCTCGCCGCCAAGCTCGCCAGATACAGCTTGTACACGTGCACCACGCATACCAACACACGCGCCCACTGGGTCAATGCGCTTGTCGTTTGTTTTCACAGCGATTTTAGCACGAGAACCTGCGTCACGTGCAGCACCTTTAAGTTCAATTAGCTCTTCGCCAATCTCAGGTACTTCAACACGGAATAGCTCAGCTAGCATTTCTGGCTTAGAGCGAGTAATGAATAGCTGGAAGCCACGAGCTTCTGGTTTAACTGCGTATAGAAGACCACGTACACGGTCGCCTGGACGGAAGTTTTCACGAGGAAGTTGGTCATCACGTAGGATTACCGCTTCAGCGTTGTTACCTAGGTCTAGGATGATCGTGTCACGGTTAACTTTCTTAACCACACCAGTTACTAGCTCACCTTCGTTGTCGATGAACTGCTCAACGATTTGAGCACGCTCTGCTTCACGTACTTTTTGTACGATAACTTGCTTCGCAGTTTGAGTCGTAATACGGTCAAACGTTACTGACTCGATGTCATCTTCAATGAAACCGCCAAGTTCGATCTCTGGATCGTCGTACTTAGCAGCTTCAAGAGAAATCTCTTTTGTTGGGTTTTCAACAACTTCAACAGCTTCCCAACGACGGAAAGTTTCGAAATCACCTGTTTTACGGTCGATTTCAACACGAACTTCAATTTCTAGTTCGCTTTTCTTTTTTGTTGCCGTTGCAAGCGCGATTTCAAGCGCTTCAAAAATACGCTCACGAGGAACTGCTTTCTCATTAGAAACAGCTTCTACTACCGCCAAAATTTCTTTGTTCATTAATCTAGCCTCTTAAGCTCTTCTCTCTAGGAGAACTAAAATTTAGGGATCAGGTTCGCTTTCGCAATATTGCTCAGGACGAATTCTTCTTCTTGTCCTTCAACTAATACTTTTACTGTCTCGCCTTCAATAGATTGGATATCACCTTTCCATTTACGACGGTTGCCGACAGCCATTTTCAAAACGATGCTTACCTCGTGACCAATAAATTGTTGGTAATGCTCTGCTTTGAACAGTGGTCTCTCTAAACCTGGTGAAGACACTTCAAGGTTATAAGCCACTGAAATTGGATCTTCAACATCCATTACGGCACTTACTTGGTGACTAACTTCAGCGCAGTCATCTACATTGATGCCGTTTGGAGAATCGATGTAAATACGTAGCGTTGAGTGCTCACCAGCACGAATAAATTCTAATCCAACTAACTCATAACCTGATGCTGCTACTGGAGCGTCAAGCATTTCAGTAAGTTGTCTTTCTAAACCAGTCATTTAACCACTCCAGAAACAAAAAAAGGGCTCAAAGCCCAATTTAAATTCCAAGCAAACATTATCTAAACGCATTTACAAATGCTTAGATAACAAAAAACCCCGTATAAGCCGGGGTTTTTGTTGCTGGACCCTTATATGCTAAGTGCCATCACATTCGATATCACACTTAACTCACAGTGAGGTTCACACTGTGCAAACTTGCTACCAATCAAGACTAAATATAGCACTTAAAATTGGTTGCGGGAGCCGGATTTGAACCGACGACCTTCGGGTTATGAGCCCGACGAGCTACCAAGCTGCTCCATCCCGCGTCCGACTTGCGAGCATTATACGCCCAACAAGATGTTTTACAAGTTTGTAAACATGGTGCCGAGAGAGGGACTCGAACCCTCACACCCTAAGGCACTAGCACCTCATGCTAGCGTGTCTACCAATTTCACCATCTCGGCATCAAATCTTTACAGATTATTGTGGAATCTCGTCGCCTTGCGCCGGAACTTCACTCACTGCATCTTCAGCTTGTTGGATTACCTGACCTTGAGTCGGGTCCATCCATTGTGACTCAGTTTTATGTGTAGACATATTACCAAGCACTAAGCTAAGGATAAAAAATGTAGTTGCAAAAATTGCAGTCATTCGGGTTAGGAAATTTCCTGAGCCACTAGCACCAAACACAGTGTTTGAAGCGCCAGCACCGAAAGAGGCTCCCATATCTGCGCCTTTACCTTGTTGAATCAACACTAGGCCAATTACACCAAGCGCTGCCAACAGGTAAATCACAAGTAGAACTGTAAACATTTTTCCACCTATGTTCCTAATTGTTGAGCCAGCGCCGTTCAAAAAAGTTATTTTCAAGAACAAGGCTAGCGACCTCCTAACTGAAGGCCGAGCAATACTAGCGAATGCGACGATGGCTGACAAGGAGAATTTGCTAAAAAATAAGCCTTTACCAAGTGAACGGTTAAAAAAAGGCCAAAAGCGACACAAAACTCATTTGTACCCCTTTTGACCACTCTATAATTCAACCGTTTTTACGTACAAGCACTCTTAATGGTACCTGCTGAGCAAACCACTAAATTAGCAGTTTGCTTTTACTGCATCTGCAATCTTAAGTGCTGATGATTGAACCAGTTCAGCATCTTCACCTTCAACCATTACGCGCAATAGTGGCTCTGTACCAGACTTACGAAGTAATACACGGCCCTTCTCGCCAAGCTCAGCTTCTACTTCTACAACAGCTGCTTTCACTGCGTCTGCTTCCAGTGGGTTTGAATCACCACTGAAACGAACGTTTTCTAAGACTTGCGGGTATAGCGTCATGCCTTGAGAAAGCTCATTCAATGTCATTTCACTGCCAACTACTGAAGCAAGAACTTGCAGTGCTGCAACGATAGCATCACCAGTTGTCACTTTATCTAGCAGGATAACGTGACCTGAGTTTTCAGCACCGATCTTCCAGCCTTTTGCTAGCAGTTGTTCCATTACATAACGGTCACCAACTGCAGCGCGCACAAATGGAATACCTAGCTGCTTAAGGCCGTTTTCCATACCTAGGTTGGTCATCAGCGTACCAACAACACCACCTTTCAGCTCACCACGACGCAATGCATCGCGAGCAATGATGTAAGCAATTTGGTCACCATCAACCTTGTTACCTAACTCATCAACCATGATGATACGGTCACCGTCACCATCAAAGCCAAGGCCTAGTGCAGCTTTCTCTTCTAGCACTTTCGCCTGAAGAGCGCGAACATCCGTCGCACCCACTTCGTGGTTAATGTTGGTACCGTTTGGTTCAACACCAATAGCAACAACCTCAGCACCTAGCTCTTTGAATACCGCAGGAGCAATGTGGTAAGTCGCGCCGTGAGCGCAGTCAACAACAATCTTCATGCCAGCAAGGGTCATTTGATTCGGGAACGTGCTCTTACAGAATTCAATGTATCGACCTGCCGCATCGTTTAGACGAACTGCTTTACCAAGCTCAGAAGAGTCAACACACTCAATCTCTTTATCAAGTTCAGCTTCGATCGCCAGCTCGATATCATCTGGAAGTTTAGTGCCTTCAGAAGAGAAGAATTTAATACCGTTATCGTAATAAGGGTTGTGTGAAGCCGAGATTACGATGCCCGCTTCAGCACGGAATGTTTGTGTTAGGTAAGCAACAGCAGGTGTTGGCATAGGACCAGTGAACGTCGCTTGTAAACCAGCAGCAGCAAGACCTGCCTCTAACGCAGACTCCAACATGTAACCAGAGATACGCGTATCTTTACCGATAATAACTTTCTTTGTACCTTGCTTCGCAAGTACACGACCAGCAGCCCAGCCAAGCTTCAGAACAAAATCAGGTGTGATCGGGTACTGGCCTACTTTGCCACGCACACCATCTGTGCCGAAATAACGTCTTTTATCAGACATAGTGATTTTCCTTAATTATATTTAGTGATTGTTGTTCATCACTTCGATTATTTTCATCGCTTCCAGTGTCTCCTCGACATCATGAACGCGAATAATTTGTGCGCCTTTCATCGCGGCAATCGTCGCGCAAGTGACGCTTGCGACCATGCAGTCGGCCGGAACCTTGTCTAGCAATTTAAAGATCATCGATTTTCTCGACATCCCCGCTAAAACAGGTAAGCCTAACGAATGAAACTTTTCAAGATGCGCTAGTAGGTGATAATTGTGTTCGATGGTTTTCCCAAAGCCAAAGCCAGGATCAAGGATCAGCTGATCTTTTGAAATACCCACCGCCTCACACGCTTCTACCCTTTCTTGCAAGAATGCTTCTACATCCTGAAGAACATCATCATAACTTGGGTTAGCTTGCATGGTTCTCGGCTGACCTTTCATGTGCATCAGACAAATCGGAACATTAGCATCAGCGGCGACTTGTAATGCTCCAGGCTCTTGCAAAGCGCGCACATCATTGATCAAATCAGCGCCCGCTTCAACAGCTTGGCGCATCACTTCCGCTTTACTGGTATCTATCGAGATCCACACATCAAACTTGGCACGAATGGCTTTAATAGCAGGAATGACACGGGCAAGCTCCTCTTCTAACGAAACATCAGGAGCGCCAGGTCGAGTTGACTCACCACCAATATCGATAATGCTAACGCCCGCTTGAACCATGCGTTCAGCTTGCTGTAAGGCATTATCAAGTGAGTTAAATTTCCCACCGTCAGAGAAAGAGTCAGGGGTGACATTGAGGATACCCATCACATGTGGGCGATCTAACACGAGAGTTTTATTATTTGCTTTTAATATCATGGAAGGCCGATCTTAAAGGGAAAAACACCATAGGCTATAAACAGAAAAACCCTGAGCGTACTCAGGGTTTTAATTGATAGTTTAGCGATTAAGAATCTTTGTTTTGAGCATCATCTGATTCAGATTTAACTTCTTCAACTTTTGACTCTTCAGCTTTAGGTTCCGCTTTAGCTTCTTCTGCCTTAGCTTCAGGTTTTGCTTCTTCCTTTGTAGGTTCAGCTTTTACCTGATCACCCCAACCAGCTGGATCACGAATCTCTTGCTTACGCTCCATCAAGTCATCAATTTGACCTGCATCGATCGTTTCGAACTTCATTAGAGCGTCTTTCATCGAATGCATGATATCCATGTTATCTTCAAGAATCTTCTTAGCTCTATCGTAGTTACGGTCGATAAGGATACGAATCTCTTCATCGATAAGCTTAGTCGTGTCATCAGAAACGTGCTTAGCTTGGCTCATGCCGCGACCTAGGAAAACTTCGCCTTCTTCTTCTGCGTAAAGAAGAGGACCCAATTTCTCAGAGAAGCCCCACTGCGTAACCATCTTACGAGCAATATCAGTTGCACGTTCGATATCGTTAGACGCACCAGTTGACACTTTGTCTTTACCGTAGATAAGTTCTTCAGCAAGACGACCACCGTACAGGCTAGAAATCATAGACTCTAGATGTTGGCGAGACATGCTCACACGATCTTGCTCTGGCAAGTACATGGTTACACCAAGCGCACGACCACGTGGAATGATTGATACTTTGTACACAGGATCGTGTTCTGGTACCAAACGACCAACAATTGCGTGACCGGCTTCGTGGTAAGCCGTTGACTCTTTCACTTCCTCAGACATCACCATTGAACGGCGCTCAGCACCCATCATGATTTTATCTTTAGCCAGTTCAAACTCAACCATAGAGACATTGCGCTTGTTACCACGAGCTGCAAATAGCGCTGCTTCGTTCACAAGGTTTGCAAGGTCTGCACCAGAGAAACCTGGAGTACCACGAGCAATCAGAGATGGTTCAACATCGCCAGATAGTGGAACTTTACGCATGTGTACTTTAAGAATCTGTTCACGACCACGTACGTCTGGTAGACCAACCACAACCTGACGGTCAAAACGACCTGGACGAAGTAGTGCTGGGTCTAGTACGTCTGGACGGTTAGTCGCAGCGATAACAATAATACCTTCATTACCCTCGAAACCATCCATCTCAACCAGCATTTGGTTCAATGTTTGTTCACGCTCATCGTGACCACCACCAACACCAGCGCCACGTTGACGACCTACCGCATCAATCTCATCGATAAAGATGATACAAGGTGCCGCTTTCTTCGCTTGTTCGAACATGTCACGCACACGAGATGCACCAACACCTACAAACATTTCAACGAAGTCAGAACCAGAAATAGTAAAGAACGGTACTTTCGCTTCACCAGCAATCGCTTTTGCAAGCAATGTCTTACCTGTACCTGGAGGACCGACCAACAGGATACCTGTAGGGATCTTACCACCCAGTTTTTGGAAACGACTTGGGTCACGAAGATAGTCAACCAACTCTTTCACGTCTTCTTTTGCTTCGTCACAACCAGCAACATCCGCAAACAACGTTTTGATTTGTTCTTCGCTCATCATTCGAGCTTTGCTCTTACCGAAAGACATCGCGCCTTTACCGCCGCCACCGCCTTGCATTTGACGCATGAAGAAAATCCATACACCAATCAGTAAGATCATAGGGAACCATGAGATGAAGATAGTACCAAGTAGGCTCTGCTCTTCAGGTGGTGTGCCCTGAACTTTTACGTTTTGATTAATTAAGTCATCAAGTAGCTTTTGATCATAAACAGGCATGTAAGTTACATACTTAGCACCACCGCCACGACGTGTGAAAGTGATTTCGCTGTTATTGAACTGTGCGTCTTGAATCTGGCCTTGGCCAACTTCCTGTACAAACGTGGTGTAATCTACTGCTCTGCCGTTACTTTCCCCAGGGCCGAAGCTCTGAAATACCGACATCAACACTACTGCGATAACAAGCCACAGAATTAAATTTTTTGCCATGTCACTCAAGGTGTCAGCCTCTCGATAACTAATTGTAATTAAAGGTAGGGTACTACAGTTTGTAACCTGTAGCCATATTGTTAACTCTCACTCTTGGAAGAGAATCGTTAACCTTTGTAACCAGTGGCTACGATAAACACTTCACGAGAACGAGCTCGAGAAGAGTCGGGTTTTCTGACTTTCACCGTTTTAAACATCTCACGGACGTCTTTAACGTATTGATCAAACCCTTCGCCTTGGAATACTTTTACAACAAAACTACCATCGGTAGCTAGAACTTGTCGACACATATCCAAAGCTAATTCAACTAAATACATAGCTCTAGGCTGATCTACAGAGTTGTTGCCCGCTATATTAGGTGCCATATCTGACATCACGACATCAACCATGTTTGGTTGTATACGTTCCAATAAGGCTTCAAGAACAGCGTCTTCACGAAAATCGCCTTGTAAAAAGCTAACGCCAGCAATTGGATCCATTGGTAACAAGTCACACGCAATGATTTGTCCGTTGTCTCCAACAATCTTAGCAGCATATTGAGACCAACCACCAGGCGCCGCACCTAAATCCACAACGGTCATCCCTGGAGACAGCAATTTATCTTTCGTTTGAATCTCTTCCATTTTGAAATAAGCACGTGAGCGATAGCCTTTCTTTCTTGCTTCGTTTGCGTACTTGTCGTCGAAGTGTTCCTTCAACCAACGGCCTGAACTGGCCGAGTGTTTCTGTTTGCTCATTGGATACCTAAAGTGGAGGAAAGTACTAATTGCCGAATAAATTATAGTCTTCAGCATTAGATGGCGTTAAAATAGGTTTTTTCAACCCTAATAGTAAAGAAAATTGGCCGCGTAATGAACCTAAGTACCAAACAAAAGCAGCATCTAAAGGGCCTAGCTCACAGTTTAAAACCTGTAGTGCTAATGGGCGCAAATGGACTTACTGAAGCTGTTCTAGCGGAAATCGAATTAGCTCTAGACCACCACGAACTGATCAAAATTAAAGTTGCATCAGAAGACCGTGAAACTAAGCAGCTGATTATCGATGCAATTGTACGTGAAACTAAAGCTGAGAAAGTACAGACTATCGGTAAAGTTCTAGTACTGTTCCGTCAGTCAGAAGCACGTAAAATCGAGATTCCACGTAAATAAGTTAGCCATATAATAAGCTAGCTTCACAAAGGGATAGCCAGTGCGCTTATCTTTTAGTGTAGCGTGAGAAACGAAAAAGGTCGCATTTAGCGACCTTTTTACTTATCAGAAACAAAGAAAATTCAATTAGATATATTCTACTTTGTCAATTTCGTAATCTTTATCACCGCCAGGAGTCGAAATCATCACTTCGTCGCCTTCCATCTTGCCGATAAGACCACGAGCAATTGGTGACTTCACTGAGATACGGCCAGTTTTGATATCGGCTTCGTCTTCAGAAACGATTTGGTAACGGTACTCTTCGTCTGTATCAACATCAATCAGAGTTACTGTTGTACCAAAGATAATCTTACCCGTGTTTTCCATTTGGGTTACATCGATGATCTGAGCTAGAGATAGCTTGTATTCGATATCACGGATTTGAGCTTCACAGATACCTTGCTCTTCACGAGCGGCGTGGTATTCAGCATTCTCTTTTAAGTCACCTAGTTCACGTGCTTCACCAATAGCTGCTGAGATAACAGGGCGTAGCTTAAGTAGGCGATCTAATTCATCACGTAGCTGCTGAGCGCCACGTACTGTCATTGGAACCTTTTCCATTTTTTACCTCTATGCCAAAACTTTCTTTGGCGAACATAAATACACCCAACGTATTTATTGGGTAGTAGAAACAAAACGATTTGGCTTAGTGTAAACAAACTTTATGGCTAAATCATCTTTATTCCACTTTGCGTTATAAAAGCTGTATCTAGGTCTAAATTACAGACATCACAAAAATGAATAATAACGACCTAATCAATAAGACGACAAATAAATACCTAAAAAAACAAAAAACAAACAAAATAAACGCAGATCACACTTTTATAAAAGACACTTTAAAACAACAACTTAAACAACAACAAATATAATAAAACAGTGTTCATTTTTTAGTTTTATATCATTTTACTAACTGACTATGGAACTTTAGAGGTAAAAAGTAACCCATGGATTGCACTGGCATTTTTCAGACTTCTGTTCTAATCATGGTTATGAAGCCTGATTAATACAGGCAATACACAAAAGGGTTCAAATCCTTGATAAAACTTCTATGGACAGTAATTAGGAAATAATAACATGAACAAGACTATGATCGCGCTTGCTGTATCTGCTGCAGCTCTTGCTACTAACGCAGTAGCAGCGGACGGTAAACAAGCTGGTGGTATCGACGGCACTTCTGTATACAGCTCTAACGGCACTTCTCTAGAGATCGGTGGTCGTGCTGAAGCTCGTCTATCTCTAAAAGACGGCAAAGCTGAAGACAAAACACGTGTACGTCTTAACTTCCTAGGTAAAGTTGAAATCCAAGACGGCCTATACGGTGTTGGTTTCTACGAAGGCGAATTCACAACTGCTGAAAACGGCGGCTCTACTGATAACAACGACGGTGACATTACTAACCGTTACACTTACGCTGGTATCGGCGGTAACTTCGGTGAAGTTACTTACGGTAAAAACGATGGTGCACTAGGTGTTATCACAGACTTTACCGATATCATGTCTTACCACGGTAACTCTGCGGCAATGAAAATTGCTGTAGCAGATCGTTCTGACAACATGGTTTCATACAAAGGTCAATTCCAAGACCTAGGCGTTAAAGCAAGCTACCGTTTTGCTGACCGTTCAGAAACTGGTGGCGAATTCGTTGACAACAACGCAGACGGCTACTCTCTATCTGGTATCTACGCTATCGGCGATTCTGGCTTTAAGCTAGGTGCTGGTTACGCTGACCAAGACGAGCAAAACGAGTACATGCTAGCGGCATCTTTCCGTACTGACGCTCTATACTTTGCTGGTACATTCACAGACGGTGAGCTAGCGAAGAAGAACGGTGACTACACTGGTTACGAATTTGCAACAGCATACACGCTAGAAAAAACTGCATTCACGCTAACGTACAACAACGCAGAAACTGACGGTGAAACTTCAGCTGACAACGTTGCAATCGATGCGACTTACTACTTCAAGCCTAACTTCCGTACGTACATCTCGTACAACTTCAACCTAATTTCTGAAGGTGACAAGCTAGGTTCTGTTGGTCTTGTTAACGGTCCTGCATCTAAAGCAGACGCTGAAGACGAGCTAGCTCTAGGTCTACGTTACGACTTCTAATTCTGATTGACTAATGATTCATTAGTTAATTGAGAATCAAAACGCCCGCTCTCTAGCGGGCGTTTTTTATATCTGTATACTGAAAACACCAGCCATCCAAGACAATCTTCTATGCGCCTTCTATCCACACTACTGCTATGTAGTTTTTCCATTAGCGCTTTATCTGTTAACGCTTCCGCATACGCCCCTCTAGATACACTGCCCGATGGTAGTAGTACGAGTTTGATCATCAAATCGTTAAGCAATGATTCAAGCGAGCTTGATACCAATAGCGATGACTTTTATCCACCAGCCAGCACGTTAAAACTGGTGACGGCTTTAGCGGCCAAGCTAGAGTTGGGAGATGACTTTCATTACACGACTAGCATTCTTCGTTCTGGCAATGATTCAATCATTTCATTTAGCGGTGATCCAACTCTGCAACGTGAACAGCTAAAAAGCCTGTTAGCTCAGTACGCTAAGTCGCAATCCAGAACCATCAAAGGCAACTTATACCTGGATAACACGGCTTATACAGGCTATCAACGAGCGGTAGGCTGGCCTTGGGACATTCTAGGCGTTTGTTACAGCGCGCCTTCTAGTGCGATGACCTTAGACAGCAACTGTGCACAAGCCTCTATTTATACAAAAGATAACGGTAGCACTCGCGTCTATATTCCAGCCCATTATCCGATAGACGTGACAACCAATGCAGCCACAGTGACGCGTTCAGGACAAAAAGCCACCCAGTGCGACTTAGAGCTCATCACAACGCCAAACAACTCGTACACGCTCTCTGGCTGCTTAGTGGAACGTAAGAAGCCACTACCACTAAAGTTCGCTATTCAAAATCCTGAGCTTTACACCTCTCAAGTGGTGAACTCACTACTTAAAGAGCTGAAAATACAAGTAAAGGGTGATGTACTCATTGGAGCTAAAGAAGGCACAAACAAAGCGACATTAGTTGCTAGTCATCACTCAGCGAAACTTCCAGAGCTGCTCGATACCATGCTCAAAAAATCAGATAACCTGATCGCAGACAACCTAACCAAAACCTTGGGAGCAAGGTTTTATGTGCAATCGGGGAGTTTCAATAACGGCACTGAAGCAATAAAACAGATACTGCTGACCAAAGCGAATATCGATCTCAGCAAAGCGCAGCTCGTTGATGGTTCTGGGTTATCTAGAAACAACCGAATGAGATCGCAGACCATGGCTAAAGTGCTTCGTTATATCTGGGAAAACGACTCACAGCTCAAGCTGATCGAAGCCATGCCAACATCAGGTATGAATGGAACGCTTAAGTACCGACAAAGCATGAGGAAAGCGCCGATTCAAAGCAATATCATAGCTAAGAGTGGTTCTTTGTACGGAACCTACAATATGGCGGGATATGGCTTAGATGAGTCTGGGAAGCCAAGCTCGCTATTCGTACAATTTGTTCGTGACTACTTCCCTGAAGAGCAAGACCCGGACAAACCAGTAGAAGCACCGATTACGCAGTTTGAACGTGCTTTTTATAAAGATGTGATTGAATACAGTCAAACACAGAGCCAGTCCAAATAGCGAGCCGTTTGTTGTAAGCGGTTTATGACGCAATAAAAATGGCGCTGAAGATCTTAGATCTTTAGCGCCATTTTTTATTTTCGAAGTGCTGTTACTATTTAATAAGCGCTAGGCGATGCCTAAAAACGCATTCACGACCGTGAAATAGATCCACATCCCCGAGATGTCTACTATTGATGCTAATACCGGGCTCACTAGCACTGCAGGGTCCAACTTGAACAAACGAGCCACGATAGGCAACCCGCCGCCAAGAACCGTCGATATTGTCACCTGAATAAACAGAGCAACAGCGATAGCAAAGGCAATCATGTTAATGTCGTAACCACCAGTAGACTGGTTTTCACTGAACAACAAGATACGTCCAATCATTACCGCGGCAATCGCCAGTGCTAAGCAAATCGCTACTCTAAACTCTTTCCATAGAACATTGGCCCACTGGCGTTTTTTCAATTCACCAGTGGCTAAGGCTCGAATCACCAGAGTAGCGGCTTGTGTTCCCGTGTTACCTCCCGCTGCAGCGATAACTGGCATATAGATAGCTAGCAGTACCAGTTGGCTAAGGATATCTTCGTACTGAGCGATGATAAGACCAGAAACGATACCTAGCAGTGCCAGCGCAATAATCCAACCGATACGCTGTCTAACATGGCTTAATACACCTGTAGAAAGGTACCCCTGTTGAGGCTCAACCTCTGAATAGATTAGCCCTAGTTGGTGAGCTAGATGTCGCGAGCGCTTTTCAAAGCCTTGCTCCTCTAGCTCACTAAGTAGAGCTTGAATCGTACTTAGAGAACATTGCCCTAATACAAGTACTGCATCTTCAAGCGGCATACAGTTCAAAAGCCTGACCTGCTGTTCACGCCCGTATTGCTGAAATGCATTCGATACAGCTTGGATGTCTTGCTCTGAGTACAGAGCTTCAATAGATAAAAAAGTGTTGTTCATTACCGTCATGGCGAATCTCCCGATTGGCAAAGGTAACGACCATCAAAACAAGTAGCCTACAGAGAGTACTTCACAAACATAAAGCGGTGTACACCAAAAGCGTATAACTCGATACATAAAGCATATAACTGAGCGCACCAAGAGCTTAAAGCACTGATGTGTCTACTTGTTAGAATCTAGAGTGTGGAAAAGAATGAAGGGAAAACAAAGATACCCTACCTGAACGGCAGGACAATAGATCAATACCGAGACAGGTTATTCTTCTCCATTCAAACTAGGAGGATGGTCGGTATTGTTCATAAAAATCTCCAAAATTACTGTCAGTTCGACAGCGCGCATAGTGTAGCAATGCTGTTAAAAAGACTTCGTCAATTCTCTGTCAATAAAAAAGACATCCGTAGATGCCTTTTATTAAATCATTGATGTACGTTATTACTTGATAGTAATACGAGCAAACTTACGCTTACCTACTTGGTAAACAGCTGTACCAACTTCTGGTACCAGTTTGTTGTCTTCAACTTTCTCGCCTTCGATCTTAGCAGCACCCTGCTTGATCATACGCATCGCATCAGAAGTCGAGTTTACTAGGCCCGCTTCTTTTAGAACGTTAGCGATTGGTAGACCTGCTTCGAATTCGAACTCAGGCATATCATCTGGCACTTGGTTTTTAGCAAAGCGGTTAACGAACTCTTGCTCTGCTGCATCAGCATCTGCTTCACTGTGGAAACGAGCAATGATCTCTTTAGCCAGAAGCACTTTAACGTCACGTGGGTTTTTACCCGCTTCAACGCCAGCTTTCAGCTCTGCCACTTCTTCAAGCGGACGGAAAGACAGAAGCTCGTAGTAGCTCCACATTAGATCGTCAGAGATAGACATGATCTTACCAAACATTTCGCTTGGTGCTTCGCTGATACCAATGTAGTTGTGTGCAGACTTAGACATCTTCTTAACGCCGTCTAGACCAACAAGTAGTGGCATCATCAGTACCGCTTGTGGTTTTTGACCTGCTGCTTTTTGCAGTTCACGGCCCATTAGCAGGTTAAACTTCTGGTCAGTACCGCCAAGCTCAACATCGCTCTCTAGTGCAACAGAGTCGTGACCTTGTAGAAGTGGGTACATGAATTCGTGGATAGCGATTGGTTGACCACCAGCGTAACGCTTTTTAAAGTCATCACGCTCAAGCATACGAGCAACCGTTTGGTTAGAAGCAAGACGAATCATACCTTCTGCGCCAAGGTCAGATAGCCACTCAGAGTTGAAACGAATTTGTGTTTTCGCAGGGTCTAGAATTTTGAAAACTTGCTCTTTGTAAGTTTCAGCATTCTTCAATACGTCTTCGCGGCTTAGCGGTGGACGTGTTGAGTTTTTACCTGATGGGTCACCAACCATTGCAGTGAAATCACCAATCAGGAATGTCACTTCATGACCAAGCTCTTGGAAAGCACGAAGCTTGTTAAAGATAACCGTATGGCCTAGGTGAATATCTGGAGCCGTTGGATCGGCACCCAGTTTAATGCGTAAAGGACGACCTTCTTTTAATTTAGCAATCAGCTCGTCTTCTGGAATTAGTTCTTCTACGCCACGTTTGATCTCGGCTAGTGCAGCTTCAATACTCGCCATTCTTGTTCACTCCCACAGATTTGGCAAAAATATAATAGTTAGACATCTTACTTGAATAGCGATGTATTTTGAAACCAGTTACACTATTCCGTCGCCGATTTTCATAATATTTACAGAACGAACCGGAACATGTTGTCTATTTTTGCACGCCTTCCTATATTGCACCGGGCTTTTATCGCATTTTTTAGTGCCATAATTTTCATAGCGCTCTTCTTACTTCCCGACGTCAACAGCTTACGTGACGATACGGGCGCGCTTGTTGTAGGAAAACACTACCCTTTGAGCATCGATGCTTCTGCGCTAGTAAGCTCGAATGACGCGCCACCAACGGCTGTCCTTAACTGGGAAAAATACACGGTTCGCTCTGGCGAAAGCACTTCTGTTTTATTTGAACGTATTGGTCTCTCATACCGCTTGTTACTCAACCTTCTCAATACCAATCAAGACATCAAAAAGCAGCTCTCGAACCTAAGACCAGGTGATGTGCTGCAGTTCGGATTCGATGAGAACAACGACCTTATTCAGCTCAAACGCCAACTAAGCGCGTTTGAAAGCTTCAAAATCACCAAATCCGGCGATTCATTCACTTCAAGTTTTGATAAAAAAGAAGTCGCTTACCAATACAACTACGCCGAAGCCAATATTACCTCTAACTTCTGGAATGCAGGCGTCAGTGCAGGCTTAACCGCCAACCAAATCATGGAGCTTGCGGGTATCTTTGGTTGGGATATCGACTTTGCATTGGATATTCGTAAGAACGACAGCTTTAAAATCTTATATCAAGAGAAGGTGGTTGAAGGCGAAGTGATTGGTCGTGGCAAAATCATGGCAGCTGTATTCAAAAACCAAGGCGATTCATTTACTGCGGTATTAGACGATAAAAGCGGTAACTACTACGACGAAAACGGCCGAGCGATGAAGAAAGCCTTCCTGCGCTCTCCTATCGATTTTCGTCGTGTAACCTCGAACTTCAACCCACGCCGAAAACACCCAGTAACCGGTAAGGTTCGTGCTCACCGAGGCACCGACTATGCAGCCCCAGTTGGCACACCTATCTGGGCCGCCGGTGATGGTATCGTACAGAAATCTGGTTACAACCAGTTCAACGGTAACTACGTGTTCATCCGACACAGCAACACTTACATCACTAAGTACCTGCACATGAAGAAACGCATGGTGAAAACAGGGCAACGAGTTAAGCAAGGTCAAACTATTGGTACTCTGGGCGGCACAGGCCGTGTAACAGGCCCACACTTGCACTACGAGTTCTTAGTTAATGGCGTTCACAAGAATGCGCGTACCGTGAAGTTACCTCAATCTAAGTCTCTAACGGGTAAGGCAAAAGCAACCTTTATTGCAAACTCTGAGATTCGATTGAAGAACCTTGAGCGATACGGTCAGTTACTAGCGACTAACTAGGCGTTTGTAGCTTCACAGCAAAATAGAAAATGCAAAGAGCGTCCATCAAGGCGCTCTTTTTTATGCTCACATACCACAACTAGCTACTGTTTTTCAGGTTTGTTGTTCCGTCCAAGCATTAACAAACAAGGGGTTAATACTAAAGTCAGCACCGTGGCAAACGCCAAACCACCAGCAATAGCGGTCGCAAGCTGTGACCACCATTGTGTACTTGGCGCGCCAAACTCTATCTTTTGATTAATCAGGTCGATGTTCATCTCTAACACCATCGGCATTAAACCTAAGATAGTCGTAACCGTCGTGAGCATTACTGGCCTTAAACGCTGAACACCAGTTCTTAGAATCGCATCTCGCTTGTCCAAGCCTCTTTTGATGAGCTGATTATAAGTATCAATCAACACGATGTTGTTGTTCACGACTATGCCGGCGAGCGCTATTACCCCAATTCCCGACATCACGATGCCAAACGGACGTTGGAAAATCAGTAAGCCAACGAACACGCCAACCGTAGAGAACAAGACTGCACTTAGAATTAAGAAGGCTTGATAGAAGCTGTTGAACTGAGTGATAAGAATCAAAGCCATCACCGCTAGTGCTACTAAGAATGCACTTTGCAAAAAGGCTGACGAGTTCTCCTGCTCTTCATTTTGACCACGAATACGAAAATCTACGCTATCTGGAAGCCCTAGTTCACTTAACGCCTGCTCGATCTTTGGCAGTTCTAAAGCAAGGTTATACCCTTCTTCCATATCTGCCATGATGTTGACGACTCGCTTACCATCAAGGCGTTTGATGGTGTCTTGCTTGTGGTCTGGAACGATCTGAGCAAAATTAGTTATCGGAACCAGGCCTGCTGGCGTTTTGACTCTTAGCTGGTCGAAGCGTCCGATATCCCTTTTATCATTCGGATAACGCACCAAGATATCGACTTCTTCTGCTGAGTCATCAGGAAGATAATCACCAATTTTTAAGCCATTCGTTACAAATTGAACGGTATTACCCACCAAGGTGGCATCAGCTGCAAAACGCGCGGCATCGTCACGGCGGATATCCACCTTCCAATCGATACCGTCTTTGCTTGCAGTGTCGCTGATATTGGTCAGTGCCTGATTACCATCCGCCCAGCTTCTTACAATCTTTGCTGCCTGATTAAGCTGCTCGGGCGTTTTAGCCGACAGCTCGATCACCAAGTCATTTTCAACTGGCGGGCCAGCGTCTGGGAACTTATATTCAATCTCAACGCCAGCGTATTGAGCAGTTTGCTCTTTAAGTTCTTCGATGATCGCTTTAACGCTGCGGCGGTATTGCCAGTCAACAGGTGTTATCGAAATCAAACCTATCTGGTCGTCACCACCAGTACGCGTGTAAACGGTATCGAACTCATCATGATTGAGCATCATCAGCTCAATATCGCGCATGATCTCATCTTTTTCCTGGATAGATAGATCACCATGTGAGCGCACTTTAACGTTAAAGAATGGTGGATCAACCTCAGGGAAAAACTCGGCTCCTAGACCTGCTTTAGAGTAAGTAAAGCCTACCGCAACCGCGAGTAGTATCGCACTAAACAGAATTTTAAATGGGTGCTTAATCGCTAAAGAAAGTGTGTGGTAGTAAGCCTTAGTTAAGCCTGTCGCTTGAGTAAAATCACCATTATGCAAAGCCACCATTCGAGCTTGACTCTGAGGCGAAACGTACTGAGGTTTACCAATCAAGCCACCTAAAACCGGCACAAACAACAGCGCCATAATCAATGAAGCCGTTAAAGTCGCGATCAGAGTTAGCGGTAAGAACTTCATGAATTCGCCCGTCACATCCGGCCAGAACAGCAACGGAGCAAATGCTGCTAAAGTCGTTGCTGTAGAAGCGGTGATAGGCCACGCCATCCGCTTAGCGGCATCTCGGTAGGCATCTTTACGTCCTTCTCCCTCTTGCATTCTCCTGTCGGCAAATTCAGTCACCACAATCGCGCCGTCGACCAACATCCCCACCGCCATAATCAAAGAGAACAGCACTACAATGTTAACGGTTAACCCAAATACTGAGAGAACCAATAACCCCGTGAGGAATGAGCCAGGAATTGAGATGCCGACTAACAAAGCAGTACGCACACCAAGAATAGCGATGATTACGATCACCACCAGAATGATGGCGGATAAGATGTTGTTTTGAAGATCATTGAGCATGATCTTCACATCTTTCGATTCATCCCAAGTGTATTTAACCAACAGATTGTTTGGCCACTCAGCTTGCTGCTGAGCCCCAGCCATTACCGCTTTCACCAGCTCTACGGTTTCAATGATGTTCTCACCCGCTCGCTTCTTGATATCCAAGACCACCGCAGATTTCCCATCTAAACGCGCAAAGCTCTCTGGATCTCTAAATGCTCGACGAACTGTGGCTACATCACCAAAAGTAACGACCTGTTTGCCATCCACTTTGATAGGTAACTCAAGCACATCCTTTAAGGAGTTAAACACCGAAGGGACTTTGACCGAGAATCGACCATAACCAGTATCAACAAACCCAGCCGCTACAACGCGGTTATTTAGCGCAATCAGGTTATAGATATCGGCTTGATCTAGGCTGTAGCTTTCCATAAGCAGAGGGTCAACGATGATTTCAACAATGTCTTCTCTGTCACCGGCAATATCGACCTCTAATATTTGGCGATAGCTCTCTAATTTATCTCCAAGCTCTCGAGCAATTTGCACTATGGTACGTTCAGGAACAGTACCGAATAACACCACAGATAGCACAGGCTGCTCAGAAGCGAGGGTTACCTCATTAACCGTCGGCTCATCACTGTCTTCTGGTAGTTTTGGCTTGGCAAGATCAACGGCGTCACGTACATCGGCCATCGCTTTGGTAAGGTCAACCCCAACATTAAACTCCAACACCACAGAAGCATGCCCTTCTGCGGCGGTTGAATTCATCTCTTTTACGCCCTCAATGGATCTAAGCTCTTGTTCTATAGGTCGAACTAACAGACGCTCAGCATCGGTTGGTGAGATCCCTTGATGCCCAACTGAAACATAGATAATCGGGATGGTGATATCGGGGCTCGACTCCTTAGGTATCGTGATATAAGTAATAACACCTGCGACCAGAATAAGCGCCAACAGAGAAAGCATGGTGCGAGCACGAGACAAAGCTGCATCAATAATTGAATACATCAGTTATCTCCTACTCAGCCACTGTATTTGAGAGTTCAGCACCTTGCTCAACCGCAATCACCGAATCACCATCACGTACAAAGCCTTGTCCGACGGTAATAATATCGACCTGTTGACCTAAGCCCGTGAGCCAAACTCCATCTTGCTCAGCCTTCACTAGCTGTATGCCAACAAACTTAACGCTTGGCGCATCATCAACTGACACCAGAGTTTTAACTCCTAGGTTACCCGCTTCGTCTAATGCCAACATCGCAGGTGTCACCTTGATAGCATCTCTTGTTTCTAGATTGAGTTTTACTTCAGCACTGACACCGGCGGGCAGTAAGCCATCAGAGTTATCGATTTCAATTTCGATTGGGAAGGTATTAGTAGAAGCTGAAGAGATTCGAGACACATAACGTAATCGCCCTTCTACTTCCTCTCTGCCAAGTAGACGAACCAATGCATCTTGATTGGCTAACAGATGCTGAATATGACGCTCACTGACATCCGCTTTAATCACCAGAGGGTCAAGGTCAATCACACCAGCAACGGGGTCGCCAACGCCAACGAAATCACCGAGCTCGACCATTAAATCTTGAACCACACCCGAGAAAGGCGAAGTAATCACAGTATTCTTTAAAGCCAACTCCGCATTGCGCATCATAGCTTTCGCTTCTGTTAACGAAGCCTCTGCAGTGGTGTAAGCAATTTCCCCTTGCAGCCCTCTTTTCTTCAATGACTGCGCCGCTCTAAATTCTTTCTGTTTGAGGCGATACAGAGCCGATGCTCGCTCTAACTGTATTTCCAAGTCGCCTTTATCGATCTGAGCAATAGCTTGTCCTGCTTTTACAGTATCACCCTTGGCAACGTTGAGCCTGACGACCTTGCCCGCAACCTCTGCGCCTAATCGCGCATGTCTATCGGGCGCTGTTCGACCGTATAAATCAATGGTTCTAAAGGTGGGTAATGAGGTAAATGTTTGGTAAGAAACCTTGGCTAATGGAATCTCTGTCGCTTTTCGCTCAGGCGACTCTTCGGCTTGTCCCACACCTAAACCCAGCCAGATAGAAAGCAGTATGACCAAAGTCAGAGAGACCAACCACGGCTGTTTAAGTTTCTGAAAAAGTGGCGAGTTAGAAAATAGAGTGGGCATAGCAAATCCTTTTCTGGCGCATTAGGCGCGTAAATTAGCTCAATCGCATCGTGTGCAACTTCCTGATGCACATGAGTAACCTTAACAGACCAAGAACAAATGAAGTTGGACACTATCGACAGTTTGAAAAATATGCCGTGTACTAAATGGGCAGTGAAAATGAAGGGTGTAAAAAACAAAAACGCCGAACATAAGTCCGGCGTTTACGATGCTTCGAATATGGCTTTCAATTAAGCGACGTTAATCTCGGCCTATACGCTGAATGATGCACCACAACCACATGTAGTTGTTGCATTTGGGTTGTTCACAAAGAAACGTGCGCCTTCTAGGCCTTCAGTGTAATCAACCACGCCACCCATTAGGTATTGTAGGCTCATTGGATCGACAACCAGCGTTACACCGCTATTTACAATCGTAGTGTCGCCATCATTTACTTTTTCATCGAATGTGAAGCCGTATTGGAAACCACTACAACCACCACCTGTAATGTATACACGCAGTTTTAGCTCTGGGTTTTCTTCTTCAGCAATCAGCGTTTGTACGCGGGTAGCTGCTGCATCAGAAAAAGACAATGGGATATTTGCTTCGCTCACGACAACCTCTCTTACCTGTGTCAAAAACAACATGATACAAATCTAATTCGAGACCATAGTTGTTGAGTATTTTCTTATATTCTGCTGATTATCCAATACCTGACTGAAACGTTCAAGTATTCACCACCTGATCGCCGTTTTTCCTGCTAAAAACTCATCAAATAAAAACAAAATGAATGTGCAACCACACAAAATAATCAGATTCGGGCGATTATATCAGCTAAACCATTCCTAGTTGGATTATGGATAGGTACAATGCCTGCCAATTGGTCCGACAGTCAAAAGAGGATATATCAATGACCAAATCAGCAGAGCTGTACGAAAAAGCACAGCAAACTATTCCTGGTGGCGTAAACTCTCCAGTTCGTGCATTCAATGGCGTAGGTGGTTCTCCAATCTTCGTTGAACGCGCTGATGGCCCACTTATTTTTGATGCTGATGGTAAAGCATATATCGATTACGTTGGCTCTTGGGGTCCAATGATCCTTGGTCACAACCACGCGGTTATCCGTGATGCAGTAATTGAAGCGGCTCAACGTGGTCTTAGCTTCGGTGCTCCAACTGAAACTGAAATCAAAATGGCTGAGCTTGTGTCTGAGATGGTTCCTTCAATGGAACAGCTACGTATGGTTAGCTCAGGTACTGAAGCAACCATGAGCGCGATTCGCCTTGCTCGTGGCTTTACTGGTCGTGACAAAATTCTTAAGTTTGAAGGCTGCTACCATGGCCACGCAGACAGCCTACTTGTAAAAGCAGGTTCTGGCGCTTTGACTCTAGGTCAGCCAAGCTCTCCAGGCGTACCAGCAGACTTCGCTAAGCACACACTAACGGCGACATTCAACAACCTAGACTCTGTGCGTGAGCTGTTTGAAGCAAACAAAGGTGAGATCGCTTGTATCATCGTTGAACCTGTAGCGGGCAACATGAACTGTATCCCACCAGTAGAAGGCTTCCACGAAGGTCTACGTGAGATCTGTGACCAAGAAGGCGCACTACTAATCTTTGATGAAGTGATGACAGGTTTCCGTGTGGCTGAAGGCTGTGCGCAGGCTTACTACAACATCAAGCCAGACCTAACGTGTCTAGGTAAAGTTATCGGTGGCGGTATGCCTGTAGGTGCTTTTGGTGGTCGTAAAGACGTGATGCAATACATCGCACCAACGGGTCCAGTTTACCAAGCGGGTACTCTTTCTGGTAACCCAGTAGCAATGGCTGCAGGCTATGCATGTCTGAACCTTCTACGTGAAGAAGGCAACGAGAAGCGTCTAGCATCAAAAACTAAGCAGCTAGCGAGTGGCTTCAAGCAACTTGCTGACAAGCACGGCATCCCAATGCTAGTACACCAAGTTGGTGGCATGTTTGGCTTCTTCTTCACTGAGCAAGAAACAGTAACCTGCTACGAAGATGTAACTAAGTGTGATGTAGAACGCTTCAAGCGCTTCTTCCACCTAATGCTAGATCACGGTGTGTACCTTGCGCCTTCAGCATTCGAAGCTAGCTTCACATCGCTTGCTCACGGTTCAAAAGAGATTGATGCGACACTAGAAGCCGCTGACCGCTCTCTTGCGATTATTGCTGCAGAAAGCAAATAATCATAAGCGCTGATAAGCCGCTAACTGATTGAATTTAGGGCTGCATTAACGCAGCCCTTTTTAATGGATGGCACTCAGCTTTTTTAAGGGAACCTCCCTTTCACATCCGTCATCCAATGTCGGCAAAGCGCTTAACGTTCCCAGAACAAGAAAACCAACAGCATCAGCGTACCAAGGAACATTCTGAACCAAGGGATCTCTTTTTTCGTGTGCTGCTCTTCATCTTGGCATTTCTTATCTTTATTACAGCATCCCATTATCAAAACTCCTCATTGCTAACTCTCTGTTTTGCAGCCATTATAAACTCAGAACGCAAATATAGAGACCATTACCGTGTCAGAAAAAATTAAAATCAATTCCAGTCACTGGGTAATCATCATTGCGCTGCTCGCCGCGGCTTATGCTTGTTACCTACTTATAGAACCATACGTTAACTCAATCGTGATGGCCTTCATCATTTCACTGTTAATGTTTCCGATCCATGAGTGGCTTGAAAAGAAGATCCCGAACAAAGCAAACCTCGTCTCCTTGCTATCTTGTGTGATCTTAACCTTTATTATTGTTATCCCTTTACTGGCAGTATTTGCAGCGATTGTGCAGCAAGGCTCTCTATTTTCTCAAAACACTTATCAATGGGTCACACATGGCGGTATTCAAACCCTGTTTGAGCACCCTATCGTGGTTAAAGCGCTGTCGTTCGTAAATAACTACCTGCCTTTCGATAACATTGAGCCTAAGGCTATCGCACAAAAAGTTGGCGAGTTCGCGACGAGCTTTGGCTCT
The DNA here is from genome assembly GCF_013114525.1 of Vibrio sp. T3Y01. Lineage (NCBI taxonomy): Bacteria > Pseudomonadati > Pseudomonadota > Gammaproteobacteria > Vibrionales > Vibrionaceae > Vibrio > Vibrio sp. T3Y01. The sequence continues at coordinate 83,242 of NZ_VTXJ01000013.1, read as the reverse complement.
AAGCTTGTCGGCATCAGTGCAAAGATCCTTGGTGATGCGACCAACTTCTTGATGGACTTCTTCTTGATGCTGTTCGTTCTGTTCTTCCTACTAAGAGATCATGACAAAATCATCAGTGTGGTTCGCCACATTCTTCCTCTGTCTCGCAGCCAAGAAGACAAACTTCTCGCTGAGATTGAGCAAGTATCGAAATCAGCAGTGATGGGATCATTCCTAACTGCAATCGCACAAGGTATAGCTGGTGGTTTCGGTATGTGGATTGCTGGCTTCCCAGGCCTATTCTGGGGCACCATGATGGGCTTTGCCTCTTTCATCCCAGTAGTAGGTACTGCGCTAATTTGGATCCCGGCGGCGGCTTACTTGTTCTTAACCGGTGACACGACTTGGGCTATCTTCCTAACCGTTTACTGCGTGGCGATTGTTGGCTCGATAGATAACCTACTACGACCGCTGTTAATGCAAGGCAGTGCGGGTATGAACACCCTAATGATCTTCTTCTCGCTACTGGGTGGTATCCAACTATTCGGACTGATTGGTCTTATCTACGGCCCGCTGATTTTTGCGATTACCATTGTTCTATTTAACATCTACGATGAAGAGTTTAAGGACTTTTTAAATCAGCAAGACAAGAGTTAAACCGCTCTTCAATCACTTACTTGCCGAACGAGTATTAAACACTTCAAGCTTTGGGCGGATTATGCGAAAATCCGCCCTCATTTTTTGCTAACGATTCAATAGAGTGTCCTATGTCAGCTTATATTGCCCCAAGCCAGATTGCTGAGCGCCAACTTGCCTACTTTGAAGGTAAACATGTTTTAGTTGCCGGTGAGGCTGAAGACTTATTCCCTGTTGAGTTAGCAAAACACTGTGAATCAGTCTCTGTATTTACTTCAAACTACAGCTACTACCGTCAGCTTGAAGGCTACAGCACGATCCAACGTTTTTACGGCGCTGAGTTTACCGAAGAGACCAAAGCTGACTTAGTGATGTTGTACTGGCCAAAAGCAAAAGCTGAAGCTGAATTTTTACTGGCAATGCTGTTTGCCAAACTAGGCAAGGACACTGAGATTGTTGTGGTTGGTGAGAACCGCTCTGGCGTGAAAAGCGTTGAGAAGATGTTTGCCGCTTACGGTAAGGTCGTAAAATACGATTCAGCGCGTCGTTGCTCTTTCTACTGGGGTCAATGCTTTGAGCAGCCAGCCGCTTTTAACCTGCAAGACTGGTTTAAAACCTACACGGTGAACATTGGTGAGCAGTCACTTACCGTAAAAAGCCTGCCAGGTGTATTTAGCCATGGTGAATTTGATGTCGGTAGCCAGCTTCTGCTAGATACATTACCAACGTTGAAGGGCAAAGTGTTGGACTTCGGTTGCGGTGCCGGTGTACTCGGTGCAGTAATGGCCTCTCGCAATCCTGATATTGAACTTGAGATGTGCGACATCAGTGCGTTTGCAGTAGCGTCTAGCCAAGCAACTTTGGAAGCGAACGGCTTAACGGGCAAAGTTTTCGCTTCTGATGTCTACTCTGATACAGCGCAAGACTATCAATTCATTATCAGCAACCCACCATTCCACTCGGGCTTGGATACGAGCTACAGTGCAACAGAAACCCTTCTGGCGCAGGCTCCACAGTATTTAAACCGTTCTGGTGAGCTGATCATTGTTGCCAACAGCTTCTTAAAATACATCCCAATTATTGAGCAAGCATTTGGAAAATGCGCGACTCTAAATAAGACCACCAAATTCGCGATCTACCACGCAAACAAGTAGCCTCTCTAGCACAGCGCAGGGTCATTATCTGCGCTGTCTGTTCATATTTTTGTCAAAAGTCTATAAAAGTGAGCTTTTGCACACGCTTTAAATACCACTTACTTGTCAAAGTAAAAAAACTCGTTAATTTCGTTAAATTGGAAACCATTAATTCTATTCTCTGTACTTGTTTTCGCCCCTTTTAGCAGTACATCAAAGGAAAGTAGTACCCAATTTATGTTTAGATTTTATCGTAAGCAGAAGTTTAAGCGCCTTCAAAACACCCTAATGCTGGCATTTCTTGTCCTTAGTATTACTCCAGTGACACTTATCGCGATATTTTTCCTCCAATCGCACAGTCAGGATCTTCAGGAACAAAGTACTTCGCACCTTGTTTCTGTTCGTGATACTAAGCAACAACAGATTGTCGACTACCTACAGGCTCAAGAATCCCAAGTCATGGGCTTTGTTCGCTCAGAACTAGCCAATGCCAGTGGCGGACGCTTCTATGGCTTAATCAATGCCTTCCAACGCCTAGGCTTGGATATTGACGAAGCTCGCAGCAATGCTCAGCAACGTTATATCCAAGGTTCTGGTGATCAGATCAAAACATCCATTCTTCCAGAATCGAGCAGCTATATTGGTAGTGAACGTTATCGCCTACTGCATAAGCGCTATCATAACGCCTATCTAGAGTTGCTTAAGCGCTCCGATTTTGACGATATTTTATTGGTTGATATCAACGGTAACGTTGCTTACTCCGTCTTCAAAAATGACGACTACGGCACTAACTTGCTGACTGGTAAGTACAAGGACTCAAACCTAGGTATTACCTTCAAGCGCCTGGCCAAAGACGTCACAGACCGACGCAAGTCAAATGAAGATTACACGCCAGTTATTGTCTCTGACTTTAAGGACGAGAACGGTAAACAGACGGCATGGTTAGGTGCACCTATTGTGCAGCAGGGTTACTTACACAGTTACGCGATGTTTAGGCTGCCAATCAACGGCATCACTAAGCTGATTGCCGATCTAAACAAGAGCTCTAACATTCAAACTTTGCTCGTTGGTAGTGACCACTTACCTCGTAGCCTCGCTCATTCGCAAGAATCTATCAATCTAAGCCTAGATGTAGTGGACAAAGCACTAGCTGGCGAAACCGCTGTTGGCACATTCGATAACACTCAGAATCAAGCCATCATTGCGGCCTATACACCTATTGAGCTTAAGTACGCCACTTGGGCTTTGGTCGTTGAGCTTCCAGAAAAAGAAGCCTTCGCACGTATTCACCAGCTAGAAAAGATCTTCGTTATCGTCATGCTCACCGCCATCATTCTGGTGGTGGTTGCATCGCACTATTTATCAAACTTCATCACCTCCCCGCTGCTTAAACTGACATGGGCAGCCGAGAAAGTCTCTGCCGGTGACCTTGATGAAACCATGATCAATACAGAGCGCAAAGACGAAATCGGTCGCTTGGCTGTCAGCTTTGAGCGAATGCAACGTTCAATTCGTGACAAGATGCAGCTGATCAAGAGTCAAAATGATGAACTTGAGGACAACCTTAAGACCATCCAGAAACAAAATGATGAGTTACAGCTAGCCAACAAACTCAAAGATGAATTCTTAGCAACCACCTCACACGAATTGAGAACACCACTGCATGGTATGGTTGGTATTGCTGAAGCTCTGATATCGGGTGCGAATGGCCCTATTCCGGCGAACCAGAAATACCAGTTGGATATCATCATCAACAGTGGTCAGCGACTAGCAACCTTGGTTGATGATCTGCTTGATTATCACAAGATGCGTTACGGTAGCTTGGACATTAAGAAATCTGCGGTTGATCTGTCTGCTGCCACCAGCTTGGTGCTTGAGCTATCTCATCACCTGTTGGGCAATAAACCGATTCGTATTATTAACCAAGTGCCGAGTGATTTAGGGCTAGTATCCTCCGATCCTCAGCGCCTTGAGCAGGTGATGTATAACTTGGTCGGCAATGCCATCAAGTACACATCAGAAGGTAAAATCGTTATCTCTGCGAGCGTAATCGACGACAACATTCGTGTGCAAGTGGTCGATACAGGCCAAGGCATACCAGCAGAGTATCTTGAACATATCTTCGAACCTCTGATTCAAGCTGGCCAAGACGCCAGTAACTATCGCCAAGGTGCAGGCCTTGGCTTATCGATCAGTCGCCAGTTAATTGAATTAATGGGGGGTTCGCTATACGTAAGTAGCCAGCCAATGCTAGGTACTACGTTCAGCTTTACTCTGCCTCTGGCAACAGAAGAAGAACTTAAAAACTACAACGAATCAGGTAGCTACTCACACTTCAAAGCGCCTGACTTGATTGATAACACGCAGCAAGAAAACAGCGTCATCAATGAGAACCCTGATGGTCCACTGCTGGTTATCGCGGATGATGAACCCGTTAACCTTCGTGTACTAGACAGCTTCTTGAAACTAGAAGGCTATCGAGTACGTACAGCCTGCGATGGCCCTGAAACCATCGAGTTGATTGAAAAAGAGAAGCCAGAACTATTGCTCCTCGATATCATGATGCCGGGCATGAGCGGCTATCAAGTGTGTGAGACACTGCGTAAGCAATATGACCATGCGCAACTACCGATCATAATGCTGACCGCGCTCAACCAAGCAGAAGACCGTGTACGCGGCTTCGAAGCCGGCGCTAATGACTATTTGTCTAAGCCATTCAACAAACAAGAGCTAGCAGCTCGAATCACAGCACATCTATCAGCAAGTAAAGCTGAGCAGAGACGCCTTGAGAACGACCAACTACAACTAGAGCTCAAGCACAGAGCGATGGTTGAAGCTAACTTGCTAGAAACTCAAGGACGTTTACTCGAGCAGCTAGAATCTGCACCAGAGGCCATCATCTGCATTCGTGATGACCAACGTATTCGCTTTGCCAATGAAGCGGCAGCTAAACTCTTTAGGCGCGGACAAGAGCAACTTAAGCGCTCAATGGCCGACGAAATCATCGCGCCTAAATACCTGAAAGTGGAACAAGCACACTACTGTGGCGATATCGACATCTATATAGATGACACTCGTCAGCGCATACCGAGTGACATCCTCAAGTTACCTGAGGGCTCTGGACTAGACACCATGTACATATTCAATGTTGGCGGTGGTGTTAAGTCAAACCGTATCAATAACCTTGAGACGGCTGTTGAAGCGCTTTCTAGCTATGCCTTTGAAGGTGACAAGGACAAACTGCAACAGCTGAAAGAACTCGGTGGTGAGTTTACTCGTCTGGCAGATAAAGCCACGGGAGAAGGTAAAAACAAACAAGAGTTAATGCGTGAAGTCTTAGTCGACGCGATGACCAACGCCATCCTCTACTGGGAATCGGTTACCGGAGAAACCAAGTTTGCGTTCGCAGAGAAGAGTGGCTTATGGCGCGTTTATCTAGACAGAAGCACACTACAAACGCGAACGTTAGACAAATACCTACGTGTAGAAACGCTGCCTAAAACACCTCGCTGGCGAACAGTACTAAGCTCTATCGAGTTCATTCTCGAACACTGTAAAGAACAGACACCAGAGAGAACGCACATTGAGATGCTCAGAGACAAACTACAGAAGTTACTGACCAGTTAATCCTGAACTAACATCACTCTATTAGCCCACCTTGCGTGGGCTTTTTTGTACATATAAGAGTCGTAAAAAGCACAATTAGAGCCGTTCACTCCCACTTCTTTTACAGCTTTAAACAAGAGAAATATCACGCTATTTCGACGTAATGAGTATCGGCATCAGCTACCGATTTTCGCTCTATTCTCCACCGATTCTAACCGTAGCCTGACTATTTGTTGCAGTTTGAGAAGCGAGTCACAACAGAACGGCAGATTTAATTTTCTCGGAAAATTTAACGTAAAATTAGTAAGTGACCAAGATCTACAATTAGATTAAATTAGAAATAACCGCCATCTTTAAAAACACCCGATGTAAGTAACCACTTACATATAATATTCAACACTCAACTAGTTGCGAGTCACATCACCCTAACAATTACGAACAAAAAACCACCAAAGCGCCTTGTTTTGACGTTAATGACGTGAGGTTATCTGTTTTTAACGTTTTTGACGGGAAACGAGTTTGATTAATTCATCGATAAGGTGTTTTCTTACTCCTGCCAAAGGCCTACAGGCCACTCTTACCACTTCTCAGAAACAGCGATGAATCTGGAGCAACGAAGAAGAGGTAGGCCTTTAACCAGAGTGTGTATCTAGTAACCAATTAGCGATAGATAACATTCAATCCATTAGTGAAATGAAAGCAAATAGTAAGGAACAGCTATGCTTGCCAATATAAAAAAAACAGCACTAGCAACAGCAATTATTGCAACTGCTACGACAGGTTTTGCATCAGTAGCAACAGCTGCAGAACGCAGCGAACTGACTATTCACCCGAAAGAGTACACAACATTCGTACGTAACTTTAACCCGTACCTTGGTGCTACTAACCTTCATACTACAACTGACTTCCTATACGAGCCGCTAGTAGTATTTAACGAAATGCACGGTAACACTCCTGTGTTCCGTCTAGCTGAAAACTTCAAAATGTCAGATGATCTGATGAGCGTTGTTTTCGACATTCGTAAGGGTGTTAAATGGTCTGATGGAGAAACTTTCTCTGCTGATGACGTTGTTTTTTCTTTCAACCTTGTAAAAGAGAAGCCAGAGCTTGACCAATCTGGTATCAACTCTTGGGTAACTTCTGTAGAAAAACTAAACGACAACCAAGTTAAGTTCAACCTAACAGAAGCAAACTCAAACGTACCTTACGAGATTGCTAAAGTACCTGTAGTACCTAAGCACATCTGGAAAGACGTTAAAGATCCATCAACGTTTACCAATGAAAACCCGGTAGGTTCTGGTCCATTTACAGAAATCGATACGTTTACAGCACAACTATACATCCAGTGTGCAAACCCGAACTACTGGGATGCAGACAACCTAGATGTTGACTGTCTACGTGTTCCACAAATTGCTAACAACGACCAATTCCTAGGTAAAGTTGTAAACAGTGAAATGGACTGGACGTCTTCTTTCGTTCCAGATATCGACCGTACGTACGCGGCAGCTAGCCCTAAACACCACTACTGGTACCCGCCTGCAGGTACACAAGCATTCGTTGTTAACTTCAAGCACCCAGATGCTGCGAAGCATGAAGCATTAAGCAACGTTGAATTCCGTCGTGCCTTCTCTATGGCGCTTGACCGTCAAACTATCATCGACATCGCATTCTACGGTGGCGGTACAGTGAACGACTTCGCATCTGGTCTTGGCTACGCATTCGAAGCTTGGTCTGATGAAAAGACTCACAACAAGTACAAAGGCTTTAACACTTACAACGCTGAAGGCGCGAAGAAGCTTCTTGCTGACGCTGGCTTCAAAGATGTAAACAATGATGGTTTTGTTGACACTCCATCTGGTAAGTCTTTCGAACTAATGATCCAATCGCCAAACGGCTGGACTGACTTCAACAACACAGTTCAACTAGCGGTAGAGCAGCTAAACGAAGTAGGCATCAAAGCGAAAGCTCGTACGCCAGACTTCTCTGTATACAACCAAGCAATGCTTGAAGGTACATACGACGTAGCATACACAAACTACTTCCACGGTGCGGATCCATACACGTACTGGAACAGTGCTTACAACTCATCACTACAATCTGGTGACGGTATGCCTCGTTTCGCTATGCACTTCTACAAAAACGACAAACTAGATGGTCTTCTAAACAGCTTCTACAAAACAGCTGATAAGAACGAACAGCTAGACATTGCACACGGTATCCAGCAAATCATCGCTGCAGACCAAGTGACAATCCCTGTGATGTCTGGTGCTTACATGTACCAATACAACACAACTCGCTTCACTGGTTGGTGGAACGAAGAAAATCCAAAAGGCCGTCCAAACATTTGGGCTGGTATTCCAGAGCGTCTACTTCATGTACTGGACCTAAAACCAGTTAAATAAGTAATCGTTCAATCCTTGCGGCGTAATCTCTTACGCCGCTTATAAAAATCCCCACACTCTCAATTGAAAGTATGGCGCTCGTCGTCAGGGGATTTTTCGTTCCAAATTTCGCTAGGAGCGACCTGAATCCAGAAACAGGGAAACAATCTGGGTGAGTAAGGTGTGAGTTATGGGTTATTTTTTAAGACGTTTGTCATTTTATTTTGTCGCGCTATTAGTTGCAGCGACGTTAAACTTTATTATTCCAAGAGCAATGCCTGGTGACCCAGTTACCATGATGTTTGCGAACGCTTCGGTACAAGTTACTCCAGAACGTATTGCTGCAATGAAAGAGCTATTAGGTTTCGTTGATGGCGGCTTGCTAGTTCAATACGCAGCGTACATGAAGAACATCCTTAGCTGGGAGCTTGGTACATCAATTCAATTCTACCCTCTTTCTGTAAACTCATTGTTGGGTGGAGCATTCGGCTGGTCGCTTTTCTTAGCTGGTACCGCTGTAATTCTTTCTTTCTCTATCGGTTCAATCCTAGGTATTTTCGCGGCGTGGAAACGTGGCAGTAAATACGATGCCTTTGTAACGCCAGGAATGCTGATTCTACAAGCCGTTCCTCAAGTAGTTATCGCGATGATTGCACTATTTACCTTTGCAATCGGCTTGAAGTGGTTCCCGACGGGTTACGCTTACACCGCTGGTACTGTGCCTGATTGGACAAGCTGGGCATTCATTAAAGATGTGGCTTACCACGCTTTCTTACCGCTGTTCTGTGCTTCAGTTGTTCAAATTGGTGGCTTCCTAGTGAACATGCGTAACAACATGATCAACCTGCTTGCTGAAGACTACATCACTATGGCGAAAGGCAAAGGCCTGAGCGAAAACCGAGTGGTATTCAACTACGCAGCGCGTAACGCAATGCTACCAAGTGTGACAGCACTTTCTATGTCGCTAGGTATGGCAATCGGTGGTCAGCTAATTATCGAAATCATCTTCAACTACCCAGGTCTTGGCAGCGTACTTTTCAACGCAATTAACGCTCGTGATTACCAAGTACTGCAAGGTCAGCTACTTATCATGACGCTATTCATGCTGTTCTTTAACTTGGTTGCAGACATGCTGTACGTAGTTCTTGACCCTCGTCTTCGTAAGGGTGGTAAATAATCATGAAAGACTTTCTAAAACTCATTTGGCGTAACCCGATGGCCCTAACTGGCGTCATCATCCTAAGCATCTTTGTTCTTGGCGCTCTTGCTGCTCCACTGATCACCAAACATGCACCAGACAAGCGCACAGGTAACCCACACGAGTACCCAGGCTTTGTTGTTAAGTCTGCACAAACTAGCCCGAACGGCTGGGTGGCACAAAACCTTGCAGACGACCGTCGCACGTTGATCATGTCTAAAAAAGCAGACCACGTATTAGGTACGACTCGTATGGGCCGTGACGTTTGGTCACAAGTGGTATACGGCGCACGCGTATCGCTCGCTGTAGGCTTCGGTGCTGGTCTAACAGTATGTTTACTAGCAACCGTTATCGGTGTTTCTGCAGGTTACTTCGGTGGTCGTGTAGATGATGTACTAACCGCTGCAATGAACATCATGCTGGTTATCCCTCAATACCCATTACTGTTCGTAGTAGCAGCTTTCATCGGTGAGGCAGGGCCACTCACAATAACCTTGGTTATCGGCTTTATGTCCTGGGCTTGGGGCGCCCGTGTTGTTCGCTCTCAAACTCTTGCACTGCGTGAAAAAGAGTTTGTCAAAGCAGCAGAAGTACTTGGTGAGTCTCCAATTCGCATCATCTTCGTTGAGATTCTGCCAAACCTTATCTCTATCGTAGGTGCAAGCTTCATCGGCTCAGTAATGTACGCAATCATGATGGAAGCAACAATCTCGTTCCTAGGTCTTGGTGACCCGAACACAATCAGCTGGGGCATCATGCTTTACAACGTTCAAACCTCTTCATCAATGCTGATTGGGGCTTGGTGGGAATTGTTAGCTCCTTGTATCGCACTGACAATGCTAGTTACAGGCCTTGCTCTGCTTAACTTCGCTGTCGATGAGATTGCTAACCCGCAACTACGTTCTCACAAAGGTATGAAGCGTTGGAAGAAGCTTGCAGCTCAAGATAAACAAGAACGCGAACCAGAACTACCACCACAAAATGCACTTTGGAGCGGAGATAAATAATCATGTCTGAACCACTAATTTCTATCCGCAACTTATGCGTGGATTACATCACAGAGTCAGGCGATGTGCGTGCGTGTAACAACGTTAGCTTCGATATCGCGCCTGGTGAGGTATTTGGTCTAGCCGGTGAATCGGGTTGTGGTAAATCAACCGTTGCTTTCTCGCTAATGCGTCTTCATAAGCCGCCAGCTTACATCAGTGGTGGTGAGGTAATCTTCAATGGTGAAAACATTCTTGAATACAGTGATGACCGTATGCAAGCGTTCCGTTGGAGTGAGATGTCGATGGTATTCCAGAGTGCGATGAACGCACTCAACCCAGTATTACCAATGGAAGAGCAGTTCTGTGACGTAATCATGCGTCACACGAACATGACTCGTGAGCAAGCTAAAAAGCGCGCTGAAGGCTTACTGGAAATCGTAGACATTCACCCGAGCCGTTTGAGTGATTACCCTCACCAATTCTCTGGTGGTATGCGTCAACGCCTAGTGATTGCTATCGCGTTAGCACTGAATCCAAAGCTGATCATCATGGATGAGCCAACAACAGCACTCGATGTGGTTGTACAACGCGAAATCCTACAAAAGATCTATGCACTAAAAGAAGAGTTTGGTTTCTCGATTCTGTTTATCACCCATGACTTATCGTTGATGGTCGAGTTCTCTGACCGCATCGGCATCATGTACTCGGGTGAGCTTATCGAGGTCGCTAACTCACAAGATATTCTAGAAAACCCTTACCACCCTTACACCAAAGGGCTGGGTAGTTCTTTCCCTCCACTAACAGGGCCAAAGACAAAACTAACCGGTATTCCAGGCAACCCTCTGAACTTATTAGAGATCCCTGAAGGGTGTCGCTTCCAAGCTCGTTGTGACCGTGTACATGAAACCTGTACCAAGGTGCCAACCAAGCTGCGCTCTATCGAGCCGGGACACTTGTCGAACTGCCACCTGTACGGTGACCCAATAGTACAAAGGAAGCTATAGCTTGCACGCTGATTCAGCGTGAATAACGAACAAGGCGGCTCCGACCGCCAAAAAGCAAGCGAAGCGAATAAGGATTCTGGAGACAATTATGAGCAAAGATTTCGGTCAATTATTGGTAGAAGGTAAGAACGTCGTAAAAGACTTCCCAATAAGCAGTACCACCATTCAAACCCCAATGATGCGTGCGATTAACGACGTGTCATTCAAAATGTACAAAAGCCGCGGCCTAGCCGTCGTTGGTGAGTCTGGTTCAGGCAAATCAACCACAGCAAAAATGATCGCAAAAATGTACGCGCCTTCAGGCGGCACCATTGAGTACAAAGGCCGTGATATTCAAGATATCTCAAGCCGTAAAGATCTGATGCATTACCGTGAAGGTGTGCAAATGGTATGGCAAGACCCGTTTGGTTCTCTGAATCCAACCCATAACATCTTCCACCATATTGCTCGACCACTGCTGATCCACAAGAAGGTGACTTCTGGCAACAAGAGAGAGCTAGAAGAGCGTGTATACGATCTTTTAGAGCAAGTAGGCCTAATCCCACCAAAAGAGACAGCGAAAAAGTATCCACACCAGCTGTCTGGTGGCCAACGTCAGCGTGTCAACCTTGCACGTAACATCGCGGTAGGTGCAGAAGTCGTTCTTGCCGATGAACCGACGTCAATGCTCGACGTTTCGATTCGTGCCGGTGTTCTGAACTTGATGGAAGAGATGAAGTTTGAGAAACAAATGTCTCTGCTTTACATCACCCACGATATCGCCACTGCGCGTTACATCGCTGAAGACCTGTCAGTAATGTATGTGGGTCACATGGTTGAGTGGGGTGATACCGATGACGTAATTGCTAACCCTCAGCACCCTTACACCCAACTATTGGTTTCAGCGGTTCCAGATCCAAAGAAATCAATCCATGACCAATTAGCTGGCAACAAAGGTGAAATCCCGCTTTGGACGCCAGCATCTGTAGGCTGTCCATTCGCTGGCCGTTGTACTCACGCGATGGACAAGTGTAAAGAACAACTTCCTGGCGTGACTCAATTAGCAGAGAACCACTTCGTTCGTTGCTACCTACACGAAAGCTAAACATTAAGACTGAGTTAGGGTCTGCGGACCCTAACTACTTATATCCAAAACAATTCAGGTACCTAGCCACAAGAAACTAGGACCTTTGGAGAATATTGATGCTGTTATTGACCAACCATATTGGCTACGAATCTTCGGCTCCTAAGCAAGCTATTCTGCAGACAAAGAAAGCGCGTTTATCCAGTACCACTGCATTGCTCGTGTGTGCCGACAACCACATTACCGTGGGTAACTTCGACGTTGTAAAACAGGGTCGCGTAGCAAACTGGCATCAAGGGCAATTCTTCACGATCGATTTCAGCGCATTCACTGAGAGCGGACGTTACTACCTGCGCTTTGACAACCTTCGCTCTGAAGTGTTCGAGATTGGTAACAACCTACTAATGAGCCACACTTTTTCTGATGTGCTTCACTACTTTAAGTCACAACGTTGTGGCGGCATTTTTGATAAGAAAGATCGTCAAGCCCAAATTCTTGGCACCGACCGATACGTTGATGTTCATGGTGGTTGGTACGACGCATCAGGCGATGTAAGCAAGTATTTTAGCCACTTGTCGTATGGCAATTACCTAAACCCACAACAGATTCCAATGGTAGTTTGGAACATGCTTAAAAGCGTGCGCTTAACCAGCAACAACCCAGATTTCCCTAAATTCTCTATGACACGACTAATGGAAGAAGCGCTATTCGGTGCCGATTTCTTAGTACGTATGCAAGACGCGGCTGGATACTTCTACATGACAGTATTCGATAAGTGGAGCAAAGATATCAACCAACGCGACATCTGCGCGTACTCCACTCAAGAAGGCCATAAATCAACAGATTTGCAAGCCGGCTACCGACAAGGTGCTGGTGTGGCTATTGCAGCACTTGCCGCAGCGTCTGAACTAGACATATCGGGTAGCTACTCGAGCCAAACCTATCTTGATACCGCGACCAAAGGTTACTGGCACCTAAAAGAATACAACTTACAGTACCTAAACGATGGTGAAGAGAACATCATCGATGAGTATTGCGCCCTACTCGCGGCCAATGAGCTTTACCGAGTAACACAAGACGAACAATACCTTTCAGAAGCAAGAACTTGGGCGACTCGTTTAATCTCTCGCCAACAGTCAGATGATTCATTTGAGCACTTCTGGTCAGCTAATGCTGATGGCTCTCGCCCATACTTCCACGCCGCGGAAGCAGGGTTGCCAGTGATAGCCCTGTGCGAATACATCAATAATGAAACTGACGCAGAGCTCAAAGAACAAGCTCGCATTGTTGTTGAACAAGCATGTCAGTTCGAAATCAACATCACCGATAAAGTCACCAACCCATTTGGCTACCCAAGACAGTACGTAAAAAATGTTGATGGTGATAAGCGCGATGCTTTCTTCGTCGCTCAGAAGAACGAAACCGGCTACTGGTGGCAAGGTGAAAACGCACGTCTTGGTTCCATTGCAACCATGGCTTACCTCGTTCAACCACATATTAAAGATCACGGCTTGCAAGAACGTTTGATCCAGCTTTCACAGAACAGCCTCGACTGGATCTTGGGCCTTAACCCTTACCACATGTGCATGCTTGATGGCCACGGTCATAACAACCCTGACTACTTACCTCAGCTTGGTTTTTTCAATGCCAAAGGCGGTATCTGTAACGGTGTCACCGCTGGCTTTGAAGATGATCAAGACATTGCGTTCAATCCACCAGCACAAAAAGATGACATGCTTCAAAACTGGCGCTGGGGCGAACAATGGATCCCTCACGGTGCTTGGTTCCTATTGGCAACCGCTGCGCAATTCAATTTCCTAGCACAGCGTAAGGAGCAATAATCATGACGCTTTACTACGTAGGTATTGATGGTGGCGGCACGTCTTGTCGTGCTCGTATTCGCGATGACCAAGGCACACTCATTGGTGAAGCGAAAAGCGGCAGCGCTAACATCCTTTTAGGTGTTGATGTTGCGATGAGCTCAATTATTGATGCCATTACTCAAGCGGCACAACAAGGGCAACTCGAATCAAGTCATTTTTCAAATATGCATGTCGGCCTTGCACTGGCTGGTGCTGAGCAAAAGTCAGCATGGTTCAACTTCATGGCTCAGCCACACCCTTTCGCCAGTATGACGCTCAACACTGACGCTTACGGTGCTTGTATTGGCGCTCACAATAGCCAAAACGGCGCCATCATGATTGGTGGCACTGGCTCATGCGGCATCTACCTACAAGATGGTGAGCAGCACGTGGTTGGCGGTCGTGAATTCCCAATTTCTGACCAAGGTGGCGGCGCGGTGATGGGGCTTCGCTTGATTCAACAAGTTCTGCTGGCAGAAGATGGCATTCGCAACAAGACAGCACTGACTCAACACGTGATGAACCACTTTGGCAATGATGTTGATGCCATCGTCGAATGGTCAAAAGGCGCTATTCCAAAAGACTACGGTCAATTCTCGCCAGTAATTTTTCAACTAGCTAACGAAGGCGATGAGCTCGCTATCGAGATGCTCAAGCAAACCGCCGCTGATATCGAAATGTTTGTACTAGCACTGCATCGCAAAGGTGCGGACAAGGTATGCCTGATGGGCAGTATCGCAGAGCGCATTCTCAACTGGTTATCACCACCAGTACAACAATGGATCGTTGAACCTCAATTTGACGCTATCGAAGGCGCATTGATGTTTGCCGGAAAACCACAACACAACTTGTATCAACAGGCTTAGCAGGGAAGTTATATGAATTATCGCATCGACTTAGCTGTTCTTTCTGAACAAAAACACAACTGCCGATTTGGCCTTACGGTACATAACTTAAGTGATCTTGACGTAACTGATTGGTCACTCCATTTTGCATTTGACCGATTCATCCTTCCAGAGAGTCTGTCGCAAGGTGAATTAACTCAAGTAGGAAGCTTTTGTTCTTACCAGCCAAGTACCACCGTATTAAAGGCGAACAACCATTACTACCTTGAATTCAGTATTCAAAGCGCTCCATTCCGTTTCTATTCTGATGGTCTCAATGACGCCTTTATCCAAACACATAACCAAGGCGAAACCTCGGTACTGCCAGTTGCGATATCACCAATAGTGCTGGCTTCACCATATCGTGAACGCAGCCAAATCCCAGAAGTAGATTCGGCAGCGGTAGCACTGATCCCCCAACCGAATCAATTCGAGCTGAAACAAGGCGGCTTCGCACTGAACAAAGCGTGCACAGTTGAAGTTCAGTCACACCTTGCAGAGAAAGCTAGCACTTGGCTGCAACAAGAATTACTGACTACGTTTGAGCTAGCGGTTTCAGCAGAACTCTCACCAGAAGAAAACGGTGACATTCTACTGCGTAGTAATCCGACTTTAGATGAAGCCGAGTACAAGCTAACGATCACCGCTCAGCAAGTGGTCGTAGAATCCGGCAGCCAATCAGGCTTTACGCATGCCGTCGCTAGCTTAATCCAATTGGTTCAACAACAAGATGCTGAACACTTCTCTGTGCCATATTGCAAAATCGCCGATCAACCTCGTTTCAAATACCGAGGCATGATGTTGGACTGCGCACGTCACTTCCACTCGGTGGAGCAAGTGAAGCGTTTAATCAACCAACTGGCGCACTACAAATTCAATGTTTTTCATTGGCACCTAACCGATGATGAAGGTTGGAGAATAGAGATTAAGCGACTACCTCAACTCACTGAAATCGGTGCTTGGCGCGGCCCTGACTATGCATTGGAACCGCAATATACCCATATTGCGGAAAACTACGGCGGCTTCTACACACAGCAACAGATTCGCGAAGTTATTGAATACGCAGAACAGCGCAGCATCACGGTTATCCCAGAGATCGATATCCCGGGACACTGCCGCGCCGCGATCAAGTCACTGCCTGATATGTTGGTAGAGCAAGCGGACACCACTCAATATAAGAGCATTCAGCACTACAACGACAATGTACTAAATCCAGGTTTATCGGGGACTTATCAGTTCTTAGATATCGTTATTGAAGAAGTCGCAGAACTCTTCCCGAGTGAATTGATTCATATGGGCGCAGACGAAGTGCCACCTGGAGTGTGGACCAACAGCCCTGCTGCTCAAGCACTGATGAAAGAACATCAATACCAAGACAGCAAAGATCTACAAGGCCACTTGTTCCGCTATGCCGAGAACAAACTTAAGCAGCTAGGCAAACGCATGGTGGGCTGGGAAGAGGCACAACACGGCGACAAGGTGAGCAAAGAGACCATCATCTACTCGTGGCTCAGCGAAGAGGCCGCCGTAAACTGTGCTCGCCAAGGCTTTGATGTGGTTCTGCAACCCGCACAATTTACTTATCTCGACATGACCCAAGATTATGCTCCGGAAGAGCCGGGCGTAGATTGGGCTGCCGTTATCCCATTAGAACAAGCTTATACCTATGAAGCGCTTGCTGAGATATCCGACACCGACCCAATTCGTAAGCGGATCCGCGGAATTCAGTGTGCTCTATGGTGTGAGATCGTCACCAACCAAAAGCGTATGGATTATATGGTATTCCCAAGAATTAGCGCTTTAGCTGAAGGATGTTGGACACACAAAAACAACCGAAACTGGCTTGATTACCTGTCTCGCCTAAAGGGTCACTTGCCGCTACTCGACAGACTCAATGTTGATTACCGCAACCCTTGGAAAGCTGAATAAAACCAAACCACAGCATGCTCATACCGAGTGATAGCTGACTCAAATTAAGGTGCTCAGTCCAACAAAACTCAGCATCACTATTTAAAAATTAGCTGCATAGATGCAGTTTGTTAAAAAGGAAATGACAATGAAATACGGCTATTTCGATAACGACAATCGCGAATACGTCATCACTCGCCCTGATGTACCAGCACCTTGGACCAACTACCTAGGTACTGAAAAGTTTTGTACTGTAATTTCGCACAATGCGGGCGGTTACTCGTTCTACAATTCTCCGGAATACAACCGTGTTACTAAATTCCGTCCAAACGGCACCTTTGACCGTCCAGGACACTATGTCTACCTGCGTGATGATGAGACTGGTGATTACTGGTCTATCTCTTGGCAGCCAGTGGCAAAGAGCCTAGATGAAGCAAACTACGAAGTTCGTCACGGCCTGTCATACTCAAAGTTCAAATGTGAATACAGCGGTATTACCGCAACCAAAACGCTATTCGTACCTAAGGGCGAAGATGCAGAAGTTTGGGACGTTGTACTAAAGAACAACACTGATAAGCCACGTACTATCAGCACATTCTCATTTGTAGAGTTCTCGTTCAGCCACATTCAATCAGACAACCAAAACCACCAGATGTCTCTGTACTCTGCAGGCACGTCTTACCAAGAAGGTGTGTTGGAATACGACCTGTACTACAACACTAACGACTTTGAAGGCTTCTACTACCTAGCGTCAACCTTCTCACCAGACAGCTACGATGGCCAACGTGACAACTTCCTTGGTATGTACCGCGATGAAGCTAACCCGATTGCGGTTGAAAACGGTAAGTGTTCGAACAGCGCTCAAACCTGTTACAACCACTGTGGTTCTCTGCATAAGCAATTTACCATTCAACCAGGTGAAGAAGTTCGCTTTGCTTACGTACTAGGTATCGGCAAAGGCAACGGTGAGCGCCTACGTGAAAAGTACCAAGACACTGCAAACGTAGATGCAGCGTTCCAAGGCATCAAGGATCACTGGGACGAGCGTTGCAACAAGTTCCAAGTCAAGTCTCCAAACGAAGGCTTAGACACCATGATCAACACCTGGACACTATACCAAGCAGAAACCTGTGTGGTGTGGTCGCGCTTTGCATCATTCATTGAAGTGGGCGGCCGTACAGGTCTTGGCTACCGTGATACCGCGCAGGACGCTATCTCAGTGCCTCACGCGAACCCTGCGATGACTCGTAAACGTATCGTCGACCTACTACGCGGCCAAGTTAAAGCGGGCTACGGTCTACACTTGTTCGATCCAGACTGGTTCGATCCAGAGAAAGCAGACGTCGAGCCATCAAAATCACCAACGGTTGTTCCAACACCGTCAGATGACGACAAGATCCACGGCATTGAAGACACATGTTCTGATGATCACCTATGGATCGTTCCGACCATCATCAAATACGTAATGGAAACTGGCGAGCACGACTTCTTTGACGAAGTGATTCCTTACGCAGACGGCGGTGAAGCGACAGTCTACGAACACATGAAAGCGGCACTGAACTTCTCTGCAGAATACGTTGGTCAAACAGGTATCTGTAAAGGTCTACGTGCTGACTGGAATGACTGTTTGAACCTAGGTGGCGGTGAATCTTCAATGGTTTCATTCCTACACTTCTGGGCTCTGCAAGAATTCTTAGACTTAGCTAAGTTCCGCAATAACGACGCTGATGTTGCGAAATACACAGAAATGGCAGCGAACGTTCGTGAAGCGTGTGAAACACACCTTTGGGATGATGAAGGCGGTTGGTACATTCGTGGTCTAACCAAAAATGGCGACAAGATCGGTACAGCTCAACAAGCTGAAGGTCGTGTACATCTTGAGTCAAACACGCTAGCAGTTCTATCTGGTGCGGTTTCTCAGGAGCGCGGAGAGAAAGCGATGGATGCAGTCGATGAGAACCTATTCTCTGAATACGGCTTGCACCTAAACTCTCCATCGTTCGCGACACCAAACGATGATATCGGCTTCGTCACTCGCGTTTACCAAGGCGTAAAAGAGAATGGCGCTATCTTCTCTCACCCGAACCCATGGGCTTGGGTAGCAGAAGCGAAACTTGGCCGTGGTGACCGTGCGATGAAATTCTACGATGCACTTAACCCATACAACCAAAACGACATGATTGAAACACGTTACGCAGAACCATACTCGTACGTGCAATTCATCATGGGTAAAGACCACCAAGACCATGGCCGTGCTAACCACCCTTGGTTAACCGGTACTTCTGGTTGGGCATACTTTGCGGTAACCAACTTCATTCTTGGTGTCCGTACTGGCTTTGAAGGCTTAACCGTAGATCCTTGTATCCCAACAGATTGGCCAGAGTTTGAAGTGACTCGTCAATGGCGTGGTGCGACATACAACATCACAGTACAGAACCCGAATGCAGTAAGCAAAGGGGTTGCCTCTATCACTATCAACGGTGAGTCAGTAGAAGGCGCAATCCCAGTTCAAGCAGAAGGCAGCGTGAACGATGTTGTCGTTGTTCTAGGCTAGTCACGCAACTTAACCAACCACTCTTGCCTCAAGCCTATTGGGTTTGAGGCAAAGAGACTAAAAGGATTTTCTAATGATTAAATTTGGTACAGGTGGCTGGCGCGCTTTCATTGGTGAAGAGTTCACCAGAGAGAACGTTCGCCTTGTGGCACAAGCGCTGGCAAACATCATCAACAATGAAGATGCAGCCAAAAACGGATTTGTGATCGGTTATGACCGTCGCTTCCTTTCCGATAAAGCTGCATGTTGGTTTGCTGAAGTTTTAGCCGCTAACAACATCAAAGTCAGCTTCATCGATAAGTTTGTTCCAACACCTATCGTCATGTTCCAAGCGAAAGAGATGGGCTGCACCTACTCGGCATGTATTACCGCTTCTCACAACCCAGCCGATTACAATGGTATCAAGGTGTTCATTGAAGGTGGCCGTGATGCTGACGAGATCATCACAGAGAAGATAGAACAGCAAATCGCAACTCTAACCAACGAAGACGTTATCCGCGTCGACTTCGAACAAGCGTTGAATGACAAAGAGATCGAGATCATCAATCCAATGAACGACTTTGTTGATTCGATCATTAACTTCATCGATATCGAGTCGATTAAGAAAGCGAATCTGCGCGTACTGATTGACCCTATGTTTGGTGTAGCGAAGAACGCTCTACAAACGGTACTTATCAATGGTCGTTGTGATGTCGACGTGATCAACGATGGTAAAAACCCAGATTTTGGTGGACTAATGCCCTCACCAAGCGCGGCTACGCTCTATCGCTTGAAGCACTTGGTTGCAGCTGAAGGGTATGACATCGGTATTGGTACCGATGGCGATGCTGACCGCTTAGGTATTATCGATGAGAAAGGTAGCTTCATTCACCCAAACGAAGTGCTACTGCTGCTTTACTATTACTTGTTGGAATACAAAGGCTGGAAAGGCTCGGTAGTTCGCAATATCGCAACCACTCATCTACTCGATAAAGTGGCGGCCGATCATGGTGAGAAGAGCTTTGAGGTTCCAGTAGGCTTTAAGCATATCAGCTCGCAAATGGAAGCCGACGACTCTCTGATTGGTGGTGAAAGTTCGGGTGGTTTAACCATTCGCGGCCACATCAAAGGTAAAGATGGTGTCTTTGCATCAAGCCTACTGGTTGAGATGATCAGCGTAACGGGTAAGAAATTGTCTGAGCTCCTTGATGAGATCTACTCTAAATATGGCTATGCCTACACCGCGGAAGGTGACTGCAAATTCAAACCTTCAGAAAAAGAAGCGCTCTACACCAAGCTCTACGTAGAGAAGCAGTTGCCTGAGTTCGAGTACGAGATTGAAAAAGTCAGCTATGAAGATGGTGCCAAGGTGTACTTTAAGAATGGCGGCTGGGTGATTGCTCGTTTCTCTGGAACAGAGCCTTTACTACGAATCTTCGCAGAAATGGAAGATAAAGAGACAGCAGAACGTGTTCTTCAAAAAGTGAAAGACTTCCTCTCTCTATAGGCTTATAGAGTGCAGCAGTTTTAGATGGGACTTAACAAATCACTGCCTTGTTAAAGCCTATAGGTGAAGAACTCTTGCCCAGTACTTTGGTGAAAGTACTGGGCTTTTTTATAGCTGAGCCACTAAAACACCTAAAAAGCCAGTACGCCTTTAGTGTCTACTTTCACGGTCACTGGCATACCAACTTCTAACGCTTCCGACGAAGTCGCCAGTAGCTTTTGCCCATTGGCTTCAATCACATAGCGACAATGGTCACCCATGAATTGCTGCTCCAATACCGACAAGTTACTGTCTGTATCATGGCTCGCGACAATGTGCTGAGGTCGTAGTAACAGCGCACACTCAGAGCCAACATCAATCTCCGTTTGCGCTTTTGCTTCCACTAAGCCCAAGCTGGTTTCGAATTCATTATCTGAGATACGCTGAGCATTTAAGTAACTACCACCACCTAAGAAATCAGCCACGAACTTACTTGATGGATGGAAGTACAACTCAGAAGCTGAACCATATTGCTCAATCACTCCATGATTCATTACGGCCATTTTATCCGCAAAGGCAAACGCTTCTTCACGACTGTGAGTAACAAAAATAGCGGTTACGCCCTGCTTCTTAAAGATCTTGCGGATCTGAGAAATCAACTCATGACGAACTTGGGTATCAATGTTCGAGAACGGTTCATCAAGTAGCAATAAGTCAGGCTTATAAGCCAAAGAGCGAGCAATAGCGACACGTTGCTGCTGCCCACCAGACAACTGATGAGGATAGCGCTCACCATATTGATCAAGGTGAACCAGTTCTAGCATCTCTTTCACTTTTGCTTTCTTGTCTTGCTCAGACATATCACGCAGCCCAAATGCCACGTTCTGATTTACGGTAAGGTGCGGAAACAGCGCATAATCTTGGAAGATCATGCCGATGTTACGTTGCTCTGGTGGTAGCCAATTCTTACCATCATCAATAGTCTGACAGTTAAGATCCATCACCCCATGACTCAACGGAAGTAATCCAGCAATCGCCTTTAGTAAGGTTGTTTTACCACAGCCACTAGCGCCAAGTAGACATACGATCTCGCCATGTTCAACTTCAAGAGAAAGCGACTCGAGAACCGTTTGAGACTCATACTTACAAGTCAGCTCTTTAATAGATAATGCACAGCTCATTAGTTTTTTTGCTCCAAAGAACGGTTGACGATGATCAATGGGATTAGACCCACAAGTACAAGTAACACAGCAGGCATCGCAGCCAGCTCTAGATGCTCGTCTGAGGCATAGTTATAAACATAGGTAGCTAGAGTTTCAAAGTTAAACGGACGCAGCAATAGCGCTGCATTCAACTCTTTCATCGATTCGATAAACACCAATAGTCCTGCAATCAAAGCACCACGCTTAATCAGAGGCAGATGCACTCGGCGCAACATCTGGTTGGTGTTACAACCCATGGTCTTTGAAGCCATATCCAAAGACGGCGACACTTTACTTAGGCTACTTTCCACACTGCCGATAGCAACCGCAGAAAAACGCACTACCATCGCAAAAATAAGCGCGAACATAGAGCCAGAGAAGATCAGCCCCGGACGTCCCCACTCCATCACTTTCGCAATATCATTAATTAAGTGGTCCATGAACAAAACCGGCACCATCACACCAATTGCCAACACGGTGCCAGGTACGGCATAACCCATAGAAGCAAGACGCATGTATGCCTGACTTCTCTTACCTGGGCTTACTCGCTGATTAAAGTTCACAATGAGAGCAATGATCACACCGATAATCGCAGCCACAATAGAAACATATAAGCTGTTAACCGCGTATTCTCTAAATTCTGGAGTCCAGCTTTGACCGAAGTATTTATAAGCATAAATAATTAACTGGCCAAGCGGGAACAAGAATGCGACGCAGACTAGACCCCAACACCAAAACATTGCTAGCCATTTTTTCCAACCAGACAGGTCATAACGAAAATCTTCACTACTACTGAATTGATTTTGAAATAGCTTCTGTTTACGGCGACTGTATCGCTCCGAGCTTAACAATAGAATCACGATAACCAACATGATTGCCGATATTTTCGCTGCCGCGGTCAAGCTTGAGTAGCCTAACCAGGTATCATAAACCGCCGTTGTTAAGGTGTTCACCGCAAAGTAGCTGACCGTGCCGAAGTCACCGATGGTTTCCATGGCAACAAGTGATAAACCGACAGCCATTGATGGACGCACAAGCGGCAAAGAGATGCGGCGGAAGCTTTCCCAGGGTGAGCATTTCAATAATCTAGCGGATTGGAGTAGAGAGACGTTCTGCTCCATGAATGCAGCACGGCACAACAGGTATACATAAGGGTATAGAACAAGTGACAGAACAATAATTGCGCCAGACAAGGTTCTAATGTCCGGGAACCAATACTCCCCAGGCCCCCAGCCAGTTAGGTCGCGAAGCAGAATCTGCACAGGCCCGGCGAAGTCAAACCAATCGGTAAAGATGTATCCAACAATATAAGCTGGCATTGCTAGTGGCAAAACTAATGCCCATTGCAACACTTTCTCACCCGGCAAGCGACACATCGCCATGATCCAAGCTGAGGGGATACCAAATAGCAGCGACAAGAACATGGTTCCTATCACTAAAACAACAGTGTTATAAGCGTAAGTCGGCATCACTGTGGACATCAAATGAGAAAACAGCTCATTTGTTTCACCTACAGCGGTGGTGAATATCGCTAAGATCGGAAAAACCAGTAGTAAAGCTATCAAACCACTACTGGTGTTCCATAAATAATTCTTTTCTTTCATCGCCTAATTACAACGAGGCTTAATGAAACACAAATGCAGTTGCAAATACATCTCATGCCCTTTTAGTGGTGGGGGTTATTTATACCCATATACGGTAATGACTTCAAGGAGCTGTGCTAATAACTCTCAAGATCAAACGAGAGCTTTGTTTCAAAAAGTGACTTAACTAAAAACAAAACAACCTCAAGTACCCAAAACGGCAACTTGAGGTTGTTAAATCTAATATTGGCCGAAGCCTATATTAATAATTACAGGTCGAATTTAACTTCGTCTAGAAGCTTGATTGCAGCTTCGTGGTGATCTGCAATTTGGTCTAGAGAGATAGTATCTGCTTTGAAATCTCCCCAAGAAGCGACTAGCTCAGAAGGCTTAACATCAGCTTTAACTGGATATTCGTAGTTTACTTCTGCGTACATACCTTGTGCTGTGTTACCAGATAGGAATTCCATTAGCTTAACTGCGTTCTCTTTGTTTGGAGAGTACTTAGCCATTGCCATACCAGAGATGTTTACGTGAGTGCCTGTCGTCTCTTGGTTAGGGAAGTTAATGTAAACAGCGTCAGCCCAAGCTTTTTGCTCTTTATCGTTAACCATCTTACCTAGGTAGTAGCTGTTACCAAGAGAAACGTCACATAGACCTTCTTTGATAGCTTTAACTTGTGCACGGTCGTTACCTTGAGGCTTACGAGCTAGGTTTGCTTTTACGCCTTCTAACCACTCTTTAGTTTCCGCTTCACCTTTGTGAGCAATCATAGAAGATACTAGAGAAACGTTGTATGGGTGCTTACCGCTACGAGTACAGATTTTACCTTTGAATTCAGGCTTCGCTAGATCAGCGTAAGTGAAGTCTTCACCTAGACGGCCAACGCGGTCACGTGAAGAGTAAACGCTACGAGTACGTGTTGTTAGAGCAAACCACTCGTTGTCTGTATCTTGGTATTGAGCCGGGATGTTCTTTTCTAGAACGTCGCTGTTTACCGCTTGAACTAAGCCTTTTTCAGTTAGCTCAGATAGACGACTGATATCAACTGTTAATACCACGTCTGCAGGGCTGTATTCACCCTCTTGAGCTAGCTTTTCTGCCAAACCTTTCTTAGCAAACTTAACATTTACCTCAATACCCGTCTCCTTTGTGAACTCATCGAACATTGGCTCAACAAGGAAAGGTTGGCGGTAAGAGTATACGTTTACTTCTTCTGCAGCCATTGCTGCTGGTGCGATAGTGCTGCACGCAAGAGCTGAAAGAGTTAGCAGTTTTTTCATGGTAAAATCCTTTATATCGAAATGATAATCTATATCAGTTGCGTTATTATATTCATCAATAACACAATTACAATGATATCCGACAAAAAAATTGTTCGCTCTGCGCCATCAGTCTCGCACTTTTGTAACAATCTATTTCAAAGTGACCGCTTATTCTTGCGAAGAGTTGCCGGCTAGCTCGGTTTATCTAAATCAATCAAAACTACTCGACCATTAATAACAAAACCCCACAACCAATGGCTATGGGGTTTTCTTTGTCCTGCCTAACCCGTTCAGGCTAAACAAATACTATTGATTATTTTACTGATACAAACTCTGGGTAAGCGCCAACACCACAATCGTGCATGTCCATACCTTCTAGCTCTTCGTCTTCACTTACACGGATACCGATTGTTGCTTTAAGTACAGCCCATACCGCCAGGCTCGCACCGAATACCCAAGCAAAGATTACTGCTGCACCGAATAGTTGTGCACCGAATGTAGCGTCTGTATTGCTTAGTGGCACAGCCATTAGACCGAAGAAACCACATACACCGTGCACTGAGATTGCACCTACTGGATCATCAATCTTAGCTTTATCTAGAGCGATGATGCTGAATACAACCAATGCGCCAGATACCGAACCAATTGCTACTGCAAACAGAGGTGATGGTGATAGAGGGTCTGCAGTGATTGCTACTAGGCCAGCCAACGCACCGTTGAGAATCATAGTGAGGTCCGCTTTACCCCAAGTTGTCTTACATACTAGTAGTGCTGCGATTGCACCTGCTGCTGCTGCTGCGTTGGTGTTAAGGAAGATTTGACCCACTGCTGTTGCGTTCTCGAAATCTGAAACCATCAGTTGAGAGCCGCCATTGAAACCGAACCAACCAAACCAAAGGATGAACGTACCTAATGTAGCAAGTGGCATGTTTGAACCAGGGATTGGGTAGATTTCACCGTTTTTACCGTATTTACCTTTACGAGCACCAAGCAGTAAAACACCCGCTAAAGCTGCTGCTGCACCCGCCATGTGTACGATACCTGAGCCTGCAAAATCACTGAAGCCTGCTTCTGATAGGAAACCACCACCCCAAGTCCAGTAGCCTTCCATTGGGTAGATAAATGCTGTTAGTACTACAGAGAAGATTAGGAATGACCAAAGCTTCATACGTTCAGCTACTGCACCAGATACCACAGACATTGCGGTTGCAACGAATACTACCTGGAAGAAGAAGTCTGATTCTAAAGAGTGGTCGGCGCCTTCACCTTGAGTACCAATCAGAGTACCGAATGATGGTAACCAACCGCCTTCGCCATTATCGACATACATAATGTTGTAACCAACGACTAAGAACGCAGTACATGCAATCGCGTACAAGCAGATATTCTTAGTTAAAATCTCTGTGGTATTCTTTGAACGAACTAGGCCAGCTTCTAACATTGCGAAGCCTGCTGCCATCCACATTACCAACGCACCTGAAATGAGGAAGAAAAAAGTGTCTAGTGCGTAACGTAGTTCCGTTACTGTTGTTGTAAGTTCCATATTAAAGTCTCCAGTCCTTGTAATTCTTTAAAGTGCTTCTGCATCCATTTCACCAGTACGGATTCGTACAGCTTGGCTTAGGTCATACACAAAAATCTTACCGTCACCGATTTTCCCTGTGTGTGCCGCTTGGCTGATCGCTTCAACAACTCGGTCAACGTTTTCAGCTTGAGTAGCAATCTCTAGCTTCACCTTTGGCAGGAAGTCGACTTGGTATTCCGCACCACGGTATAATTCAGTGTGTCCTTTCTGACGACCAAAGCCCTTAACTTCAGAGACCGTCATACCTTCAATACCCACATCAGACAGCGCTTCACGTACGTCATCTAATTTGAATGGCTTAACAATGGCATTTATTAGTTTCATATTCGTTCCTTAAATTCTTCACTAATTCCGTTAATTCTCTTATTACAATCCAAGTTGTGTGCCAAGAATTTAACTTGTTGATTTTTAATAAGATGGTGATGATTAAGCGCTAATAACAAAAAAGGTCGCACCAATTTGGTGCGACCTTTTCACTATCTTAATGCGTGGCTCTATTATTGCTCCAGTTTTGGGCAACGGAGTCCTAAGCACTGTTATAACAACGGCTAGTACCCTAGAAACTCAACCCAGCGCTCGATTAGCAACTCGAAGTCGTCAATTCCACAGCTTGCTTGGCTCTCACAGTTGTAAAAGTCGAACTCACTGCCCTCTTCCATTTCTTGCTCATGACCTAACACGTTTTCTTGAATCGTTACTTCATCTTCATTGATCGCTAGGCTAATCT
Organism: Vibrio sp. T3Y01; assembly: GCF_013114525.1. NCBI lineage: Bacteria > Pseudomonadati > Pseudomonadota > Gammaproteobacteria > Vibrionales > Vibrionaceae > Vibrio > Vibrio sp. T3Y01. Next base: position 56,218 of record NZ_VTXJ01000013.1, on the reverse strand, counting down.
CTTTGCCAAGCAGCGTCACTTCATTGCTCAGATCCTGTCGTGATTGCTCGATAAGCGCCATCACATGATCTAATTTCTGCTTATCTTTACCGATCTCTTCTTGTAACCAGCGGCCTACGATTTCATGTCCCATGCTGCATTTCACGTAGTACTCACCCATCAGAGTGTTTCTTGTAAATTCGAATTCCATAGTGGCTCCACGCAGTAACTGCAGACAGGGTTAAAAATGAGGCGAGAGTATATAGCGAAGTGATAAATAGGTCGAGCTACTCATCCCCCAACATTCAGACATAAAAAAACGCCTTCTACGAATAGAAGGCGTTTAATCAATTATTTAGCCAGTCAGCGATTAAGCTGGTTCTTGGAAGATAACCGTGTCCGCTTTCTCCGTGTACTGACCCATTTTATGGAAGTTCAGGTAACGGTATGTGTCTGCAGCCGTTGCATTGATCTTATCCGCGTACTCTAGGTACTCTTCTTTCGTTGGAATACGACCAAGAATCGCACCAACCGCAGAAAGTTCAGCAGATGCTAGGTAAACGTTAGCACCTGTACCCAAACGGTTCGGGAAGTTACGAGTAGACGTAGACATTACTGTCGACTTGTCTGCAACACGCGCTTGGTTACCCATACATAGTGAACAACCCGGAGTTTCGATACGAACCCCAGCACGACCGAAGATACCGTAGTAGCCTTCTTCTGTTAGCTGGTCTTTATCCATCTTAGTTGGCGGAGCCACCCATAGACGAGTGCTTAGCGAGCCGTTGAACTCTTCAAGCATCTTACCTGCAGCACGGAAGTGACCAATGTTGGTCATACAAGAACCGATGAACACTTCTTGGATCTCTGTGCCTTGAACGTCAGAAAGAAGACGAGCATCATCTGGATCGTTTGGTGCACATAGGATTGGCTGATCGATGTCAGCAAGGTCGATTTCGATAACGTGAGCGTATTCAGCATCTGAATCGGCAGACAGCAACTCAGGGTTCGCTAGCCACTCTTCCATTGCCGTAATACGACGCTCGATAGTACGAACATCACCGTAGCCTTCAGCGATCATCCACTTAAGCATAACGATGTTTGAGTTCAGGTACTCTTCGATAGACTCTTGAGACAGCTTAACTGTACAACCTGCAGCTGAACGTTCAGCTGAAGCGTCAGAAAGTTCGAACGCTTGCTCAACAGATAGGTGCTCAACACCTTCGATTTCTAGCACTCGACCAGAAAATTCGTTGATCTTACCTGCTTTCTCTACGGTTAGTAGACCTTGCTTGATGCCGTATAGAGGGATTGCATGTACTAGGTCACGTAGCGTGATACCTGGCTGCATTTCACCTTTAAAGCGAACCAAGATAGATTCAGGCATATCAAGAGGCATAACACCTGTTGCTGCCGCGAATGCAACTAGACCAGAACCCGCAGGGAATGAGATCCCTAGAGGGAAACGAGTATGCGAGTCACCACCTGTACCTACAGTATCAGGAAGAAGCATACGGTTTAGCCATGAGTGGATAACACCATCACCAGGACGTAGTGAAACACCGGCACGGTTCATGATGAAATCAGGTAGCGTATGGTGCGTGTTAACATCAACTGGTTTCGGGTATGCCGATGTATGACAGAAAGACTGCATCACTAGGTCAGCAGAGAAGCCAAGACAAGCAAGGTCTTTAAGCTCATCACGCGTCATAGGGCCAGTAGTATCTTGAGAACCTACTGTCGTCATCTTAGGCTCACAGTATTGACCTGCGCGAACGCCTTCAACACCACATGCTTTACCAACCATCTTCTGAGCTAGTGTGTAGCCTTTATCAGATGCAGATGGATCAACAGGCTTAGCGAATAAGTCTGTTTCTTCTAGACCAAGAGAAGCACGAGCACGACCTGTTAAACCACGACCGATGATAAGTGGGATACGACCACCAGCACGAACTTCATCCAGCAATACTTTGCTTAGTTCGAAGCTAGAGATCTCTTCACCGTTTTTACGTACAACACCTTCATATGGGAAAATATCGATAACATCGCCCATGTTCATGTTTTGAACGTCTAATTCAATCGGAAGTGCGCCTGAATCTTCCATCGTGTTGTAGAAGATTGGAGCAATTTTACCACCAAGACAAACACCGCCAGTGCGCTTGTTTGGTACGAACGGGATATCTTCACCCATGAACCAAAGTACTGAGTTCGTCGCAGACTTACGAGAAGAACCTGTACCAACAACATCACCTACGTAAGCAAGCTGAATGCCGTCTTTTTGCAGTTCTTCGATTTGAGCGATTGGGCCAACCGTACCTGGTTGATCTGGGTTGATGCCATCACGTTCCATCTTCAGCATCGCTTTTGCGTGTACTGGAATATCTGGGCGAGACCATGCATCAGGTGCTGGAGATAGGTCATCGGTGTTCGTTTCACCAGTGACTTTGAATACTTTTACAGTGATCTTTTCAGCGACTTTATCTTTCGCTGTGAACCATTCTGCATCAGCCCAAGATTGAAGAACTTGTTGCGCTGATTCATTACCAGCTTTTGCTTTCTCTTCTACGTCGTAGAACGCATCAAACATCAGTAGAGTGTGAGACAGTGCTTTCACAGCGATTGGAGCAAGCTCAGCATCATCAAGTAGAGATACTAGAGATTCGATGTTGTAACCACCTTGCATAGTACCAAGCAATTCTGCTGCTTTTGCTTTGCTTACTAGTGGAGATGCTACTTCACCTTTAGTGATAGCCGTTAGGAAGCCCGCTTTTACATAGGCAGCTTCATCTACGCCTGGTGGAATGCGGTTTTCTAGTAGGTCAAGAATGGTTTCTTCTTCACCTTGAGGTGGATTCTTCAGAAGTTCAACTAGGCCAGCTACCTGCTCAGCATCTAGTGGTTTAGGAACAACTCCTTCGGCAGCACGTTCTTCGACGTGTTTACGGTAGGCTTCAAGCACGACTTTTTTCCTCTCATTGCGGTTCACTTCTCACCTTCATAATTGTTAGTAAAATAAAGAAGTGAACATCCTTGGAAACTTGGCTCTCCATTGCCATTTTTGTCATTCAATTTGTATTGATGAGCGGCGTCATAGAGGCCAAACTGTGGGCGGTAGAATAGCAAATTTAACGTTAAATTAAAATCTTATCATTTTGACCAACATAGCAAGTTAAGACGAAAGTCCCACTATTTTTGCCTATTTACGCAGTTAAATAACGACTCCGCGCATGATTATTTGTAAGACGTACCAACAATCAAGTAAACCGAATCGTAGTTATCTTCCGTGCGTCCATAAGCTAATATGATTGGTCCAATCGGGGAATCCACACCGGCAAAAACCGAGCCTGCGGTGTACATCGGCGCTTCATTAAGCTTCAAATCATTGTTCGACCAAACGCCACCATGCTCGATAGATGCGCCCACGTAGAACGGTGATTCAAAGAGACCGAAATCATTTTCAAACCACTTATAACGATAAATCAGACTGGTGTACGCCAAGTTCTGACCGATTAAGCTGTTTCTCGGGATACCAGACAGGTTTAAGAAGCCACCGAGCTCTCTAGGGTCAATAGGAAAGACTGAGTTTTTGCTCTCTACAATGCCATAATCGACTTTTCCGACTAAAGTATGTCTTTCATAGCTTTGCGCTGCCATGAAATTGGCTGAGAATTCATAAACGGTATCACTCTCTGAGGTTAACTCTGTGTCGTTGATCTCCGTATCGTTTTGAAAATCATCATGAGAGACAAGGTATTCCAAATCAACGAAATAACCTTCGGTTGGCAAACTGAAGTTATCTAACGTGTCCAATCGATAACTAATAAAACCACCAATACGTGAGTAGCCGCCACTTCCCAATGAAGGTAACGAAGCGACTTCTACGTCACCGTTAGTATAGCGAGCACCAAACTTTAGCTCTTGCCACAGAGTAGGCTGATAACCTAACGCTAATTCACCGATGTATTCACTGTATGTCATTGGGAAATAATCGTTAGTTACATCGAGTGTCGGCTCTTCAATTTCATCAATATCGACAGGTAAGTTTCGATTTTGCTTACTGTAGACAATCGAGGCAGAGGTAAATAATTTCTGACTTGAGAAAAACGGCGAGTAAAGCTCCGCCTCAATTCGCTTATCCGTTCCCATCTCAACATTTGTTCTTAATTCAGCGCCATGTGAGTTGATATCGGTAAAATTGGCCGAGACACCAATAGAATATTGACTTGTCGTAGAAAAATCGTCTTCGAGGAAGAATCGAAAGTTGAGGTAATTAGGTCCCCAAGACTTTTCATCCACATTAACCGTAAGTTGATCTTCACCATCAACGTTTTCGAACTCATAAGTCACCAACTCAAAGCGATCCAACGCATAAAGGTCTTGCACCTTTGCCTCGATTTCGCTGGTTTTGAGAACCTTGCCTGAATGAAGGTTCAAACGGTTTTCGAGCAGCTTATCTGAGTAGTGGGTATTGTTATTAATGACCACTTTATCTACCACGGTTTTATCACCATGCTTCAGCTGCCTGCGAGCTTTTTGTTTGTCTTCGATATAGTGTTGGTAATCAGCATTCGAGAGCGACAACTTAGAAAGCTCAACAGAGTGCTGCTTCGCTGCCTCGTAACCGGCTTCGTAAGCTGATGGCATTTTATCGAACTCGGTCGTTTCCATTTGCCCAACATCAGGCTGGAGGAATACATCGTTGTCTTTGAGTGTCTCGGCTTGTTCCTGGGTACTACGTTGAACAAGGTAATTGGAAAGTTGGTCTGCTGCGGCTAAAAAGGTCGTGAAGTCCTCTTTGCCTTTGTAGTTGGTACTGATATCGACTGCAATAATGATATCTGCGCCCATCGCCCTTGCTACATCAACCGGCATATTGTTGGTTACGCCACCATCAACCAGCATTCGACCATCGACTTCATAAGGAGGCAGAGCACCAGGTACCGACATACTCGCCATCATGGCATCGACAAGGTGGCCGTGGTCAATCACGACTTCTTCAAGTTCAATAATGTCGGTTGCGACGGAGCGATAAGGAATGGCAAGATCATCGAAAGAGTCGAGTGGCGACAAGTTACCTGTGGTTTCACGCAGAATACGCAGCATATTCTGGCCTTGTACCACGCCTTTTCTGGCTTTGATTTCTCCCCAACCTAAACCAAGATCGGTATTCAGTTGGTAGCGGTCTTCATACTCTTTATCTCTTACACGACGATCGCTACGGTTTACACGGTCTCGGTAACCGCGATTCCAATCCACCGTATAGATAAAGCTTTCAATCTCGTCTGCGCTCATCCCTGTCGCATAAAGACCACCAACGTATGAACCCATGCTGGTACCGGTAATATAATCAACCGGGATTTGCATCTCTTCGAGCGCTTTAAGTACGCCAATATGGGCAGCACCTTTTGCACCGCCGCCCGCTAAAACAACAGCAACCGTTGGCCTCTTATGAGCTTGTTCAAGTTCCACATGCTCGGATGAATCAACCTGTGCCGCAGTCGCTGCGAACAGTTGAAAACTGATCACAGTACCGACCATACCTAAGCAGCTCACTAACCAACGAGAAATCATTATTTAAACTGTCCTTGTCATTGTTTTCTGTTATGACTTTACCATTGAAAAAGCTTCTTTAGCCACTGTTTTGGTTGACTTTCACAGCTCTTTTTAATGTTTCCATTTTCATCCCAAACCGGCAATTTAACTGCGCCATCACAGTCAAACTCCAACGCACCGTCAGACGTACGAGTGAAGCTCGCGGTTGCGATTCCGGTTGGCCATGGCAGTAGTAGCTGTTCAGGCGTTCTCTGCTTCAAGTAATCAGCGTAGACACGCAATGCACCACTAGAACCAGTAAGCTTTGTCGGTTTATTGTCATCACGTCCAAGCCAGATGGTTGTTACTTCGCGCCCATCAACACCCACAAACCAACTATCGCGGCTGTCATTACTGGTACCTGTTTTACCGGCCAGCCCTGCCCATGCAAACTGGTTCTGTAGGAATCGCCCCGTCCCTTCCGATACACCACGTTTCATTGCGTAAGTGGTTAGCCAAGCGGCTTGCTGATCAACGCGCTGCGATACTCGAGGGATTGATTGGTATAAAACCTCACCGTCACTATCAACCACTGAGCGGAGCGCAGACAAAGGTGCGATACGGCCGGAGTTAGTGATCGTCTGGAACATCTGAGACACTTGGAATGGTGTCAGAGAGAACGCCCCCAAAAACATCGATGGTACTGGGCGAATTTCATTTTTATCGACACCCAGTTTACCTATGGTATCGGAGACCTTATCAATGCCTAACTGCATCCCTAGACGCACAGTTGGTACGTTATAAGACTTAGACAGTGCCACATATAAAGGCACTTCTCCGCGGAACTTACGGTCAAAGTTTCTCGGGCTCCATACGCTGCCCTTACTGCCTTTCAAGCTGAGCGGCGTATCCATCAAGGTCGTTGCCAAGGTGTACTTTTCTGGCTGCTCAAGTGCGGTTAAATAAACCGCTGGTTTCACCAAAGAACCGATAGGACGGCTTGCATTCAAGGCACGGTTAAAGCCGTCATAGCCAGTACGCTTGCCACCGACCATCGCACGGATTTCACCAGTGTTTCTATCTACCGCGATCGCTGCAGCCTCTAATTTATCACCTGCCGTTTTCGATAGCTCAGGCACCTTGCGAGCAATCGACTTCTCTAGCTTGTCTTGCGAAACCGGATCCAAAGAGGTGAATACACGTATCCCTTTCTTAGCTTGGAACCTATCACCAACATACTTTTTCAGCTCGATATTGACCTGTTGGAAATAAGCAGGCTGACGGCTGGCAATGCGCGGATTGTCCTGGATATCCAAATCACGGCTTGCTGCTTCTTCATATTGTCTTGGGGTCAAAATATCTTGTTGCATCAACAAGCGCAGAACCAGATCGCGTCGAGTTTTAGCGCGCTCAGGGTAGCGAACCGGGTTGTAATACGATGGTCCTTTCACCATGCCCACCAGCAAAGCTAACTGGTCGATACGCAGTTCTTGAATCGGTTGGCCGAAGTACAAGCGCGAAGCCAAACCAAAGCCGTGAATGGCTTCACCGCCATTTTGGCCAAGATAAACCTCGTTTAAGTAAGCCTCCAAAATACGGTCTTTGCTGTAACGATGATCCAAGATAAGTGCAATATAGGCTTCACGAATTTTACGCCAAAGCGTACGTTCACTAGATAGGAACAGGTTTTTCGCGAGCTGCTGTGTCAGCGTACTACCACCTTGTACAGTGCGCCCAGCCTTGACGTTAACCACCATCGCACGAGCAATCGCTAGAGGTGAAACACCATCGTGCTGATAGAAGTTTCTATCTTCCGTCGCCAACAAGGCATCAACCATCACCTCTGGAAATTGGTTACGTTTTAAGAACAGACGTTGTTCATCGTTACTTTTCTCAAGCATGCCCAACATCTTAGGTTCGACACGCAAATACCCCATGTCGCCTTTCTTCTCTAGCGACTGAATACGAGTTAACTCATTACCATTGAAGTGCAGCATCACGTGACGATCGGCTTCCGGCCCATCGACAAACTCGAACGGACGACGAATCATCTCAATTTTAGTTGATGAAGATGAATACTCACCAGGATGACGAGGGGAGCTCACCTTACGATAATTCAGCACATCCAGTTCATTCTTCACCTGAACAAGGCTGACCTGAGTACCTGGAGATAAATCCAACACACGCGCATAAACAACCGTTGGTAAATCAAACAGCTGGCCTTCAAAGCGCTGCTTCACCACAGAGTCAAGATAGATACCAACAAACAATAGCAATGCAGCCAGTGCTAGGCCCGCTTTCCACGCGATGCCCCACAAGATCTTTAACCAACCTCTGTTACCCGCCTTTTTCGCTTTTGACTTGCCTTTCTTGGCCGTCGCTCTCGGCTTTCTTGGTTTCGCTTTGGTCGCTGGTGACTTCTTTGCTGGCGCTTTTTTAGGTGGTGCCTTTTTTGGCGTTAACATTTTGGTCATCATCGGTTCAACTGTCGTTTGGTTTTAGTGGTTGCAACATGGTTAGCAGGGTCATCAGGCCAAGGGTGTTTTGGGTAACGACCTTTCATCTCTTTTTGCACTTCTTTGTACGCGCCAGCCCAAAAGCCAGCTAAATCCTGAGTAATTTGTAATGGGCGCTGTGCAGGAGAAAGTAATTCAAGCACAACCTTTTTACGCCCTTGGGCTATCAATGGTGAGTCTTGTTCACCAAAGACCTCTTGCATTCGAACCGAGATCACGGGTTCAGATTGATACTGGTATCGGATCGCTTTTTTACTGCCTGTAGGCATCAGATAATGTGTTGGCAGCCACTGGTCAATCTCTTGATTCAGAGGCCAACCGAGATACGCCGACAGTGCCTGCTCAATCGAAACGTTTGCCAGCCCTTTCGCAGATTTAACGCCGTTCAAATACGGCGATAACCAAGTATCAAGATGTTCTACTAGGCTCGCGTCATCCATCGCAGGCCAATCATGTTCTGGCATCCAAAGCTGAGCGCAACGCACGCGTTCAACAAGTTGCTTCGCCGCTGGCGTCCAATGTAAACGGTCCAGCCCACATCGAGAGATGTAATTCAACAGCGCTTGGCTAATCTGACTTGCGTCCGGCTCAGGTAAAGCCTTAGTGCTGATAACAAGCTTACCCAAAGCAACTCGCTGCTCGGCAACTAATTTGCCACGTTTTTCATCCCAGTCGGCATAATCGGAACAAACAAAAAGCTTAGGAAACGCGTCTTCTAACTGTGTAATATCAACGGGGGTCGCTAAGAAGATCTGACTAGCACGCCCGGTGCTACGCATCAAATCAATCACCACGATATAATCATTGTTTGCCAATGGATCATCATCACGCACCTCTGCACCGTGACCGTTCGCTAACAGAAAAGCATTACTATTGGCACTTCTTGCTTGAGCAATTCGGTCTGGGAATGCAAAACAAAGCACCAATGGTAGCAATGATTCGTCAAGTTGTGACAAATCTAAGTGATGATTCAGTTTGCTAGCGAGGTTTTTCGCTCGCTGCATCACAACGCTATTTTTCGTGTGCTTTCTCTGCTTTAGCCTATGTAGCGAATGCTGAATATCCGAGACATTGCGCTCTGGCTCTTCCAACAACGCAGCGGCAACAATAGCAACATTCAACATGGCTTGGCTGCCCTGCTGCGCTTTGATCAGCATACTGGCGATACGCGGCTCAATACCTAATCGCTGCGCTTGCTTACCTAACGAAGTAAACTGACCATGGGTGTCTAATAGCTCAAGGCTTTGCAACAATTGCCTAGCTTGCTCTATAGAGGCACGTGGCGGAATATCAAGCCATTGCAGTTCATCCGCATTTGCAGCGCCCCACTGGGTCAACTCTGCCACCAGCGAGGAGAGGTCTGAATGGAGAATTTCCGGTTCAGGTACAGCAGGTTGCTGCATTAACTGCGTTTCGCTGTACAAACGAACACACAGCCCTTCTTCAATTCGCCCAGCACGACCCGCGCGCTGCTCAGCGGAAGATTGTGAGATTTTGACTTGCTCGAGCTTAGTGATACCAGTTTTCAAATCAAACTTAGCGACTCTTTCAAGCCCTGAGTCCACCACTAATCGAATACCTTCGATAGTCAAAGAGGTTTCAGCGATATTGGTAGCCAATACCACTTTGCGGCGTCCTTTCTCCGATGGTGCAATCGCCTGCTGTTGCTGAGAAAAGTTAAGCTGCCCGTATAGAGGGCATACATCAATGTCACTGGCTAAGTTCTCTAACTGAGCTTCCACCTGCTTTATTGCAGACACTCCAGGTAAGAACGCCAATAGTGACCCCGACTCCTTCTCCATCAGAGAACGAATCACATTAGCCATTTTAGGCGCCAAGTAATCGTTAGTACCCAAAGGCTGGTAACGGAATTCAACCGGAAAGGTGCGACCTTGCGACTCAACATACTCAGCCTCTGGCAACAAGGATTGCAGAGCTTGCTGATCTAAGGTAGCCGACATCACTATCACTTTAAGATCGTCACGTAGCGCTTCTTGGATCTCCAAGCTAAACGCCAGTGCCGTATCCGCATGAATACTGCGCTCATGGAATTCATCGAAGATCACCATATCGACCCCAGTCAGTTCAGGGTCAGTTTGGATCATTCTGGTCATGATCCCTTCGGTAACGATCTCTAAGCGAGTTGCACTACTGGTTTTAGATTCGCCACGAACTCTAAAACCGATGCTCTCCCCCACCTTCTCTCCCAATTGGCTCGCCAAGTAAGCCGCAATATTTCTTGCAGCCAACCGCCTTGGTTCAAGCATGATGATTTTGCCTTGAACGGCTTTGGTCTTAACTAACTGTAAAGGGAAGAATGTTGACTTACCCGCACCGGGAGCGGCCTTTAGAATAAGTTGAGTGTGTGTTTCTAAGCCAGCGAGCAGATCTGGCATCACAGCTTCTATGGGCAGTTGTGGCAATGGGAGAACCTTGTGGTGTAATGTTGGCAATATTGTACATAAAAACCTACCCGTCTAAATAAGTAATATGCAGTTCAATCCACCATTAGAGTCAGCGACTCTTATCAAACGCTACAAACGTTTCCTCACTGACATCAAACTTCCCGACGGCAGCGAGCGAACTATTCACTGTGCCAACACTGGAGCGATGACAGGATGCGCGACTCCGGGTAACACTGTGTGGTATTCAACCTCCGATAATGCAAAAAGAAAGTACCCAAACAGCTGGGAGATCTCAGAAACGGACAAAGGTCACCGGATTTGTGTAAATACTGCGCGAGCAAACCAGCTGGCAGTGGAAGCAATTGAAAATAAGACTATAGTTGAACTCTTAGGTTATAACGCGTTACGAACCGAAGTGAAGTATGGTAGCGAGAATAGTCGAATTGACATTCTGCTTGAAGATAACGAGAAGCCGCCTTGCTATATCGAAGTAAAAAGCGTCACCTTACTCGATGAACAAGAGACCTCAACTGAGGGGCAAGGATTTTTCCCTGATGCGGTGACAACCAGAGGCCAAAAACATCTGCGTGAACTCACAGAAATGGTCGAATCTGGAAATAGAGCCGTACTTTTATTCACTGTTTTACATTCAGGTATTGAAAAAGTGTCTGCGGCACACCATATAGACGCCAAATATTCGTTATTACTAAAACAAGCACAAGACGCTGGAGTTGAAGTGCTTTGCTACAAAGCAGAGCTCAGCAGTACTCAAATACAACTAAAACAATCTGTTGAATTTATCAATAACTGAACAAAGATGTTGAACAAATCACATTGATTGCAAGTTTGAATAAGAGTATTTGCCACCATTCGTTCTTTCTGCTATAGATACCCGCCTTAAAATTAGCTGCTTTGCAGTTGACTAGGTGTAAATAGGAGATGCTGTATGCCAGAATCTAAGAAAAAAGCGCTAGGCATCCTAGCCATCGCAGGTGTTGAACCGTACCAAGAAAAGCCAGGTGAAGAATACATGTCACCTGAGCAAACGGAACATTTTACAAAAATTTTAGCAGCTTGGCGCAACCAGCTCAGGGAAGAAGTTGATCGTACTGTGCACCACATGCAGGACGAAGCAGCGAATTTCCCAGACCCAGTTGACCGTGCTTCTCAAGAAGAAGAATTCAGCCTAGAGCTACGTAACCGTGACCGTGAGCGTCGTCTAATCAAGAAAATTGAGAAGACACTAGACAAGATCGAAGAAGATGATTTCGGCTTCTGTGATTCTTGCGGTATCGAGATTGGCATTCGTCGCCTTGAAGCTCGCCCAACTGCTGACCTTTGTATTGACTGTAAAACACTTGCAGAGATCAAAGAGAAACAGATGCAAGGTTAATGCTTGCGGATGTAAAGAAAGGGAGCTTTGGCTCCCTTTTTTGTTTGCTGCCCAAGCGAGATACCTTAGATAGCAATGAGCAGTGTTAAAACGAGTGCTAAGCAACAACAGTACTCACTGCATGCATTAAACCACATTAAACGTCTTAAGAATCGGCTACTGCGGTATCCTCTAGATTAGGTTGTTCACATATGAATTATATCGGGCGCTTTGCACCATCACCGTCAGGTCCTCTTCATTTTGGCTCACTGGTTGCCGCTCTTGGCAGCTACTTCCAGGCAAAATCTCATCAGGGGCAATGGTTAGTCCGTATGGAAGACCTGGATCCGCCAAGAGAGATGGCTGGCGCTGCAGACCTAATTCTTAAGACGCTTGAGGCATACCACCTATTTTGGGATGGTAAAGTCGTTTATCAGAGCCAACGTCACGACCTATACCAAGCGCAAATTGATCAATGGGTGGCTGACAACCAAGCCTACTACTGCCAATGCACGCGCAAACAGATAAAAGCCTTGGGTGGTTTCTATAATGGCCATTGTCGACAGGCAGGATTAACGGATACTGGCGAGCAAGCCGTGCGCTTATGTATGGATTTCCCTGTCGAGTCATTCGACGATGTCCGTCATGGCACCATTCAAATCCCTAAGGCACTGGCAGAAGAAGATTTCATCATCAAACGCCGCGATGGCTTATTTGCTTATAACTTGGCTGTGGTACTTGATGATATCAAGCAAGGCGTAACTGAGGTGGTGAGAGGCGCGGATCTCATCGAACCTACCGGCCGCCAAATCAGTCTTTATAAGACACTGAAACAAAACACAGTGAGCTACTTGCACTTGCCGTTAGCGACCGATGCGTCTGGCAATAAACTATCAAAGCAAAACCACGCTACCGCTATTGACCTCGATAACCCTAAACCAACACTGCTCAATGCCATGCAGTTCTTAGGCTTTGAGGTTCCTAAAGCTGTTTGTGAGGCTTCAATCGATGAGATATTGGCATGGGGCTGCCAGCAATGGAACGTTGCTCAATTACCTGATAGTTTACAAAAACAACACTGCAATTAGCTCAAAACTAACGGCAAATAGTAAAAACGAAACACAAAAATGCCATAACCAACCACTGTGGTTAAGCAGACGATGTTCTCAAATGGCTCGCGCTAAGCTATTATTAGCCGCAATTAAACTCTGCACTACCACTTTGGACTAAGAGAAAAACAAAGTTGGCGATACCTACTTTGTTCTAAACTAATGAATACAAACGACAATACCCCAAGCGAACAACGCGGATTCCACGAACTAGCACTGAATATTTATACTCGCCAAGAGCACAATATTTCACGTAAGCAGATCAGCGATAACGCACTAAAAGTACTATATCGCCTGAATGGTGCGGGTTTTGACGCATTTTTAGTCGGTGGTGGTGTTCGTGATATCTTACTTGGCTCTCAACCAAAAGATTTCGATATTGCGACCAACGCTACGCCAGAGCAGATCAAGAACCTTTTCCGAAACTGCCGCCTAATCGGCCGTCGTTTCCGCTTGGCACACATCATGTTTGGTCGTGACATCATTGAGGTGGCAACTTTCCGAGGTCACCATCAAGAGCCATCTAAAAACGTATCTGCACAATCGAAAGAAGGCATGCTATTACGCGACAACGTGTACGGCAGTGTTGATGAAGATGCAGAGCGTCGCGATTTCACGATCAATGCGATGTACTACAACATTGCAGACTACAGCATCCACGATTACGCAGGTGGTGTAGAAGATTTAGAAGACAAGCTGATCCGCCTAATTGGCGATCCAGAGACACGCTACCGTGAAGACCCTGTACGTATGCTGCGTGCAATGCGTTTCTCAGCGAAGCTGGACTTTGACATTGAAGAGGACACCGCCGACCCAATTGAAGGTTTGGCGCACCTTCTAAAAGACATCCCAGCAGCACGTCTTTACGAAGAATCTCTAAAACTGCTTCAATCAGGCTACGGTTTAGAGACCTACCACCTGATGCGTGAATACAACCTATTCCAGCAAATGTTCCCAGCAGTAGCTGAGTACTTCACTGAAGATTACAACTCACCGACTGAACAGATGCTTGATTTGGTGCTCGACTCTACCGACCTTCGTATCGAAGATGGTAAGCGAGTAAACCCAGCGTTCATGTTTGCCGCGATTCTTTGGTACCCAATGAACAAACTGGCAGACAAGCTTGTCTCTGAACAAGGCATGGCACACTACGATGCGATCATGGAAGCGAGTAACATCATTCTGGATCAGCAAGTAAAATCCATTGCTATTCCTCGTCGCCACACAGCAACCATTCGCGAAGTTTGGCAACTGCAACTGCGATTACCTCGCCGTAACGGTAAGCGTGCCGTTCGCCTAATGGAGCTCAACAAGTTCCGCGCTGGCTACGACTTCTTAGAGATGCGTGGCGAGATTGAAGGTGGCGAGACAAAAGAGTTAGCTAAATGGTGGGAGCGCTATCAGACAGCTGGTCGCAATATGCGTCAAGCAATGGCTAACGACGTAGCGGCGCCATCAAAGTCAGGTCATCGTCGCCGTAAGACTTACCGAAACAAAAAGAGTAAGCAAGCCGAATGATAACTGCTTATATTGCGGTCGGCAGCAACCTTGCCGACCCAGTTAGCCAAGCAAATTTGGCTATCGAAACACTAAAAAGCCTACCGCGATCAACGTTTATTGCGACCTCTCAGCTATATAGTAGCACTCCAATGGGACCGCAAAATCAACCGGACTACATCAATGCGGTAGTCGCGATTAAAACCGAATTAACGCCTATTGAACTGCTTGATTGCACTCAAAAAATCGAGTTAGAGCAAGGGCGTGTCCGTAAAGACGAACGCTGGGGACCAAGAACCTTGGATCTCGACATCGTGCTGTACGGCAATGAGGTGATCGATTCAGAGCGCTTAACCGTTCCTCATTACGGAATGAAAGAACGAGAGTTTGTACTCTACCCGCTTGCTGAAATCGCACCAAGTTTACAACTCCCTGATGGGACTGAGCTGACAGAACTACTGAAAATTGTAGATAAAAACGGGCTCAATGTTTGGCAGCAATAGCCAGGCGCATTAAGGAAAACCAATGAAAAAAGTAACCATTAACGACCTGATCAAGTGTAAACGTGAAGGCCGTAAATTCGCGACGTCAACAGCTTACGATGCGAGCTTTGCTCAGTTATTCGAAAGCCAAGAGATGCCTGTTCTGCTTGTCGGTGATTCACTGGGTATGGTTCTACAAGGCCATAACGACACATTACCAGTAAGTGTTGAAGACATCGCCTACCACACTCGCTCTGTGCGTGCTGGTAGCCCGAACTGTCTTCTTATGGCTGACATGCCTTTCATGAGCTACGCGACTCCAGAGCAAGCTTGTGAGAGCGCAGCTACCTTGATGCGTGCTGGCGCGAACATGGTAAAAATCGAAGGCGGAAGCTGGTTGGTTGATACTGTGAAGATGCTAACAGAACGCGCAGTACCAGTATGTGCACACTTAGGCTTAACGCCGCAATCTGTGAACATCTTTGGTGGTTACAAGGTTCAAGGTCGCGATGACGACCAAGCGGATAAAATGGTTGCTGACGCACTAGCGCTACAAAACGCAGGTGCTCAAATCGTTCTACTTGAATGTGTACCTGCTTCATTGGCAAAACGAATTACAGAAGCTTGTCACGTACCAGTTATTGGTATCGGTGCAGGTAATGTTACCGATGGTCAGATCTTGGTTATGCATGACATGTTCGGTATTTCTGCGAACTACATGCCGAAGTTCTCTAAGAATTTCCTAGCAGAAACAGGTGACATGCGCAAAGCAGTAGCTCTATACAAAGAAGAAGTAGAGAGCGCACGCTTCCCTGATGATGCTCATACAATCGCTTAGGAGTAAGTATGCAAACTTTTGCTGAAATAGCGGCTCTTCGTGAGCAGATTAAACAGTTTAAGCGTGATGGACGTACGGTTGCTTTTGTTCCGACGATGGGAAACCTGCATGAAGGCCACCTTACTCTAGTAAAGAAGGCTCGTGAACTAGCAGACATCGTCGTGGTAAGCATCTTTGTTAACCCGATGCAGTTTGATCGTGCCGATGACCTGAACAACTACCCTCGCACGTTAGAAGCGGATCTAAGCAAACTAACGGGCGAAGGCGTTGAACTGGTATTTACACCGACACCAGAAGTGATGTACCCAGATGGCCTAGACAAACAGACGTTTGTTGAAGTACCAGGGTTATCTCACATGTTGGAAGGTGCGTCTCGTCCAGGTCATTTCCGTGGCGTAGCGACGATTGTCACTAAGCTGTTTAACATCGTTCAGCCAGATTTTGCATGCTTCGGCGAGAAAGACTTCCAGCAACTTGCTGTCATTCGCCAAATGACAACTGACTTAGCGTTAGACATTGAAATTGTAGGCGTTGCAACGGTTCGTGAAATGGACGGTTTAGCAATGAGCTCTCGCAATAGCAATCTGACTATTGATGAGCGCCAACGTGCCCCGGTTCTAGCGCGCACTATGCGTTGGATCAGCAGCGCAATTCGTGGTGGACGTGATGACTACGCATCAGTGATTGAAGATGCGACAGACCAGCTTCGCGCAGCAGATCTGCAACCAGATGAAATTTTCATTTGTGATGCTAAAACTCTGCAAGCCATCACTTCAGAATCGACTCAAGCTGTGATTCTTATGTCGGCTTTCTTAGGTAAGACGCGTCTTATCGACAACCAAGTTCTCGACTTGGTAGCGGAAACCAAAGAAGAAGTGAAAGAAGAAACCGCTGAGTAGCGTGCTGACTCTCAAATAAAAGAGACAAAAAAGGTCGATGTAGTATCGACCTTTTTCTTTACCTGCAATTCAGGGGCGCCGGAGTTAGCTGCGTAAACCGATGCCCTTAGTCACTAGGTAATGTGCAATGCCATACAGTACAACGATAAACACACCTAGTACGCCAAACGACGTCACAATACCCACATCAGACACACCCAAGAAGCCATATCTAAACGCATTCACCATGTAGACAATCGGATTCAACTTCGACACACCCTGCCAAAACTCAGGCAGCAGGCTAATCGAGTAGAACACACCACCAAGATAAGTAAGCGGCGTCAGAATGAAGGTTGGGATAATTGAAATATCATCAAACGTACGTGCAAATACCGCGTTGATAAGGCCACCTAACGCAAATACCACCGATGTTAGGAAAACGGTCGCAATAATCACGCCCCAGTGATCAACCTGAAGGTCAACGAAGAACAGAGAAACAAAGGTCACGATAGTACCGACCAATAGGCCGCGCACCACACCACCCATCACGAAACCAGCAATGATCACGTAGTTTGGTACAGGGGCAACCAGCAGTTCTTCAATGTTCTTTTGGAATTTAGCACTAAAGAACGATGAAGCCACATTCGAGTACGAGTTAGTAATTACCGACATCATGATCAGACCCGGCACTATGTACTCCATGTAACTAAAGCCATTCATTTCACCGATTCGCGCACCAATCAGGTTACCGAAGATGATGAAATAGAGCGTCATAGTAATCGCAGGTGGAACCAACGTTTGCACCCAAATACGAGTAAAACGGTTGATCTCTTTGGTCAGCAAGCTGCGAAAAGCGGTCCAATATAGGCTGTACATATTATTTACTCCCCTCACGCACGATACTTACAAACAGTTCTTCTAGACGGTTAGCTTTGTTACGCATCGAGAGGACTTTCACATTCTGCTTACTCAACTGAGCAAAGATGGTGTTCAAACCTAGGTTCTTATCAATTTCGATCTCTAAAGAACCATTCACCAAGACTTGGTTGTTCACGCCTTCTAGCTTAGGTTCAGTCGCGCCCTCTTCAAGATCTAAAATAAAGGTCTCGGCGCTCAACTTACCCAGTAGCGCTTTCATGGTGGTGTTCTCAATCAACTCACCACGATTAATGATGCCGATGTTGCGACACAACATTTCCGCTTCTTCTAGGTAGTGCGTGGTCAAGATAATGGTAATGCCCTGCTTCTCGTTGATCTCTTTGAGGAATTCCCACATCGAGCGGCGCAGTTCAATATCGACACCTGCAGTTGGCTCATCAAGAATCAGCAGCTGTGGCTCATGCATCAATGCACGAGCAATCATCAAACGACGCTTCATACCACCAGACAAGTTACGTGCACGTTCGCCGCGTTTTTCCCACAAATCGAGTTGAGATAGGTATTTTTTCGCTCGCTCTTTTGCCAGAGACTTAGGCACACCGTAGTAACCCGCTTGCTGCAAAACGATCTGCTCAACCGTTTCAAACGGGTTGAAGTTAAACTCTTGAGGAACTAAGCCTAGGTTCTGCTTTGCCAGCTCAAGATCGGTATCAATGTCGTAGCCGAATACCTTAACCTTGCCAGAGGTTTTATTTACTAACGAAGAGATAACGCCAATGGTGGTGGACTTACCCGCACCATTTGGACCAAGTAGCGCGTAAAAGTCACCTTTTGCTACCTGTAAACTGATGCCTTTAAGTGCCTCGAAGCCACCAGCATAAGTTTTTCTTAATTGCTCAATTTCTAATGCATACATAGAGATGATTGCCATTTGCTATAAATAGTGTGGTTAGCCGGACAGGATGAAGAGAACGAAACCTGAAATGAACCAGTTGAACTAGCTCAAGATAATGTACGCGGCCATTTTGCAAACAAGTTTATCGTTGAATGACGATGAATACAAATATCGATTAACGGTTTCGTTATAAAACTTAAAAGAACTAAGGCTACATAAAGCCCTATATCGAATATCACAGACAAAAAAATACC
The DNA here is from genome assembly GCF_013114525.1 of Vibrio sp. T3Y01. Classification (NCBI taxonomy): domain Bacteria; kingdom Pseudomonadati; phylum Pseudomonadota; class Gammaproteobacteria; order Vibrionales; family Vibrionaceae; genus Vibrio; species Vibrio sp. T3Y01. Next base: position 37,582 of record NZ_VTXJ01000013.1, on the reverse strand, counting down.
GCTAAGACATTAACTTAGCGGTACTTTCCGTTATTAGACAATCATGACCAATATTGATAACTATTGTTCAGGCACAGTGAATTAGTAAGAGTATTAAACCGATTCAAATTGGTGCTCGTCTCTCTCAACGTAGCTTGTTGCGGCCGTCAAGGCTTCATATCTGAAGCGATATGTGTTCGATTCCGGTACTAAATCAATTACGTGGAACTTCTCCAACTGTTGACGAGTGTTCTCATTCGGACACAACAAGTACACCTCACATTGAGCGTCTAGCGCATCTTTGATTGCATTCTCTAGCGCAAGACCAACCGTAACATCAATCATAGGTACATCGGTTAGGTCTAAAATCATTGCTTCATAATCAGTAATACTTGAGTGCTGACGTGAAATCGCCTTTGAGACACTGAAGATCATCGGCCCTGATAGATAGAAGAACAAAACCTTGCCGTTGGCATTATCCAGTAACTGACGTTCGCTGTCGGTCAATGGGATATCGTCTTCATCATCACCATCACTGATCGCCTTAACTTGTCTGGCTTGCTCACGGCTCAATCTTTCAATAATCAAAATGTTCGAGATAAATACACCCAATCCAACCGCGATGATCAAGTCAACAAATACGGTTAGCAGCATTACACCATACATGACGCCCATGCCCGCATAACTGACCTTGTGCGCACGCTGAATGAAACTCCAATCGAGAATGTTGAAGCCTACATACATCGCAATACCCGCCAGCACAGCCATAGGGATAGGTTCTGTTAATCCACCAGCGACCAAAACCACTAACGCCAATACTAATGCTCGAATCACACCGGACAGTGGAGAGCGCGCTCCCACCTGAATATTGGTTACAGTGCCCATGGTAGCACCCGCACCTGGCAATGCACCAAACAAGCCGGAAAGCATATTTGCGATGCCTTGGCCACGCAGTTCTTTATCTGAGTCATGCTCTTTACGAGTCAATGAGTCTCCAATAACAGCGGTCAAAAGCGTATCAATACAACCTAAAGTACCAAGCACTAAAGCATCAATAACCATAGTTGTGAATTGCTCAGCGCTAATAGTAGGGATAACGAGAGAAGGCAGACCTGCTGGGATTTCACCAATACGGCGAATAGAATCGGTATCGAAGAAAATAACGGACAAAAGAGTGACGGCTACCAACGCGACCAGTTGCGCAGGCACATACTTACGGTACTTAGCTGGGAAGCCAAACAGAATACCGAGTGTCAGTGCACCTAGAAATAGCTCACTCACTTTTAAGTTTGCTAGCGTATCAGGCAAAGCAGAGAGCGTGCCCATTACACCACCGGATGGAGCGGCATGTCCTAACAATGGAGACAGCTGCAAGATAATCAGAATAACGCCAATTCCCGACATGAATCCGGAAATCACGCTATATGGCATCAAAGTGACGTATTTTCCTAGCTTTAACGTGCCAAGTAATATCTGGAATGCACCGGCCATCATCACAACAGTAAAGGTCATTGCCATACCCGTTTCAGGATACTTCGCAACCATACTCGTCATTACGGCAGTCATGATCACCGTCATCGGGCCGGTAGGTTCAGAAATCAAACTACTCGAACCGCCAAACAATGCTGCAAATAGGCCAACCATAATGGCGCCCCACAAGCCAGCTTCAGCTCCCGCGCCAGAAGCAACACCAAATGCCAATGCTAAAGGTAACGAGATGATGGCTGTAGTTACACCGCCAAACATATCCCCTTTGAGATTGATATCCGTAAAACGACTTCCAAACAAAACACACCTTCCTGATGATGAAATGACAAACCTTATCACTTTAACAAATGTATCAAGTGTTCAGAAAGTGTTAATTCAATCACATTGTTCATGTCTTATAACCGGATTATTGATAGTGGGCTAAGTTTATGATTTTCCGTACTAGAACACGTCAGATGAGTACATTTTGACGCAGTTTTTACGAGATTGAATTTGTAACATTGTGTATAGTTAAGCATCTTAATTGAGGGATGTAAGAAGCAAGATGCCAGAAATAAAACAGCTTTTTGAGAACAATTCCAAATGGTCCGAAGAAATTCGCTCTGAAAGACCTGAGTATTTTACAACGCTTGAAGAGGGTCAAAGCCCTGGTTTTCTATGGATAGGTTGTTCAGATAGCCGAGTTCCAGCCGAGCGCCTTACTGGCTTATATTCTGGAGAACTGTTTGTTCACCGAAACGTGGCCAACCAAGTGGTTCATACAGACCTAAACTGTCTATCTGTCGTTCAGTACGCAGTAGATGTGCTTAAAGTGAAACACATTATTGTCTGTGGTCACTACGGTTGTGGCGGTGTTAATGCGGCAATTGATAACCCGAAACTTGGCCTTATCAACAACTGGTTACTTCACATTCGCGATAACTACCTAAAATACCGTAAAGAGATCGAAGCGCTTCCACGTGAACAGTGGGGTGACAAGCTTTGTGAGATTAACGTCGCAGAGCAGGTTTACAACCTAGGTAACTCAACCATTATGCAAAGTGCATGGGAACGTGGTCAAGAGGTCGAGATCCACGGTGTGGTGTATGGTATTGGCGATGGCAAATTGCAAGACCTTGGCGTGCGCTGCTCTAGTAACGATACTTTAGAGAACAGCCACTTAGAAGCTATCAATAAAATCTTAACGACGCCTCTTCTTAGCCAACAAGGCTAATTATCTCAATCAAAATACAAAAAGCCCGCATCAAGCGGGCTTTTTAATATATTCTGTCGGCAAGCGTAATGATTACTCTTGCGGTACAACTTTGCCAATGTATGGCAGGTGACGGTATTTTTGAGCGTAGTCGATACCAACACCAACAACGAACTCATCTGGGATTTCGAAACCAATCCACTTAGTGTCCACTTCAACTTCACGTCGTGAAGGCTTGTCTAGTAGCGTACAGATCTCGATAGATTTAGGACCACGTAAGCTCAGGATCTCTTTTACCTTAGTCAGTGTGTTACCAGTATCGATAATATCTTCTACAAGCAGAACGTCTTTACCTTGGATGTCGTCATCTAGGTCTTTCAAAATACGAACATCACGTGAGCTTTCCATGCTGTTGCCGTAGCTAGACGCGGTCATGAAATCAACTTGGTGAGTTAAATCAATAGCACGAGCAAGATCCGCCATAAAGACAAACGATCCACGTAATAAGCCAACTAAAACCAGATCTTCACTGCCTTGGTAGTGTTCCGTGATCTGTTTGCCTAGTTCGTTTACTCGATCCTGAACTTCTTGCTCAGAGATCATGACTTCAACTGTATGCTTCATACTGCTCTCATTTTGTTTGGTGATTGCGACAAGTGTAGACAGTTTTGCCATTGGTGCCGCTCAATTTGTGCGTAAGTCTAGCACTGCTCAAATACCCACACCACCTTATGGTTCCAATTTACTGTCAGATTATCAATGAAATGTGCACTTGTGCTTTGTCTGATAGTCGCCTCCTTTCACATCAATGTGGATCACGCTTTATGTATCAAGTTTGATGTAACTGTCTATTAAATAAGCTCAAAGGATTGACCATTCGCATATGCACCATTACACTCATCTTGGCTTAAATAATAATAAAATCATTAATATAAAAAAATCGTTGGCAAGGAAAATAAAATGGACTCAATCTCTAAGAGACCTAGAACTAGGCTTTCACCTTTAAAAAGAAAACTTCAGCTGATGGAAATCGCGCTTGAAGTATTCTCTCGTCGCGGCATTGGCCGTGGTGGTCACGCTGACATTGCAGATATCGCTCAGGTATCAGTAGCAACAGTATTTAACTACTTCCCTACTCGTGAAGATCTGGTTGATGAAGTGCTTAATCATGTTGTCCGTCAATTCTCAAACTTCCTTTCAGACAATATCGATCTAGATATTCACGCAAAACAAAACCTACATAATATTGCGACTGAAATGGTGACACTAGTCGCTCAAGACAGCCACTGGTTGAACGTATGGTTCGAATGGAGCGCATCGACGCGTGATGAAGTATGGCCACTGTTCGTAACGACAAACCGCACTAACCAAATGTTGGTACAAAACATGTTTAGTAAAGCGATTGAGCGCGGCGAAGTGTGTGATGATCACGATCCTAAGCATCTTGCGAATCTGTTCCACGGCATCTGCTACTCGCTATTTATCCAAGCGAAACGTGTCGATACCAATGAAGAGTTGTCGACTTTAACTGACAGCTACTTGAACATGTTGTGTATCTATAAGTAGATTCGAGATTCGAGATTCGAGATTCGAGATTCGAGATTCGAGATTCGAGATTCGAGATAAATTGTGAAGGGTTGACCTAGTGGGTCAACCCTTTTTGTTTTGATGTAGTCGCTTTTCGTATCTCGGAGCGCAGCGTACTCGCATCTCGAAGTGAAACGTTACTGCTCTTTACCTCAGACATAAAAAAACCGCTGACGAATCAGCGGTTTTTAAAAACATTAGCGAGTGGCTAAAGGAGAATTACTTCTTCTTTTTCACTGCTTTCTTATTTGGAAGGTCAGTGATTGAACCTTCGAATACTTCCGCAGCAAGACCAACAGACTCGTGTAGAGTTGGGTGAGCGTGGATAGTAAGAGCGATATCTTCTGCATCACAACCCATTTCGATTGCTAGGCCGATTTCACCAAGAAGCTCACCACCGTTAGTACCAACAACAGCACCACCGATTACGCGATGAGTATCTTTATCGAAGATCATCTTAGTCATACCATCTGCACAGTCAGAAGCGATTGCACGACCAGAAGCAGCCCAAGGGAAAGTCGCCACTTCGTAGTTTAGGCCTTCCGCTTTCGCTTCTTTCTCAGTCTTACCTACCCAAGCAACTTCTGGCTCAGTGTACGCAATTGATGGGATTACTTTAGGGTCGAAGTAGTGCTTCTTACCAGAGATAACTTCAGCAGCTACGTGACCTTCATGCACACCTTTGTGAGCAAGCATTGGTTGACCAACAACGTCACCGATCGCGTGGATGTGAGGAACGTTTGTACGCATTTGCTTATCAACGTTGATGAAGCCACGCTCGTCAACTTCGATACCTGCTTTTTCAGCATCGATAAGTGCACCGTTTGGAACACGACCGATAGCAACAAGAACAGCATCGTAGCGCTCAGCTTCAGCTGGTGCTTTCTTGCCTTCCATTGAAACGTAAATACCGTCTTCTTTCGCTTCAACTGCAGTTACTTTAGTCTCAAGCATTAGCTTGAACTTGTTCTTGATACGCTTAGTGAAGACTTTAACGATGTCTTTATCCGCAGCAGGGATAACTTGGTCGAACATCTCAACTACGTCTACTTTAGAACCTAGAGAGTGGTAAACCGTACCCATTTCAAGACCGATGATACCACCGCCCATGATAAGCAGTTTTTCAGGAACTTCTTTCAGCTCAAGTGCATCCGTAGAATCCCAAATACGTGGGTCTTCATGTGGAATGAAAGGAAGTTTGATTGGGCGAGAACCCGCAGCGATGATTGCGTTATCGAAGTTAACTGTTGTTGCTTCGCCTTCGCCTTCAACTAGGATGCTGTTAGGACCAGTGAACTTACCGAAACCGTTAACAACTGTTACGTTACGCATCTTAGCCATACCGCCAAGACCGCCAGTTAGTTGGTCTACTACTTTTTCTTTCCAGATACGGATCTTGCTGATGTCCGTTTGTGGCTCGCCGAATACAACGCCGTGCTCTGCCATCGCTTTCGCTTCTTCGATTACTTTAGAAACGTGAAGAAGTGCTTTCGATGGAATACAACCAACGTTTAGACATACACCACCAAGAGTGCTGTAACGTTCAACTAGTACTGTTTCTAGACCTAAATCCGCACAACGGAATGCAGCTGAGTAACCAGCAGGACCTGAACCAAGTACAACAACTTGGGCTTTAATTTCTTTGCTCATTGTGACCTCTTGTAGTCATTATCCCTAACAGGCTGAGTAGATGTTCTTAAAATTATTGGGCTTTCAAACAGCCAACATTTTACAGAGATGTTAACAGTGTGAAAGTAGCTTTAAGTTAGCCTGTGAGCTAGACAACACTTCCCTTTCGCTTTATGAGAAAAGCGGGAACTGTTCTCTAAAAATAGTCTTTATATAAAGAATTAAGGTGACCCGAAAGCCACCTTAATAATTACTTTCTCAATTACAGTACTAGACGACGGATGTCAGATAGTGCGCTGTTTAGGAAAGTAATGAAGCGTGCACCTTCAGCACCATCGATCACACGGTGGTCGTATGATAGAGATAGTGGAAGCTGAAGACGTGGCTGGAACTCTTTACCATTCCAAACTGGCTTAATTTCAGACTTAGATACACCTAGGATACCTACTTCTGGAGCATTTACGATTGGCGTAAATGCAGTACCGCCGATGCCACCAAGGCTAGAGATTGTGAAACAACCGCCTTGCATGTCAGCTGCAGTTAGCTTACCAGCACGTGCTTTCTTAGACACAGCCATTAGCTCTTCAGATAGCTCGTAAATGCCTTTCTTGTTCACGTCTTTGAATACAGGAACAACTAGACCGTTTGGAGTATCTACCGCGATACCTACGTTTACGTACTTCTTAAGAATGATGCTTTCGCCATCTTCAGAAAGAGAAGAGTTAAACGCTGGGAACGCTTCTAGTGCTTTAGCAACAGCTTTCATGATGAACACAAGAGGAGTGATCTTCATGCCAGTGTCTTTCTTAGCTTCGATTGCGTTCTGCTCTTTACGGAATGCTTCTAGCTCAGTGATGTCTGCGTTATCCCACTGTGTAACGTGAGGGATCATTACCCAGTTACGGTGTAGGTTTGCACCAGAGATCTTCTTGATCTTAGAAAGCTTCTGAACTTCAGTTTCGCCGAACTTGCTGAAGTCAACTTTTGGCCATGGTAGTAGACCAAGAGCAGAGCCGTCACCGCCTTTGCCAGATGCCGCAGCACCAGACTCTAGACGCTTAAGTGCATCTTTAACGTAAGACTGAACGTCTTCTTTAAGTACACGGCTCTTACGACCAGTACCTTTAACTTTCGCTAGGTTTACACCGAACTCACGAGCTAGACGACGAACAACTGGAGACGCGTGTGCGTACTCACCGTTTTCTTGGAAGTCGTCTGCAGCTGCAGGAGCTGCTGCCGCTGGAACTTCAGCTTTAGGTGCAGGTGCCGCCGCTGGAGCTGCTGCTTGTGCAGGTGCTGCAACAGGAGCTGGAGCTGCGCCTTCAACTACGAAAGTCATGATTAGAGAGCCAGTTGACACTTTGTCGCCAGCTGCAATCTTGATCTCTTTAACTGTACCAGCGAATGGTGCAGGAACTTCCATTGAAGCTTTGTCGCCTTCAACAGTAATTAGAGATTGCTCTTCTTCTACTGTATCGCCAACCGCTACCATTACTTCAGTAACTTCAACTTCGTCACCGCCGATGTCTGGAACGTTTACTTCTTTTTCAGCTGATGCTGCTGGAGCCGCTGCAACTGGTGCTGCCGCCACTGGAGCAGGAGCTGCTGCAGGTGCTGAACCAGCAACCTCGAATACCATTACTAGAGAACCAGTAGAAACTGAGTCACCAGAAGCGATCTTGATTTCTTTAACTGTACCAGCGAATGGTGCAGGAACTTCCATTGAAGCCTTGTCACCTTCAACAGTTAGAAGAGATTGCTCTTCTTCTACTGAATCACCGATAGCAACCATGATTTCAGTAACTTCTACTTCGTCGCCACCGATATCTGGAACGTGAACTTCTTTAAGCTCTGCCGCTGCTGCCGCTGCAGGAGCCGCTACTGGAGCTGCCTCTGCTGCTGGAGCAGCTACTGGAGCTGCCTCTGCTGCTGGAGCAGGTGCAGCTTCAGCTGCACCCGGAGCGCCGGCCGCCTCAGCTTCGAAAATCATGATTAGAGAACCAGTAGAAACTGAATCGCCTTCAGCTACTTTGATTTCTTTAACGATACCTGCTTGAGACGCTGGAACTTCCATAGAAGCTTTGTCGCCTTCAACAGTGATCAGAGACTGTTCTTCTTCAACCTTGTCGCCAACGCTTACAAGAATCTCAGTAACTTCAACCTCATCCGCACCGATGTCAGGTACATTAATTTCGATTGCCATTGCTTATTTACCTTCTAGTTAAGCGCTGTATTAAGCGTATTGTGGGTTTGTTTTTTCAGTGTCGATATCGAATTTAGCAATTGCTTCAACTACTACAGATTTCTCGATATCACCACGTTTAGCCAGTTCAGTTAGAGCTGCAACTACGATGTAGCCAGCGTTAACTTCGAAGTGACGACGTAGGTTTGCACGGCTGTCAGAGCGGCCGAAACCATCAGTACCAAGTACTTTGTATGACTCGCTTGGCATGTAAGCACGTACTTGCTCAGCGTAGTTCTTCATGTAGTCAGTCACTGCGATTGCAGGTTCTTTACCAAGTACAGTTGTGATGTACGGTACTTTCTCTTCAGCTTCTGGGTGAAGCATGTTGTCACGCTCTACCGCTTGGCCGTCACGAGTTAGTTCGTTGAACGACGTTACAGAGAATACGTCAGATGCTACGCCGTACTCTTCGCTTAGAATTTCAGCAGCTTTACGCGCTTCGTTCATGATAGTACCAGAGCTCATTAGTTGAACTTTGCCCTTAGCACCAGCGTGAGATTCAAGCTTGTAGATACCCTTACGGATACCTTCTTCAGCGCCTTCTGGCATTGCTGGCATCGCGTAGTTCTCGTTCATTACTGTTAGGTAGTAGTAAACGTTCTCTTGCTCAGGGCCGTACATGCGACGGATACCGTCTTGCATGATTACTGCTAGCTCGTAAGCGAATGTTGGGTCGTAAGAGATACAGTTCGGGATAGTGTTCGCTTGGATGTGCGAGTGACCATCTTCGTGCTGTAGACCTTCACCGTTCAGTGTTGTACGACCAGCTGTAGCACCTAGTAGGAAGCCGCGAGCTTGTTGGTCACCTGCTAGCCATGCCATGTCACCAATACGTTGGAAACCGAACATAGAGTAGTAGATGTAGAACGGGATCATTGGTAGGTCGTTCGTGCTGTATGAAGTTGCCGCTGCAACCCATGAAGCCATAGAACCTAGCTCGTTGATACCTTCTTGAAGAACTTGGCCAGATGTCGCTTCTTTGTAGTAAGAAACGATGCCTTTATCTTCAGGTGTGTATTCTTGACCGTGTGGGTTGTAGATACCAACCTGACGGAATAGACCTTCCATACCGAATGTACGAGCTTCATCACAGATGATAGGAACGATGTTCTTACCGATGTTCTTGTCTTTCAGTAGGATGTTTAGCGTACGTACGTAAGCCATAGTCGTTGAAATTTCACGCTTCTGTGCACCTAATAGAGGAGCAAACTCTTCTAGCTCTGGTACTTTGAATTCTTGAGTGAATTTTGGCAGACGTGCTGGCGTGTAACCTTGTAGCGCTTTACGACGAGCATGTAGGTATTCGTATTCAGCAGAACCTTCTTCCAGTTTCAGGTAAGGAAGCTCAGACACTTTCTCATCAGAAAGGATGTCTTGTAGGCCTAGACGGTCACGTAGGTATTGTACGTGAGTCATGTCCATCTTCTTAACACCGTGTGCGATGTTCTTACCTTCTGCAGCTTCACCCATGCCGTAACCTTTAACTGTCTTAGCTAGGATTACTGTTGGCTTGCCACCTGTCTCTTTTGCATTGTTGAATGCAGCGAACAGTTTAGAAGAGTCGTGACCACCACGCTTCAGTTCGAAGATTTGGTCGTCAGTCATGTCTGCAACTAGTGCAGCTGTTTCTGGGTACTTACCAAAGAAGTGCTCACGTACGTATGCGCCATCTTTAGATTTGAATGTCTGGTAGTCACCATCGATAGTTTCGTTCATTAGTTGAAGAAGCTTACCAGTAGTGTCTTTAGCTAGTAGAGAATCCCAGTTGCTACCCCAGATAACTTTAACAACGTTCCAACCTGCACCTTTGAATAGGCCTTCAAGTTCTTGGATGATGCTACCGTTACCCATTACAGGGCCGTCTAGACGCTGTAGGTTACAGTTGATTAGGAAACATAGGTTGTCTAGTTTCTCACGCGCAGCGAAAGAGATAGCACCACGTGACTCTGGCTCATCCATCTCACCGTCGCCTAGGAACGCGTATACACGTTGAGCAGAAGTATCTTTAAGACCACGGCCTTCTAGGTACTTAAGGAAACGAGCTTGGTAGATCGCAGAGATCGGACCTAGACCCATAGATACCGTAGGGAACTGCCAGAATTCAGGCATTAGTTTAGGGTGCGGGTAAGAAGGGATACCTTTACCATCAACTTCTTGACGGAAGTTATCTAGCTGCTCTTCAGTTAGACGACCTTCAACGAATGCACGAGAGTAGATACCAGGAGAAATGTGACCTTGGTAGTAAACTAGATCGCCACCGTCCGTCTCGTTTGGAGCACGGAAGAAGTGGTTGAAACAAACTTCGTAGAACGCTGCTGCTGACTGGTAAGAAGCCATGTGACCACCTAGGTCTAGGTCTTTCTTAGAAGCACGCAATACGATCATGATTGCGTTCCAGCGAATAATCGAACGAATACGACGCTCAAGAGTTACGTCACCAGGGTAAGCTGGCTCTTGCGCTGCTGGAATTGTGTTGATGTAGTTTGTGTTGATACCTGTAGCCATATCAACGCCATCTAAACGCGCTTTATCTAGAACTTGTTCTAGTAAAAACTGTGCACGTTCTACACCTTCTTCACGTACTACTGACTCAAGAGCTTCTAACCAATCTTGAGTTTCCAGAGCATCAACGTCATGCTTCATGTCAGACATGGCGATCTATCCTTTTTGTTAGTTGGATTCTACTAAACACGTAAAAAGCCGAAGTATTACGGCTATTTACCCTGTTGAATTCGACGTAGAGAACGTTCGCGGCGCGACTCTTCCTTCGTCAAATCCAGCAATGTTTCTTCGATATAAGCTAAATGAGAGTGTGACATTTCACGCGCCTTCTCAGGCTGGCCAGAAACGATCGCATCTACGATATTAGCTCGATGTATACTCACTTTCTCCACAACGTCTTTACGACGATGCAACAGCTTTAAATTTTCTAAGACGTTTTGTTCGAGTAACGGAGCCAAACTACGAACAATGTGCAATAACACCACATTGTGCGCTGCCTCTGTTAAAGCAATAAGAAAAGCCATCACCGCTGCAGATTCGGCTTCAATATCACCCTTCTCTTGCGCGCCGTGAATTTTTTCTTGGCAGGCTTGAATACGAGCAAAGTCTTCATCGGTTCCACGCAATGCCGCGAAGTAAGCCGAAATCCCTTCCATCGCATGACGCGATTCCAACAAGTCTAGTTGGGTTTCAGAATGGGATGACAACAAATTAAGCAAAGGATCTGAAAAGCTTTTCCAGATATTTTCGCTAACAAACGTACCTCCACCTTGACGGCGAGTAAGCAAGCGTTTTGCTTCTAAACGTTGTATCGCTTCTCGGATTGAAGGACGAGACACATCGAACTGTTTCGCCAGTTCGCGCTCGGGCGGCAGCTGCTGCCCTGGAGCCAGTGTTCCTTCCACAATCAACCTTTCTAACTCTTGTTCGATAACATCGGAGAGTTTTGGCTGACGAATCCTTTGATAAGCCATAGTTTGTTGTTCTTCTTTTTCTTCGCTGACAATTGGTAATACCAATTTTAAGTTGGGCAGAAATTAACATAATTAAAACGCCACTGTCCAGCGTAAAATTGACCTGCATCATAGAACGCAGTGTGAATTAACCACGATTTAACAAATGAAATTTAAAACAGCAACCAAATTGGTCTTACCATTTACAGCGGTAATACTTTTGGGGAGTACTCGTGCTAGAAAGTTTCAGGATAAAAATGAATTGTTTCAGAAAGATTAGTCCAAGTCGGTCAAAAATCGAACCAAGCGCACATTTGAGGGGAAATTTCTGTTCATAAGCTTTAATATCTGAGTGTTTGATAAGCTCGTCACACTCTCGATTTATTGATACCCATCAACGAACCACTTTCTTTACATTGCAACAACAAAAAATCACAAGTGGTTATGCTAAGCGTTGATTAAGCAAGGCTCTGCAATTGGCAGAGCCATAAATAGGATTAGGGATTAGAAGCGCAATTTGCCTTTAAATTTTGTCCAGTCGAAGACCAACCCAGGGTCTGTTTTGCGTAAAGGTGCTATATATTGATGGCCAGTGATACGTTCATTTGTGATCTGAGGAAAACTTGAGACCAGTGTTTCCGTTAGCTCAGTCAAGGCTTGATATTGCTGCTCTGTATAAGCAATAAAGTCACTGCCCTCTAATTCAATACCAATAGAGTAATCATTACACCTTTCACGACCGGCAAAGCTCGATTGGCCGGCATGCCAAGCCCTGTCCAGAAAAGAAACGAACTGTACTACTTCACCATCACGGCGAATCAAGCAGTGCGCAGATACCCCCATTTGATGAATCACTTTGAAAAACGGGTGCTCCGCTGGATCGAGCTGGCCCGTGAAGAACTGCTCGATATAAGGTCCGCCAAATTGCCCCGGTGGCAGGCTAATATTGTGGACCACCAGCAGAGAGATATCACCGACACTTGGCCGAGTATCAAAATACGGGGACGGAACATGCCGAGCGTTTTCGTACCATCCTTTGGAGCAGATCGTCATCTTGGTCTCGCTTTCTTTTTTTTGCTAGCACAGTAGATTGTGACCTTGCCCATGGAGCAGTCACGCTAGCCTCTTTAATTTGAAGTTAAGCAAGAGTATCATTCCATTCCCACTCCCTTTCAAGATTAGATTTGCGATGAAAAACACACATAACAGCCACCAACGCCTTGACTACTTAAAAGAACAACTGCCTCTCGAGATCACTCGTGCAGTCGCAGAAACAATCAAAGAAGACCTTGGCGGTACGTTAGATCCAGCGGCTGATATTACGGCAAGTCTAATCCCAGCTGACGCTATCAACAGCGCAACCATCATCACTCGTGAGCACGGCGTATTCTGTGGTAAAGCATGGGCTGATGAGGTGTTTAAGCAGCTAGGCGGTGAAGTGACTATCGAGTGGAACGTAGAAGATGGCGATAAGGTTGAACCAAACCAAACGCTTTGCACCCTAACCGGCCCAGCGCGCGCACTATTAACGGGTGAGCGTAACGCAATGAACTTCATTCAAACGCTATCTGGTTGTGCGACCGCAACCGCCATCTATGCTGACAAAATCAAACACACAGAGTGCCGCCTGTTAGATACTCGTAAAACCATCCCAGGCCTACGTAGTGCACTAAAATACGCTGTGGCTTGTGGTGGCGGTTTCAACCACCGTATCGGTGTTTTCGATGCCTACCTAATCAAAGAAAACCACATCATCGCATGTGGCGGTATTGAAAAAGCTATCTCAACAGCAAAAGAGCTTAACCCAGGTAAGCCTGTTGAAGTTGAAACTGAGAGCCTAGAGGAGCTAGAGCAAGCTATCAACGCGGGCGCAGACATCATCATGCTAGACAACTTCACCACTGACATGATGCGTGAAGCTGTGAAGATCAACGCTGGTCGTGCTGCACTAGAAAACTCTGGTAACGTGACACTAGATACTATCGCTGAGTTCGCTGAAACGGGTGTTGATTACATCTCGGTAGGCGCATTGACCAAGCACCTAAAAGCAATGGACCTATCAATGAGGTTCAAAGCGTAATTTACTGAATAGTAAATAGTTTCTATAAAGGCACTGCTGATGACAGTGCCTTTTTTATTGCCTTAATTATCAGTATTTCAAACCGTTATTTAAGTTGATCGCATAAATTTGCGTGCTATATGCAACAGCTATTCAATAAATTCAAAACCACTCGCGACCGCACCTGAACACCATTCCACTTCCCCACCTCGACTTCTATTCTCTCTACCATCTTGTGCTTGCACTAAAACAAACTAAATAATGGAATGAGAAGAATGAATAACAAGAACAAAAGAACAAATCAGAAAGGTTTCACGCTGATTGAATTGATGATTGTGGTGGCGATTATTGGTGTGTTGTCGGCAATTGCTGTCCCTCAATATCAAAACTACATAGCAAAGAGTGAAGCTGCATCCGCACTCGCGTCTATCACTGGCCATAGAACCAATGTCGAAACATACGTTTTAGAGAATGGTACTTTTCCTACAACTTCAGCTGCATTGCCTGTCCCAGCCTCTCCACTAGGTGTTATTTCCTACCAAAACACAACTAGTGCAGCTGGTAGTATCCAATTCGAATTTAATGCTACAGGTGTTAGTCCTGGCGTTATATCTAGTAAAGTAAATTTAGTCCGAACATCTGATGGAGCATGGTCATGTACATCAGATGTCGATGGCAGCTTAAAGCCTAAAGGCTGCTCATAAGTGCTCACCAACCTCCCAACCGTTCTCCGTCAGGCTGATTTACTTAGCCTGACTCAAGAACAAGCCGTGGCGGAACATGTACAAGCTTCAGGCATTTCAACTCCTGAAGCTTTACTCGTTCTTGATCTCTTCACAGGTGACTCCCTAGCAAACAATATACAAGCCATCTTTGGCTTGCCGTTAGTTCAATTGAGCAACACCGATTATGAAGCCTTATGTGATCAACTAGGGCTACGTGAACTGATCACTAAATATCGAGCTATCCCGATTTCAGTCTCTAACTCGACGCTCACACTTGCTTCCGCCGATCCGACTGACTTACAAGCGGAAGATGATTTTCGTTTTGCAACCGGGTTGCAGATAGAACTGGCAGTCGCCAATTACTCTGAACTCGAAGGTGCAATACGCAAGTTGTACGGCCGCTCGATTTCCGGGCAAGACTCCAAACGCAAAGAGATCACCCAAGATGAACTGGCTAACCTAGTTGAAGTGTCTGACGACGAGTTCGCATCGATTGAAGACCTTAGTCAAGACGACTCTCCAGTTAGCCGATTTATCAATCAGATACTGGTCGATGCGGTACGTAAAGGCGCATCAGATATCCATTTTGAACCTTACGAAGAGCACTACCGTGTGCGCCTACGTTGTGACGGTATATTGGTTGAAATCCAACAACCCGCTTCTCACTTAAGCCGTCGTTTATCCGCCCGTTTAAAAATTCTCGCCAAGCTTGATATTGCCGAGCGTCGTTTACCTCAAGATGGACGCATCAAGTTGCGCCTGAATGATGAGCTTGCGATTGATATGCGCGTCTCAACATTGCCTACCTTGTGGGGCGAGAAAATTGTACTGAGGCTACTTGATAGCAGCGCAGCCAACCTCGATATCGACAAACTTGGCTACAGTGAAGATCAAAAAGCACTTTATCTCAATGCCCTGAAACGCCCGCAAGGCATGATCTTAATGACCGGGCCAACAGGCAGCGGGAAAACCGTCTCCCTTTATACTGGCCTTCGTGTACTGAATACCACAGAGCGCAATATCTCCACCGCAGAAGATCCGGTAGAGATCAACCTGTGTGGTATCAATCAAGTGCAAGTGATGCCGAAGATCGGCTTCGGGTTTGCTGAAGCCCTGCGCTCGTTTTTAAGACAAGATCCAGATGTGGTGATGGTAGGTGAGATTCGTGATTTAGAAACCGCAGAGATCGCCATCAAAGCATCGCAAACTGGTCACTTAGTGCTTTCAACGCTCCATACCAACTCTGCGGCAGAAACCGTTACCCGACTCGCTCATATGGGGATTGAGCCCTTTAACTTAGCCTCATCATTGAGCTTGATCATTGCCCAACGACTGGCAAGACGCTTGTGCAACCAATGCAAAGTCATTGACGACTCACCAGACATCTTCCTGCGTCACTCAATACCTAGCAGCAAAACCATTTATAAGGCTAACCCACAAGGGTGTAACGAGTGCAATCAAGGCTATTCTGGGCGTGTCGGAATTTATGAAGTGATGCCATTCACCGACAAACTCAAAAATAGCCTTATCAGCAAACCGAATGCGCTGGAGGTTGAAGACCTCGCTCGCCGAGAAGGGATGCGCACACTGCAAGAGTCAGGATTAGATAAGCTACTTGAAGGCACCACAAGCTATCAAGAGCTGCAACGTGTTCTATATTTATAATCCATTGGAGCTTCAATGATCAGCAAAACTAAGCAATCACAATTAAAAAGCTACCACTGGAAAGGCATCAATAGCTCCGGTAAAAAAGTATCAGGGCAAACCTTAGCGCTTACCGAATTAGAAGTACGTGAAAAGCTCAAAGATCAGCATATCCAGATAAAGAAAATCAAAAAGAAAAGCATCTCGGCACTGACGCGTTTAACCCATAGAGTTAAGTCTCGGGATATCACCGTATTGACCCGCCAACTTGCGACTATGTTAGCTACAGGTGTCCCGATTGTGCAGGCGATTAAGTTGGTCTCAGATAACCACCGCAAAGCTGAAATGAAATCTATCCTGTCACACATCTGTAAAGGTGTTGAGGCTGGTACACCTATATCCAAAGCGATGCGAACCGCAAGTCGTCACTTCGATGACCTCTATACCGATTTAGTCGCAACTGGTGAGCTCTCGGGTAACCTCGCACAAGTCTTTGAACGCTTAGCGACCTATCGTGAGAAGAGTGAACAGCTCAAGTCTAAAGTCATCAAGGCGCTCATCTATCCTGCAATGGTAGTCACTGTCGCACTCACTGTCTCTTATTTAATGCTGACCATAGTGATTCCTGAGTTTGAGTCGATGTTTTCAGGCTTTGGTGCCGACCTCCCTTGGTTTACACAGCAAGTACTAGAGCTTTCTCATTGGATGCAGGCATACAGCTTTTATACATTTGTAGGTGCAGGGTTAGCAGCATTAGTTATCTATCAACTCTGTCAGCGTTCCTACTCGATTCGATTATCGACCAGCCGCTTGGGGTTAAGGTTTCCAATTCTAGGCGGTGTCATGGCCAAAGCCTCCATTGCCAAATTCAGTCGCACACTATCAACCAGTTTCGGTTCTGGTATCCCCATTCTCATGAGTCTAAAAACCACAGCCAAAACCGCAGGTAATTTGCACTATGAATCGGCAATCATCGAAGTACATCGCGAAACCGCTGCAGGCATTCCAATGTATATCGCAATGCGAAATACCAACGCCTTTCCTGAGATGATGTTGCAGATGGTGATGATTGGCGAAGAGTCAGGCAACCTTGATGAAATGCTCAACAAAGTCGCCTCGATTTACGAGTTTGAAGTCGACAACACCGTCGATAATTTGGGCAAAATATTAGAACCGCTGATCATTGTGTTTTTAGGATCCGTCGTAGGTGGTCTTGTGGTTGCGATGTACTTACCGATCTTTAATCTTATGAGTGTGTTAGGATAGCCAAAAGCAACTAAACACCCATGAGTAGAAACCTCTACTCATCTTGATTAAGTGGTAAAGGACACTATGGAAGTATTTCACTACTATCCTTGGCTATTCCCGGTATTAGCATTCATTTTTAGCCTTCTGATTGGCAGCTTCCTTAACGTCGTCATACATCGTTTACCTATTATGATGGAACGCGAATGGCAACAAGAGTGCTCGGAGTATTTCTCCCAATATAAAATTCCTGCGCCAGAAGGTAAGTTCAACCTCAGTGTTCCTCGCTCTACTTGCCCTAAATGTAAAACTCAATTAAGAATCGTCGACAATATTCCAGTGTTAAGCTGGTTGTTCTTGAAGGGTAAGTGTCACAGCTGTGCTAATCCAATCAGCGCTCGCTACCCTTTGGTTGAACTGCTGACTGCGACACTTTGCACAGTTGTTGCCAGTCACTTTGGTTTCAGTTTTTACGCTATTGCACTGATATTTTTCACCTTTGCGTTAATTACCGCGACTTTTATCGACCTCGACACCATGCTATTGCCTGATCAGATTACCTTGCCGTTAGTTTGGTCTGGTATCGCTTTAGCCCTATTTAATATCAGCCCAGTATCGCTTCAAGACTCAGTAGTCGGCGCTATGGCTGGCTACCTCGCATTATGGTCCGTCTACTGGCTGTTCAAACTGCTGACAGGTAAAGAAGGCATGGGTTACGGTGACTTCAAGTTACTGGCTGCACTTGGCGCATGGCTGGGTTGGCAGCATCTACCGATGATCATCCTGCTGTCTTCGCTTGTTGGTCTAGTGTTTGGTTTGATTCAGCTGCGCTTGAAACAGCAAGGCATTGATAAAGCCTTCCCATTCGGCCCTTACCTTGCGATTGCTGGTTGGGTAAGCTTGATGTGGGGTAACGACATCATGGGTTGGTATTTCACTTCAGTATTAGGAATGTAACCATGGCAATCATTATCGGATTAAGTGGCGGTATAGCCAGTGGAAAAACGACTGTCGCTAACCTATTCAACGAACATTTTGGCATTGATATTGTCGACGCCGATATCGTGGCACGTGAAGTGGTTGCGTTAGGCAGTGATGGACTAAAACAGATTACTGCTCATTTTGGTGAAACCATCTTGCTTGAAGATGGCACACTCAATCGATCTAAACTGCGCGAGCTGATCTTCTCAGACCCAGAGCAAAAACAATGGCTCAATGATCTTCTTCATCCCATGATCCGTGACAAAATTGACAGTGACCTGTCTAAAGTCACCTCTCCCTATGGTTTATTAGTCGCACCTCTATTGGTTGAAAACCAGATGCAAGGCATGACGGATCGCGTATTAATTGTTGATGTGCCTACAGAAGTGCAAATTGAACGAACGATGAACCGTGACAATGTTTCTAGGGAACAAGTTGTATCAATTTTGAAATCACAAGCTTCAAGAGAACAACGCTTAGCAGTTGCAGATGACGTGATTAAAAACCATACTAAAAACCAAGAACTTTTGCCGCAAATCACAGATTTACATAAAAAGTATCTGGCAATCAGTACAGTAGATGGGTCAGAATAGAACTATGTTGAATGAAGGCTTGCTCGATGATCACCCACAAATTTGAACATCCTCTAAATGAGAAAACACGCATCTACCTAAGAGTGGAATCGCTCTTGAGGCAGTTACATCTGTCTTCTACATTTTCCGATGCTCAACAGTATCAACTCTTTTTCCGCTCTATCTTCGATCTGATTGAAATCTTCGAACAGATCCAACTCAAGAGCGAACTTGCAAAAGATCTTGAGAAGCAACGTGTCACCTACAAAAGCTGGTTAGACGTTGAAGGTGTCGATCAAGAGATGCTTACGTCACTGCTCAATGACATTGGCAACATCTATCGTGATTTAATGCATGCGGAGCGTTTTGGTCAATCTCTTAAAGAAGACCGCTTCCTAAGTGCCATTCGCCAGCGTTTTAATCTGCCTGGCGGTTCATGCTGCTTTGACCTACCAGCGCTGCATTATTGGTTACACCTCCCTCTTGATAAGAGAATGAGAGATGCCAAGGCGTGGATGGATAGCCTACAGCCTCTGTATGAAGCGCTAACGCTATGGTTAAAGCTAACCCGAGAGACTGGTCACTTTAAAGAGCAAATTGCTCGCGCTGGCTTCTTCCAGAGCGATGCTGAAGAAGCGAATATCCTTCGCCTATCCATTCCGATGCAATACGGTGCCTACCCGATGATCTCAGGGCACAAAAACCGCTTTGCTGTTAAATTCATGAGTTTTGAAACAGGACAAGCCTGTACTCAAGATATCGAATTTGAGCTGGCTATCTGCACCTAATTAATTTCCTTTAGCGTTTGGCTTGAGTGAACACTTGAGCCTAAACTCTTTGTTATTACACCCTCTAATTAAGAATCACTATGTCGAACAAAATCACCATCGTTAAATGCCCTCAATGTAATACTGACGTTGAATGGGGTGAACAGAGCCCACACCGTCCGTTTTGCAGTAAGCAATGTCAGATGATTGATTTCGGTGAATGGGCAGACGAAGAGAACAGTATCGCTGGCGCACCAGATATGTCTGATAGCGATGGTTGGTCGGAAGACCAGTACTAAGATTCGAGATTCGAGATTCGAGATTCGAGATTCGAGATTCGAGATTCGAGATTCGAGATTCGAGATTCGAGATGAATTATTAAGGGTTGGCGTTTTGCGTCAATCCTTTTTTATTGCCGACAGTTTGGTGTTTGCCAAAAGAGATTCCCTACTCCTTCCTTCGTCAGTCTAGGGAATGACGACCAAAGTAGTCCTAGTATCATGTCCTAACTCAGTAATTCAAACCTCTCCGTCATCCACAAGAACGAGGAACGAACGAGTTGGGGATCTCTTAACTGCGAAACTCTAAATAGCAGGCACAAAAAAGCGGAGCCAAATGGCTCCGCTTTTATCGATAGAATGCAAAAAGAATTACTTCTTAGCAAGCTTCTCTTTAATACGAGCAGACTTACCAGAACGCTCACGTAGGTAGTACAACTTGGCACGACGTACTGCACCACGGCGTTTAACTTCGATGCTATCAACCATTGGAGAGTGAGTTTGGAACGCACGCTCTACACCTTCACCGTTCGAGATCTTACGAACTGTGAATGCAGAGTGAAGACCACGGTTACGAATAGCGATTACTACGCCTTCGAAAGCCTGTAGACGCTCACGGTCACCTTCTTTTACCTTAACCTGAACTACAACAGTGTCACCTGGTGCGAATTTAGGAAGGTCTGATTTTAGTTGCTCTTCTTCAAGAGCCTTAATGATGTTGCTCATTTGTATAAATTCCTAGAATAAACTGATACTAAATTTAATAGGTTACTGCTTGCTTTTCGTTAAGAGCGTTGCTCTTTAATGAATTCAGCCAGTAATTGTTCCTGTTCGTCAGTCAGAGCTAGGTTTTCCAGGAGTTCTGGTCTTCTTAGCCAAGTTCGGCCCAACGATTGTTTTAATCGCCAGCGACGAATGTCCTTATGGTTTCCAGACTTGAGCACCGAAGGCACTTCTTTGTCGTCTAGCACCTCAGGGCGCGTATAGTGAGGGCAATCTAGCAAACCATTCGCAAAAGAATCTTCTTCTGCTGAAGCGAAATCTCCAAGTACACCCGGTACAAACCGAGAGACTGAATCAATCAGCGTCATGGCTGGCAGTTCACCACCCGTCATCACAAAATCTCCAATCGACCATTCTTCGTCGACTTCAGATTGAATGATGCGCTCATCTACCCCTTCGTAGCGACCACAAATAAGAAGTAAATTCTCGTTTGTTGCTAGCTCTTCAACACCTTTCTGGTCGAGTTTACGACCTTGAGGTGAAAGGTAGATAACTTTCGTCTTTCCCGGTGATGCTTGTTTGGCAGTTTGAATAGCGTCGCGCAAAGGCTGAACCATCATCAACATGCCAGGACCACCACCGTAAGGTCTATCATCAACAGTGCGATGTTTATCATGAGTGAAATCACGAGGATTCCATGTCTCAATAGATAAAAGACCTTTCTTTACCGCTTGACCCGTTACTCCAAAATCAGTAACTGAACGGAACATTTCAGGAAATAGGCTAATTACGCCAACCCACATGTGTTCTCTCGCTCTATGATTTTAAAGTTAGAATCCAGGATCCCAGTCAACTTCGATCCGTTGAGCTTCGCGATCAACTTTCTTGATCACTTGCTCTTCAAGGTACGGTACTAACCGTTCCTTTTGTCCGAAAGCATCCTTAAGATTTGCTTTGATTACTAGAACATCGTTTGAGCCAGTTTCTAGCATGTCGGTAACGACACCTAGATCGTAACCTTTAGTGGTTACAACTTGCATACCAAACAATTCACGCCAGTAGAATTCCTCTTCTGACAATTCAGGTAATGAAGCAGGGTCTATTGCGATTTCAAAGTTAGTCAGTACATGAGCGTCCTCGCGAACCTCAAAACCTTCCAGCTTACACACCATACCTTTGTTATGGCGCTTCCAGCTTTCTACTTTGAATTCAACCCACTTCCCCTTTTGGTTAACGTACCAAGGAGAGTAATCAAATATGCTTTCAGCGTTGTCTGTGTAGGAAAAAACTTTAAGCCAGCCACGAATGCCATAGGTAGCACCAAACTTGCCCATAACAATTTTTTCGTCTTGCTTGCTCATCGTTTCTTTACCCTTCATCGACATAAGCTATTTCTCTTTTAAAAAGAATTAAGCCGCTTTTTGAGCGTCTTTAACTAGCTTAGCTACACGATCAGATAGAGATGCGCCTTGACCAACCCAGTGGTTAACGCGATCTAGGTCTAGACGTAGACCTTCTTCTTGACCTTGAGCAGTAGGGTTAAAGAAACCTACTTTCTCGATGAAACGGCCAGTTGCAGCGTTACGGCTATCCGCAACTACGATTTGATAGAATGGACGCTTCTTAGCGCCGTGACGTGCCAAACGAATGGTTACCATGTCGTCCTCTTTGCTTTCTTAATAAAATAATTAACCCCAATAACCATTTATCACTAAACAGCTTGGGGTCTCGTGCCAAATTAAAGCCCCGGAATTTTACTCTTATTCCGGGGCAATGCAAGGGGTTTAGCTATTTTTTCACCAACATAGTGCCTGTATACTTTCTGTGACACAGATAACACTATGAAAAGTAAAGGTGCTACAGGTTACATTAGGCGATTATCGACCGAACGGGTTGAAGCCGCCGCCCATACCACCCATGCCACCGCCGCCCATCATGCCTTGCATGTTGCGCATCATGCCTTTCATGCCACCTTTCTGCATTTTCTTCATCATTTTCTGCATTTGGGTGAACTGCTTAAGCATACGGTTTACATCTTGTACCTGTGTACCAGAACCAGCGGCAATACGTTTTTTACGTGAGCCTTTGATTAGCTCAGGGCGTTGACGCTCTTTCATGGTCATAGAGTTGATGATCGCTTCCATCTGCTTGAACATCTTGTCATCAACTTTATCTTTCACGTTGTCTGGTAGCTGAGACATGCCTGGAAGTTTATCCATCATGCCCATCATGCCGCCCATGTTTTGCATCTGGCCTAGCTGTTCACGGAAGTCTTCAAGGTCAAAACCTTTCTTCTCTTTGAACTTCTTAGCCAGCTTCTCTGCTTTCTCGGTATCAACGTTTTTCTGTAGGTCTTCAATAAGCGACAGAACGTCACCCATACCTAAGATACGAGAAGCAACACGATCAGGGTGGAATGGTTCTAGTGCGTCAGTTTTCTCACCAACACCTAAGAATTTGATTGGCTTGCCAGTGATATGACGAACAGACAGCGCCGCACCACCACGCGCATCACCATCAACTTTCGTTAAGATAACACCGGTTAGTGGAAGCGCATCACCAAAGGCTTTTGCCGTATTCGCCGCATCTTGACCTGTCATAGCATCAACAACGAATAGAGTTTCAACTGGGTTTATTGCCGTATGAAGCTCTTGGATCTCGCCCATCATCTCTTCATCAATCGCTAAACGACCCGCGGTATCGACAAGTAGCACGTCGTAGAATTTCTTCTTCGCGTGGTCGATTGCAGCGTTAGCAATATCAATCGGCTTCTGGTCAGCCGAAGATGGGAAGAAGTCAACGCCAACATCGCTAGCTAACGTTTCAAGTTGTTTGATCGCCGCAGGACGGTAAACGTCGGCAGACACAACCAAGACTTTCTTCTTGTCACGCTCTGTCAGCAATTTAGATAGCTTACCTACCGATGTGGTTTTACCCGCACCTTGTAGACCAGCCATTAAGATAACCGCTGGCGGTTGCGCTGCTAGGTTAAGTGCTTCGTTAGACTCACCCATCACCGCTTCAAGTTCAGCTTGAACGATCTTAATGAATTCTTGGCCCGGTGTTAGAGATTTAGAAACCTCAACACCCACAGCGCCTTCTTTTACACGCTTAACAAAATCGCGGACAACTGGCAGTGCCACGTCAGCTTCAAGAAGCGCCATACGCACTTCACGTAGCGTATCTTTAATATTGTCTTCGGTCAGACGACCTTTACCGCTGATATTCTTCAGCGTTTTGGATAGACGATCCGTTAAATTATCAAACATAGTTTTCTCTTCGCTCAATCCTGCGACTATTAAGTTGAGTATACATTAGCGTGGATTAGAGTCATACCCGTTGTAGAGCGTTAATCATCCACGCTTGTGATGTGAGACGGTGTTCACTTGGAATTGAGTGAGGTTCACCATAGCCCCAAAGAGCGATGCAAGGTATAATTCGCCAATTAGTAATCATTTTAATGGATACCATGGACAGTCTTATTGCGATCGCAGCAGCCTTTCTTTATACAATGGCGATTTCCACGATCATTCCAGGTCTCGTGCACCAAACAGGAATCCGTGTAAAAACGGTGTTTATCAGCGCATTACTTGCTCTAGCTTTCCATGCTTGGTTGCTTGGCGATTTAATCTTTAATGCCAGTGGTCAAAACCTCAGTATCTTAAACGTTGCTTCACTGATCAGTTTAATCATTTCTCTAGTGATGAGCGGTGCTATGCTCAAAACCAGACTGTGGTTCATTCTTCCTGTGGTTTATAGCTTCGCAGCACTGAACTTGATGGCGGCAACTTTTCTTCCAAGTACCTTCATCAAACATTTAGAGAATGACCCAAAACTGCTGATGCACATCTCTTTGGCGCTGTTCTCTTACGCGACGCTCACTATTGGTGCTCTATACGCACTACAGCTTGCGTGGCTAGATCACAAACTTAAAAAGAAGAAAGCACTGGTTATCAACCCTAACCTACCTCCATTAATGATGGTTGAAAGACAACTTTTCAAGATCATCCTAATTGGTAATGGCTTATTAACGGGTACCTTACTGACTGGTTTCATCTTCGTACAAGACATGTTTGCTCAAGGTAAAGCACACAAAGCCGTGTTGTCTTTTATCGCTTGGGTTATCTACTCCATTCTTCTGTGGGGCCATTACCAAAAAGGCTGGCGTGGACAAAAGGTGACTTGGTTCGCCCTTGCAGGTGCTAGCATGCTCACATTAGCCTACTTCGGTAGCCGCTTCGTTCAGGAAATCATCCTGAGATAACAACCAAATTAAAGGCAAGGTCACGCATACCTTGCCTTTAAAATATTGAGTCAGATAGATTCAATTGACATCTCGACCATGTTCGGTCATAAATTAATCAAGATACACAAATAGGAAAAGAATAGTTTTGGACGACATATCAACGGGTATCTTATTTGCGCTACTCGCGTGTCTCATTGTAATTTCTGGTTATTTCTCTGGTTCCGAAACGGGCATGATGTCCTTGAACCGCTACCGTTTAAAGCACTTGGCCAACACGGGTCATAAAGGTGCAAAGCGCGTAGAAAAACTTCTGAACCGCCCCGACAGGTTGATAGGCCTCATTCTCATCGGTAACAACCTTGTCAACATTCTCGCTTCTGCGATCGCTACCATTCTTGGTATGCGTATCTACGGGGACATCGGTGTGGCTGTCGCAACCGGTACCCTGACTCTCGTGATCCTCGTATTCGCTGAGGTCACACCAAAAACCATCGCTTCTCTGTTTCCTGAACGTGTCTCCTACGCTAGCAGCATCTTGCTAATGATTCTGATGAAGGTACTGTCACCACTGGTGATATTAGTGAACTTCATTACCAATGGCTTCATTCGTATTCTGGGTGTCAAAGCCAGTCACGACGCGACCGATCATTTGAGCTCTGAAGAGCTAAGAACCGTTGTAAATGAAGCGGGCAATCTAATACCTCAACGTCACCAAGATATGTTGGTGTCTATTCTAGATTTAGAGCACGTTACCGTGAACGATATCATGGTGCCTCGTAACGAGATTACCGGTATCGACATTAATGATGATTGGAAATCCATCGTTCGCCAGCTGACCCACTCCCCTCATGGCCGAGTTGTTCTTTATCGTGACCAAATAGATGAAGTAGTTGGCATGCTAAGGCTGCGCGAAGCGTATCGTTTGATGCTGGAAAAAAACGAATTCAACAAAGAGACTCTGCTACGTGCCGCAGACGAAATCTACTTCATTCCTGAAGCAACCCCACTCAATATTCAGCTGCTAAAATTCCAACGCAACAAACAGCGCATCGGTCTAATCGTTGATGAATACGGTGATATCAATGGCTTGGTGACATTAGAAGATATTCTAGAAGAAATTGTCGGTGAGTTTACCACTTCAATTGCGCCAAGTTTGTCTGATGAAATCACACCGCAGAGCGACGGCAGCTTCCTAATTGAAGGTAGTGCGAACATTCGTGATATCAACAAAGGCTTGCAGTGGGCTCTCCCAACCGATGGTCCTAGAACGTTAAATGGTTTGATACTAGAACATCTGGAAGACATTCCAGAGAGCCACCTAAGTGTTCAGGTTGCCAGTCATCCAATGGAGATTGTGGAGCTTGAAGAGAACCGCATCAAGCTAGTACGTGTCTTTCCACAGATCGTAAATGGATAACAGGTTCAAATAGTGATCTCTATTGATCTGCTACATGAGAAAACAGAAAGGCCCGGTTCAATGAACCGGGCCTTTTCATATCTTACTCATCGAGAATCAACTCAAATGATTAATCGACTTTAAGCTCTTTAAGCATTGACTCTGGCAGTGCTAGTTCGTCATTCTTGTTTACTGAGATACCAGCAGCGATGATGGCATTCGCGATCTCTTTCGCTTCGTCCAAAGAGTGCATTGCTGCTGTACCACACTGGTATTCGTTCAGCTCAGGGATCTTATTCTGGTTCTCAACTTTCAGCACGTCTTGCATTGCCGCTAACCAAGCATCAGCAACTTGCTGCTCTGAAGGTGTACCAATCAGGCTCATGTAGAAACCTGTACGACAGCCCATAGGTGAAATATCGATGATCTCTACGTCTGAACCGTTCAGTTGAGCACGCATGAAGCCAGCGTATAGGTGCTCAAGAGTGTGGATACCTTTCTCAGATAGGATATCTTTGTTTGGTGCCGTAAAACGCAGGTCAAATACCGTGATTGTATCCCCTTTTGGAGTTTGCATTGTTTTCGCAACACGAACTGCTGGTGCGTTCATACGAGTGTGATCTACAGTAAAACTATCTAATAAAGGCATTGCTATTCTCCGTGACGGTTGGCTTTAGAAAAACCAACTTCGATTGTCTTCTAGTTCTTTGCGGCACTGTTTCAGTTGCCAGCCATAATCTTTTGCTTGCTGTTCGACTTTACGAGCCACCTTAATTAAAGATGGTTTGCTGTTATACGACTTACGTTTATAACCACCGCGGCCTTCATGGTAAGCCAAGTACTGGTTGTACGGGTCCCATAGCGAGATACCGAGTTGACGACGCGTTTCGCTGGTGTACCAGCCTATAAACATAAGCGCATCATCAAAGTTGGTTCTTGAACCGCCATTGTTGGTCGCTTTTTGGAAATCTTCCCAAGCGGGGTCCTGAGCTTGAGCATAGCCATAAGCGCTGCTTACCGCCCCCAAGGAATAAACCCTAGGATGTAGTCTTTTGGTGGCCGCGCATCATGACGGAAGCTACTCTCTTGTTTTACAAAAGCCATCGCTACGTTGATGGGAGTACCCCACTCTTCTTGCATATCTAAGGCATCTTCATACCACGATGGATGCTCTCTGAAGATACTACATAGGTTGTCTTGCTGTTTCGGCGGTGGTGTTGCACAACCAACCAAAAGGCTAGAGACAACACCGACAGTGACTACAGGTAACCATTTACTACTCGCACGAGTAGGCTTACCTAATAAGGTTTGCTTCCTTTCCACCAACGTCTCGCTATGCTTTTAAATACGAAAAATAATCCGCTAAGAAGCTATCAAAATCTTGAGTGCTCGCTTCTTCACTTTGTTGCTGAGCTACCACAGAGCGTTGAACCTCTGCTTCCATCAGCTCAGCTGAATATACTTTGTATTGATGTGCTTTGTGCTGTTGAGCGTACGTTTTGCCTAGCGCACAGCCAACTTTACCTAAACCACCTAACTTCTTAGTCTCTTCTAGCAATTGGCCAGAAATGGTTAGCTCTGGGTTATCAATCCAAGCTTCAAGCGTATCGCAGGTTTCTTGGTAAGCTCGGCCGCCTTGTTCAGCATCCATCATCTCAGCAATTGAGCGTAGGTCTTTGAACACGCGCTTAGCCCAATCTTGAAGAGACAATCGCTCACCGTGACAACCAATTTGCAGTTCTAGACCAACTTGACGACCTTCCAAGATCACCTTGTTCCAGTTATCACGCCAGCATTCAAGCTCACAGTTATCCATTTCAGCAGAGTCAGTTAGCACACTCCACGTTAGGAATAGATCTAAGAAGCGAACTTGCTGCTCAGTGATACCAATTGAGCTGAATGGGTTTACGTCTAGAGAGCGAACCTCGATGTACTCAACACCGCCACGAGCCAGTGCTTCAGATGGTTTCTCACCACTCTTCGCCACACGCTTAGGACGAATAGGTGCGTAAAGCTCATTCTCAATTTGCAATACGTTGCTATTAAGCTGACGGTATTCGCCATCAACCTTAACACCAATCTCTGCAAACTCTTCAGATGGCGTGCGAATCGCTTGGTTTAAGCCTTCAAGGTACTGACCTAGGCTGTTAAAGCCTATCTTCAATACGCTTTGTGCGCTGTTAGTGTAACCAAGATCACTCAGACGCAGCGCCGTTGCTTTTGGTAGATACAGTGTCTCGCCAACCTTTTCAAAAGGTAGGTTGGTTTCTCTTCCTTTGATGAAAGAAGAACATAATGCTGGCGAAGCACCAAAGAAGTATGGGATTAACCAACCAAAGCGGTAGTAGTTACGGATCAAACCGAAATACGCATCTGACTTAGCTTCACAACGCGCCTCTTCTGTTTGCTCTCCAAATAGGCTATCCCAGAAGCTTTCAGGGAAAGAGAAATTGAAGTGCACACCAGAAATAATCTGCATCAAGCTACCGTAACGACGTTTCAAGCCTTCTCGGTATAACGTTTTCATTTTACCGTTATTAGACGTGCCGTATTGCGCGAGCTGAA
Organism: Vibrio sp. T3Y01; assembly: GCF_013114525.1. Classification (NCBI taxonomy): domain Bacteria; kingdom Pseudomonadati; phylum Pseudomonadota; class Gammaproteobacteria; order Vibrionales; family Vibrionaceae; genus Vibrio; species Vibrio sp. T3Y01. The sequence continues at coordinate 8,806 of NZ_VTXJ01000013.1, read as the reverse complement.
TGTAATCTTCGCTACCAACGTAACAAGGCATAGAGAGCGGCCACAGCTTTTCGCCGTCTAACTTGGTTTGCGTGAAGTGATGAATATCAGACAACTGATTCAAAAGAGTAGGAACATCATTTGAAACAGGCGTGATAAATTCCAGTAACGACTCAGAGAAATCGGTTGTTACCCACTCGTTCATCAACGCAGAACCTAAAGCCTTAGGGTGCGGCCCAGTAGCAAGGTGCCCATCTTCCGTGTAGCGTAATGTTTCCCTTTCAACACCACGACCAAATTGAGAGAAGGTCTTAGGGTTGGTTGCAACTTGCTTTAGTCGCGCAGCAAAATCAGTCAAAATTCAGTTCACTTATCTTATATCGTTCCGATTAGAACTATCATAAATTAGGTTGGAGGAGAAAAGTAGAGTCTCTTCCCTCCCCCTTTAATGTGTACTCTAACGAATGATTTCAAGCTCTTCTATTGGAATATCTAACTTTTCTAATTGAGGGCGAAGCGAAGCCGCATCACCAACCACAATTATTTGATAATCATTCGGGTCGAACCATTTCTTCGATAGTTCATTCAATGTCTCTTTTGAGACCGTCTCAACTATCTGATTACGTTGTTGTAGGTAATCTTCATCAAGGCTCAATGCGACAATATTACTCAACAAACCAGCCTTTTGACTTGGCGTTTCGTATTTGAGCGCATCTTGTTGACCGACGGCAAGGCGCATAAATTTCACCTCATCATCAGTTAATCCACTTTGACTAAACTCATTCAGTTCATTAATAAACTCTTGAATCGATGGCACTGTCGCATTCGCTCTTACCTGCGCGCTAAATACCACCGCGCCCGTTTCGCGAGTACTGGCAAAGTAACCGCTCGCACCATAAGTGTACGCCTTGTCTTCGCGTAGGTTTTGGTTGATACGGCTATTAAAGTTACCCGCTAGGTTAAAGTTAGCCAATTGGCTCTTGTATAGTTCACCTGTTGCATCAAAAGGCAGGCCTTTACGAACTAAGCGAACAATACTTTGCGGCGCACCCGGCTTATCAACTAAATATAAACGCTGCTCAGTCAGGTCTTTGACAATCTGTGGGCGTGTCAGCGGTGCCGCCTCGCCTTTCCACTCCTCAAAGAATTGTAGCTGCTTTCCAACCTCTTTCTTCGAGATGTCCCCTACAATAACAATATTAGCTCCCTCCGGAGTATAGTGTTGACTGTAAAACTGTTTTACATCGTCCAGAGTTAACGATTCTAAAGACTCTTTAGTACCATCACTTGCGCGAGCAAAAATACTGTCGCCAAACAGCACTTCACGGGTTGCTTGAGATGCCATCCAGCTTGGTTGTTGATGCTGATATACCACCCCTTCTAGCATCTGTTTCTTAACGCGTTCGAAATCTTGCTCATCGAACTTAGGCTCCAGCAAAACTTCTTGCACGATCGCTAAGGTTTGAGGCAGGTTTTTCTCTAGCGTAGAAATTGAAATATCTGTGGTGTAACTACCAGCATTGATACTCACACTGGTACCCAACTTATCTAGGGTCGCCTGTAGCTCTTCAACCGTTCGTTTAGTAGAGCCTTCTTCCATCATAGCGGCTGTTAGGTTTGCTAGGCCCTCTTGACCTTTACGGACATAACGCTCACCCGCCGGCAGTTGGATTTGCATCTGTACTGTCGGCGTTTCACTGGTTTCAGTACCAATCAAGTCGCTACCGTTTGCAAAGTGCATGCGATACAGCTCTGGCATCGTCGCTTCTACACCAAAGTTGACCTCTGGCATCACGCTGCGATCAAAGGTGTCCGTAGCTCTTCTGAAGTTCAACTGGTCTTCTGTCACCTTGCTGTATTCAGGCAACGTACGTGGTGGTGTGGTAAACGTCGCTTCACGAACCGCTAAATCAAGCTGCTTCTTAGGAACCACACTTAAAGTCACTTTGTGCTTACCTTCGATGAAATCTTGGTAGGCCTTACTCACGCTTTCTGGTGTAACGGCCCGGATTTGATCCAGCTGGGATTCAATGCGATCTGGCTGACCATAGAAAGTTTGGTTAGATGCCAATTGCGACACCTTGCCTTTTACACTTTGCAGTGCAAAAACCGCATCCGCCTCAGCCATTCCGGTAATCTGGTCTAGACGCTCTTGTTGAACCCCCTCTTTCGAGAACTTATCTAAGGTATCCATTAACTCTTTATTGAGAACGGTTAAGTCACCTTTTTTACCAGAGTCTCCCATCGCATATACGTACATGGTACATGCCAATTCAGCACAATCATGAAATGAACCAGCACTCACTGCCTTTTGAGTTTTCACTAGATTTTGGTACAGATAGCTGTTGGTGCCAGAACCTAAAACATTAGACAACGCATTCAATGATGCTTGGGTCTCTTCGCCGCGATAAGTTGTCGGCCAACCGACCAATACCATTGGTTGGCGAATGTTATCTTCTAGAGTGATGTACTTGTCTTCCGTTAGCACAGCAGGCTGTTTCTCTGCAGCTTTAACTTCTGGGCCTTTTGGGATCGGGCCAAAGTATTTATTAACCCACTCAAGCGTATCGTCGACATCGATATCACCACCGATTGTCAGTACCGCATTATTTGGGCCGTACCAACGCAAGAAGAATGCCTTGAGATCATTCACATCCACTCGGTCAAGATCTTCGACATAGCCAATTGGTTGCCATGAATATGGGTGCCCTTCAGGGTAAAGCGCTTCACCCATGCGCTCCCACATCAAACCATAAGGGCGATTTTCATAGCTTTGAGCTCGTTCATTTTTAACCGTACCTCGCTGAACCTCGAATTTCCGCTGAGAAACCGCATCAAGTAAGAAGCCCATTCGGTCTGACTCTAACCACAACATTTTTTCAAGTTGATTAGATGGGACGGTTTCAAAGTAATTAGTGCGGTCACGATTAGTGGTGCCGTTTAACGAACCACCGGCCTCAGTAATGATCTTGAAGTGCTGCTGGTCACCAACGTTCTCAGAGCCTTGGAACATCATATGCTCGAAGAAGTGAGCAAAACCAGACTTGCCTATCTCTTCACGTGCAGAGCCGACATGATAGGTAACATCCACGTGTACAAGTGGATCGGAATCATCGGGAGAAAGGATAACGGTGAGTCCATTATCTAATTGATACTTAGCATAAGGAATCACCACTTTATCTTTAGAGGGCTTAACCTCTTCTAAAAGAGTGACACCTTCTGGTAATGAGGAAAAGAAGGATGTTGAGCTAGGTACATTGTAAGAACAGCCGGCAATGGCGATAAGAGAAAATGTACCAAGTAAAACCTTTTTCATAGGTTCTCCTTAGAAAAAACCGAAGTAGATAGCAGCAAGTAAGCTATAGCGAGCAGCTTTGCCAATCGCAATCAAGATAACGCTAGGGATGAATTTCATTCTCAGCCAGCCAGCGGCTAGACACAAAGGGTCACCGATAACGGGCAACCAACTGAAGAGTAAAGTCCAATAACCATAACGGCTTAGCCAAGCCATAGCCTTATGACCATGCTTTTCTGATTGAGTTCGATTAGGCAACCACAAACCAATCCAATAGTTAGTAAGGCCACCTAACGTATTGCCGAGTGTCGCTATCAGAATGATCGACGATGTTGAGAATTGATCTAAGCTCAATGCCGCGACAAGGCTCGCTTCAGAGCCTCCGGGCAACAAGGTGGCACTCAAGAAGCCACTGATAAATAAGACCCATAGCGCTGAATCAGAGAACCAAAGCGCTATGTTTTCGAAAAGAGAATTAAAGAACTCTAGCACTGCATATTAACCTTCTTGCATCTTAAGCAGTATCTTGCCTCTGGTGTGTCCGGTTTCTACCTGCAGATGAGCCGACTGTGCCTCTTCCAGCGGGTAAATACCTTGAATTTCTGTTTTTAGCAATCCAACACTCACCATATAAAGCATGGTATCCATTTGCTCTGGGTTAGGTTCCACCAACATACCTGATGCTGTGAAACCTAAAAGTTTTGCCTTCTCGCAGATTAACTCTGCCGATAGGGTCGGAACGGTAACCACTCTTGCGCCATCCTTCAGGCACTTCAACGCATCAAGCGCCGTATCGCCACCTACCAAATCAATCAGCACGTCGACATCCGACACTCGTTCAGACGCTGGAGCAAATTTATAGTTAATAGCATGGGCACCTAGCGTTGCTAGGTAATCAAGATTTGCTTCGCTACAAGTGGTGTAAACCTCAGCTTTTGCTGCAACGGCAATTTGAACGGCAATGTGTCCAACACCACCCGCACCCGCTAAAATGAGTACGCGATCGCCCTCTTTCACTTCCGCTTTATTGAGCGCTTGTGCCGCCGTTTGACTCGCCAGAGGGAGAGCGGCTGCCGCTTCTAATGTTACAGAGTTAGGAATGATGCTCAGTGCAGTTTCAGGTACACACACATATTGGCTGTAACCACCACCTTGCAATGGGAAGCCGATAAAGCCCGCCACATTATCACCAACAGTAAAACGCTCAGCCTGTTCGCCTAACGTAACCACTTGCCCCGCGATATCGTAGCCTGGTATCCAAGGTAGGTTATCTTTGTTTTGTGCAGCCGCCCAACCTAGCCCTGCTCGAGTTTTAACATCTATCGGATTGACGCCGGAAAAAGAGACCTTAACCACCACTTCGCCAGCTTTAGGCTCTGGTATTGCACTGGTTTGAAGTACAAGGTTTTCCACCCCACCAAACTCGGTAATCGCTATCTGTCTATTTTCCATTTAAACACGTCCCTAATTAGTTAAAACCTAACGAATAAAAGAAAGGGATGCACAAGCATCCCTTCGACTATAAACCATTTAATAAGGCTAAGTTAACCGCTCATTCGTAAATTGACGACCAATTAACGTAACGATACATGACCTAGCTATCCACTAACCGACTAGCGCTAATAGAATACCGGCCGCAACCGCACTACCTAATACACCTGCCACGTTCGGCCCCATTGCGTGCATCAACAAGAAGTTCTGAGGGTTCGCCTCAAGACCAACCTTGTTCACAACACGAGCTGCCATTGGAACCGCTGATACACCAGCAGCACCAATCAGTGGGTTGATATCCTCTTTCGAGAAACGGTTTAATAGCTTCGCCATCAACACACCGCCCGCAGTACCGATACTGAACGCCACCGCACCTAAGCCTAGAATACCTAACGTTTCTAAGTTCAAGAAGGTATCTGCTTGAAGCTTAGAACCTACACCCAAGCCAAGGAAGATAGTTACAACGTTGATCAGTTCGTTTTGTGCAGTCTTCGATAGACGGTCAACCACACCCGCTTCACGCATTAAGTTACCTAAACAGAACATACCAACCAGTGGTGTTGCTGAAGGTAGGAACAAGATCGTCATCAGTAACACTGCAAGTGGGAAAAGGACCTTCTCACCTTTGCTTACGTGACGAAGCTGAGCCATCTTAATTTTGCGCTCTTCTGGAGACGTTAACGCCTTCATGATTGGCGGCTGAATGATAGGAACTAAAGCCATGTAGCTGTATGCTGCTACAGCAATCGCACCTAGCAGGTCAGGAGAGAGCTTACTCGCTAAGAAGATAGCCGTTGGGCCATCTGCACCACCGATGATTGCGATAGAAGAAGCATCTGCCATCGTAAATTCCATGCCTGGAATGTAGTTCAGCAAGATCGCGCCAAACAGTGTTGCGAAAATACCGAACTGAGCAGCTGCACCTAACCACAAGGTTTTAGGGTTAGCAATCAACGCACCGAAGTCCGTCATCGCGCCCACGCCCATAAAGATCAGCAGTGGGAAAATACCCGTTTCAATACCAATGTAGTAAACGTAGTAAAGCAAACCACCTGGATCAGTAAATCCAGCATTTGGAATATTGGCTAATACAGCACCAAAACCAATCGGCAACAACAGTAAAGGTTCAAATCCTTTGCGGATCGCCAAAAACAACAGCAAGCAACCGACCAGCATCATACAGATCTGGCCGAACTCGAAGTTAGCAATCCCTGTTTCAGACCATAAGGTCATCAATCCTTCCATGGTACTCCCTTACGCTAGGCTTAGTAGTGGAGCGCCTACAGTAACTGCATCGCCTTCTTTAACATTCAGTTCTTGAACGATACCACCACGAGCAGCACGAACTTCCGTTTCCATCTTCATCGCTTCAAGAATAAGCAGAACGTCGCCTTCAGCGACTTCAGCGCCCGCCTGAACATTCACTTTAAAGATGTTACCCGCTAATGGAGCTGGTACCGCTTCCGCGTCAGATGCCGCTACCGGTGCAGCTTGTACCGCTTGAGCTGGTTTTGTTGATGGTGCTACTGACGTCAGTTCACCTTGTGGGCCAACTTCTACATCATAAACCTGACCATCCACCTTCACGCTGTAGCTCTCGATCCCACCAGATACAGGAGCTGGTGCCGCTGCTGCCACAGGAGCCGCAGCTTCTGCCGTTGGCGCAGGTTCGAATGCTTCTGGGTTACGACGGTTCTTAAGGAACTTAAGACCCACTTGTGGGAACAGTGCATAAGTCAGTACATCATCTACCGTATCTTCCGCTAGAGAAATACCTTCTGCTTTTGCTTTTTCTAGCAAATCAGTCGTTAACTCATCCATTTCAGATTTCAGCAGATCTGCTGGGCGACAAGTGATCGCTTCAGCACCATCCAATACTTTAGCTTGCAGTTCTGCATCCACTTCAGCTGGAGCTTGACCGTATTCGCCTTTCAATAAACCCGCTGTTTCTTTAGTGATGCTCTTGTAGCGCTCACCCGTCAGTACGTTAATAACCGCTTGAGTACCGACAATTTGAGAGGTTGGCGTTACCAAAGGAATGTAGCCAAGCTCTTTACGTACGCGTGGGATCTCTTCAAGCACCTCATCCATACGATCGGCAGCACCTTGCTCTTTTAACTGGCCTTCCATGTTAGTCAACATGCCGCCAGGAACCTGAGCAATCAAGATACGAGAATCAACACCTTTTAGTTGGCCTTCCCATTTCGCGTACTTTTTACGAACATCACGGAAGTAAGAAGCGATTGGCTCAATCTGATCCAGCTTAAGGTTAGTATCACGCTCAGTACCTTCTAACATCGCCACAACCGTTTCTGTTGGTGTGTGACCGTAAGTACAGCTCATTGAAGAGATAGCGGTATCTAGAATATCGATACCCGCTTCAACGGCTTTAACTGCTGTTGCTGTAGAAAGACCCGTTGTCGCGTGGCTATGCAGTGCTAGAGGAACGTCACACGACGCTTTGATACGTGTAATTAATTCTTCAGCTTCGTAAGGCTTTAATAAACCTGACATATCTTTGATACATAGTGAATGACAACCTAGGTCTTCTAGACGCTTAGCCAAATCAACCCAAGTATCTGAGTTGTGGACAGGGCTGGTTGTGTAAGACAAGGTACCTTGAGCGTGGCCGCCAACGTCAATCGTTGCTTTCACCGCTTTTTCAAAGTTACGTACATCATTCATCGCATCAAAAATACGGAATACGTCCATGCCATTCTTATGGGCACGTTCAACAAATTTTTCTACTACATCATCCGCGTAGTGACGGTAACCCAACAGGTTTTGACCACGCAGTAGCATCTGCATTGGTGTATTTGGCATCGCTTTTTTCAGTTCACGCAATCGCTCCCATGGATCCTCTCCAAGAAAACGAATACACGAATCAAACGTCGCGCCGCCCCAAGTCTCTAAAGACCAGTAACCGACTTTATCCAGTTCTGCCGCAATTGGCAGCATATCTTCGATACGCATACGAGTAGCAAATAGTGACTGGTGCGCGTCACGAAGTACCACATCTGTGATAGCTAGTGGTTTAGACATGCTCATAAACTCCTTTTTAATCCTTTAAATGCTACTTAGCAGTTGACGCACGGTATTGATGAACCGCGGCCGAAATTGCTGCCACTACCTGTGGACTAACAGCTGAAGGGTTTGATTGTGATTTTTGAATTTTTTTAGGTGCTGCGATCGGCTCAGGTACTTCTTCTGGTACCAGTTTTGACATCAACCGAACGAGGTAAACTAGAATAGTTAGGAAAATAAAGACAACGGACATCCCCGTTATCATTAGAGTCGCCGCATCTCCTAGCAGGCTTCCAATATTAGTCATGTTGCTTCCTTTCTTCGTCATCCTGACATATGTACAGGATTTCAGCGAATAGTGATCCCGACCCATGGATTATCTCGATTGGTAAAAGTTTGTCAATTTTGTTTAAGGTTCTGTTACGGATAACGCACACATAAGGTTAATTATTCGCCTATCAGATCACATAAATCTGTCAAATACGTCATTTTTAGATATTTAAACTGTGACTTAAGCGGGGCTTTTCTGAGAATTGATATGAGAAAGGTAGAATAACAAGGAAGTATTTGATAACCACTTAAAATACAACAAGTTAAACGTTAAGTAATTTTAACATTTTATCAACATTTATATACCAGACATAAAAAAAGCCTCGTGAAAACGAGGCTTTTTTTAATAATGTGGCGCGCTCTGGAGGATTCGAACCTCCGACCGCCTGGTTCGTAGCCAGGTACTCTATCCAGCTGAGCTAAGAGCGCACGGTTTTAATATCAATTCATTGTTACTAACAACAGATCAATATAAGGATTTCATTCTTATAGAAAGAAGCCCTAAATAGTGGCGCGTCCTGGAGGATTCGAACCTCCGACCGCCTGGTTCGTAGCCAGGTACTCTATCCAGCTGAGCTAAGGACGCACGGTTTTCGATATCAGTATTCCCAATATCAGGAGTTCACAAGGAAACCCTAAATAGTGGCGCGTCCTGGAGGATTCGAACCTCCGACCGCCTGGTTCGTA
>NZ_VTXJ01000012.1:0-152653 GCF_013114525.1 Vibrio sp. T3Y01 | reverse complement strand
AAAAAGAAAGAAGATATTTTTTGCTAAATCGATGCCGATGATTTTATGCTGAGTCATGGTCTTCTCCTTTTACTTCGGACCTGAACACTCCAAGCATGGCTTACAGTCATGTGAAGTGGTAGGGGGAGACCATCTCATCACCTTAATGCGGCGTTAGTAGTCACAAGTAAAAAGGATTTATAGATGGAATTAAAGTATCGTTCAGCTTAATTTGAAGATTTGGAAAGCCTTGTTGCTTTGCTTTCAAATGACCCACTTGGTAGTAAAAGGGAAGATGCGTCTATTCCGTTGAATCGTGGCTATATTGAAGCGTTCGAAGCGATTGCGCGAGACCCAAATAACGAATTACTGGTTGTTGAACTGGAAGGCGCTCAGGTCAGGATGCTTCAACTAACCTTTATTCCGTATCTAACGCATATTGGTAGTTGGCGCTGTCTTATCGAAGGTGTTCGAATCCATAGTGACTATCGTGGACAAGGTTTCGGTGAGCAAATGTTCGGACACGCTATCGAATTGACAAAAAACAAAGGCTGTACAATCGTTCAGTTAACAAGTGACAAGCAGCGCCCTGATGCCATCAGGTTCTATGAGAAACTTGGATTCAAAGCAACACACGAAGGGTTCAAACTCGCGCTGTAGGCATCTGCTCACAATCTGCTTCAGTTCTTCTTCACCTTTAGCATGCTCTAATAGGCCAATATGAACAAACAGCTTGAATATCTAATCCATCAAGTTCCTGAGTTAATTGAGACTGCTAAAGTGTGTCGAGAAGTAGGGTTGCCAAACTTCTATATTGCTGGTGGCGCTATTACTCAAGTCATCTGGAATAGTATTGAAAATAAGCCACTTCTCGATCAGGTGAAGGATTTTGATATCGTTTATTTCGATAGTTCTCAGCTGACAAGTGAAGGTGAGTTTAAAAGCCGCATTCGCTCACGGTTAAGTCATTCCGTAGATATCGATGTAAAAAATCAAGCAACTATCCACGAGCGCTATTCGACGAAGTTCGGATGTTCCATTCAGCCATATGAGTGTGTTGAGCAAGGTATTGAATCTTGGTTATCTGCTTTTGCTATTGGCTTCACCATAGACGGGTTAGATCACATCAGAATTTTTGCACCTTACGGATTAGAGGATACATTTAACATGTTGATAAAGCCAAATAAGCGAGCAATGACCGAACAGAACTACAACAAAATGACAGCGAGTTACAAAGCGAGATGGCCGCAAGTGCGAGTGCTATCTTGGAACTGACAACCAATTCCCGGTGCATCTAGAGGTCAGGGAAGGGATAACTTTCGTCTTTTAAACGTTTGGAGCTTAATGGTTCATGAAAATCAGAGAAATGGATTTAGCTGATCTACCAGCCTTATACGACATTTATACCGATAAAGAAGTCGTGAACAACAATCGCTATTCAGCAGATATCAAACGGGAAGAGTTTGATGCGATGTTCAATGATAACCAACGCCATTTCGTTGCCATTGATAAAGATGGCGAACTTTTAGGGCATTTAGCGTTAAACCTTTCAACAAAACCAAGATTAAAACACTCTGCTTCTTTCGGGGTTGCAGTAGCAAAAGCTTCCCGTGGAAAGGGCGTAGGTCGTTTTTTATTAGAACACTTGGTGTCTTATTGTGACAAAGAGTTGGATCTAGCGCGCCTTGAATTGGAAGTTCATGCGAACAATGCTGCTGCGTTGTCGCTGTACAAGTCATTCGGCTTTGAGGTTGAGGGGACAAAACGCAAGGCAGTGCTGGTTGAAGGTGAATTAATAGACATCATTATCATGTCGAGGGTAGGTAGTTAAGTCTTAGTTGAACTGTCGATTTAAGACATAAGCTGATTACACTGTTCAAATTCTGGGTAAACACGTCATGTTTTGCGTAATGCAGCAACCAACGTAAAACAGCGTTACATAAGATTCACCCAAGACTGAGTTTTCTATCGAGTTATTGAGATATAAGTGCGTTTCAGATGCTCTATTTTTGGTAATTAACGTTCCCTGTCGATTATCGAATTTTTCTTCAAGCTAACTACTAAGACAGGGAACTGAAATGAACAGATTAACATGGACTGCAATTGTGCCGCTTTTGCTATCAATGGCCATGGTGTTTAGCACTTATAGTTACGGAAGCCAGAGTGGGTTAGAAGCTTTCACTGTCTCTTTGGTGTTGTCTGCACCTTTAATTTTTACCTTTTTGCTCGTTTTCTCATTTTGCCGAGATGGCGCTGGTGACAGGCATGCGTTACTTGGAACCATTGCCATTTGTATGCACTTATCTACGGTATTGTTACATGTTTGGTGGAATGGATTCATGTTCACCGATGTGACCAGAAACGACGGTTTAGGGCCAGCACAAGGGTACTCTGGTTTGATACTTTGGTTGGGTAGCATCAAGGCAATGATCATTGGCGTCGCTGTTGGTGTTTGCGCACATTTCGTGACTCGAATGGTTAGAAGGCTCGCCTTTAGATAAGATTGCCGAGCTTACCAACACCTCTAGCAAAAGGAGTTTGAAGTATGTTTTATAGCAAGGAGCTCAACAAAGGGTTGCTCCTGATCCTCATTGTGCTTAGCGTGTTTATTGTATTTACATCTGACAACGGCTTCGGAGCCTTGTTTGCCCTGTCGATAAACGCTTTAATTGCGATTCTCTTTTTCTCCATGACGATTAAGCTCAAAGGTGACACGCTGACTTGGTATTTCGGTTTTGGTTTTTGGCGTAAGGTTGTGAAGGTATCTGATATTGTCGACACATCGTTATATCAAACCAAGTGGTATCAAGGTATTGGTATCCGAATGTTGAGCGATGGTTGGTTGTATAACGCAGCGACAGGCTCAGCAATAAAGCTAAGCTTAAGCGGTGGAAAACACATTTATATTGGTTGCAAAGACGCACAAGGTTTGAAGGTTGCCTTGGGTAAAAGCAATTGGCGTCGAGAAGTGGCTAATTGAGTGAATGAACTGGGTTAGTTTTAGTGGGTAAAGGTAAGTTGTGATTGAATTTAAAACGGTAGGTCTATTTGTACTTACGGCGATAGCAGAAATAGTAGGGTGTTATTTACCTTACCTTTGGCTAAGGGAAGACAAGAGTGTCTGGTTACTGATCCCGGCAGCAATAAGCCTTGCAGCATTTGCTTGGTTGCTGACGCTGCACCCTACAGCGACAGGGCGTGTTTATGCGGCTTACGGTGGTGTCTACATCTCAGTCGCGCTGGTATGGCTGTGGCTTGTCGATGGTGAGAAACCAACAACTTGGGATCTGGTTGGTGGTTCCGTAGCGCTGCTTGGTATGGCGATTATAATGTTCGCACCAAGAAACGTGTAAGTAGACGCTGTTCTGGCGCAATTTGAATCGCTTATTTTCAAGGAGGATTTAGAGTACATGACAAAGGTTGATTGGCACAAAAATCAGATAGATGAGAATACGTTAATCACAGATAGCTATAAAACGACTCAGAATGTCCGTCGATATTTTAAATCCCAACTTGGTGAGCAGTTTAAGTTTGATCGTGATTTCATGCTTTGGATGAAAAGCTCAACGGGATTAACGATGGGTGATGCCGTACAAGAGTGGGCGAAGCGCAACCAAGCTAAATAGTCACGTTTGTATGAATAGAAAAATACCGCTGATTGATTCAGCGGTATTTTTTTGCTTATTGCTTCGGTGAATTGCATGTCGGTCTTTTAGTTCACAGCAGCTAACTCGACACTTTCTGGATTGTTAGAGACTTTCCAATCACCACCGAGGGCTTTGTATACAGCTATAGTGGTGTTCGCGGTTTGCAGCTTAGCGGCCACTTGGCGGTCTTGCATCATCTTTTGTTGTCTTTGTGCATCTAACACAGACAAGTAATCAACAAGGCCAGCCTTGTACAAGGATTTTGCCTTGCTGACGGCGTTATCAACAGCGAGGGTGGCTTCATCAATGCGCTTTTGATTCTCTTGGCTACGGCCGTACGCGAATAAGCTTGAATCTACCTCAGCGAATGCGCTGTCTACCGAATGTTGGTAATTAAGTGCTGCTGAGCGGAATCTGGCTTCGTTCATCTCGACCATAGCTTCACCACGGCCACCATCAAACACATTCCAACTAATACCCGCTGACGCAGCCCAACCGAATGAATCGCTGCTGAATAAGTCGTCAAAGCTTCCAGCGGTAACGCCAGGTGTGCCTGTTAAGAAGAACTTTGGATAACGATTGGCAATACTCGCACCATGTTCTTCGTTGATAGCGGCCATTTCACGCTCTGCGATGCGAATGTCTGGGCGCTGCTCTAACAAATCTGAAGGGATGCCTGTCGGGATAACATCCTTCATTCTTGGCAAGGAATATTCACCTGTTAAACGTTGATTGACGTTCGCCAATGATTCGCCTAGCAACACTGCAATACGCTGTTTGTGAACTTGTTGGGCAATTTCTAACTGAGGAACAATAGATTCCGTTGCAGCGAGCATCGCTTTGGCCTGTGCCAGATCTAACTCAGACCCATAACCGCTGCGAACCACTTTGGTTACGAGTTCAAGTGTTTGTTGTTGGTCTTGTATGTTCTCCATGGCGATTGCTTTGCGTTCTTGAGCGCCACGGTATTGAAGGTAGTTGTGGATCACGTCTGCGGTGATTAAGGTATTTAACCCCGATTGGAAGATTTCGGCTTGTTCGACACGAATCGAAGCTGCGTTTGCTTGTCTGTCGATGCGTCCAAACAGGTCCATTTCCCACGCGATGCTCGCGCCAAGAAAACCGCCATCGTGTTGTGCCTCCAACAATGACATACCGGTTGCTGATTCAACCGCATCAGAGGCACCAAATACGGGGCCGAGTAGGGAGTCATTCTCACTCAGTTGGTAGTTGTAGTAACCACCACCGACATTTACGGTCGGTACTTTAAAAGATTCAACAACACTCTTATAAGAGTTCGCCATATTGATCCGTTCAGCAGCTAGTTTGAGTGGTATGTTTTGGCTTTGCACATCAGAAACTAACTGGTTGAGTGTCGGATCATTGAACTGAGTCCACCAATGGTTCTGCTGTTGATTCGTCTCACTGTGGCTTTCACTGTCTTGGCTGTACAAGAAGGTTTCTGCCATTGTGGTTTGTGGCTCCTCGTAATCTGGGCCAACCGCACAACCGGTAAGTAACAAGGCTAGCGCAATAGGAGCCACTTTAAACTTAGGTAATCGATACATGTTTACTGCTCCTTATTGAGTGACGTTAGTTTGTTGGTTACCTGTATTGCTAGGTGTCGTATCAAGCACAACAACAGCATCCTTTATAGCATCTGAAATACTCACTGTTTCTTCTGCTCGATAGAACAGTTTGTATAGCGCGGGCATAACGAACAGAGACAACACGGTTGCAGCCGCCAAACCACCAATAATCGTTGCCGCCATCTGGTCGAATAGGAGATCCGTCAGTAGCGGGATCATACCAAGAGCCGTTGTTAGTGCGCCCATTGAGATCGCCATGGTACGGTTCACGGTTGCTTCTTTAATGGCATCCGACAGAGTACGACCATTGGTGCGTTCCAGTTCAATTTGGTCCATCAGTACAATACCGTTTTTGATGATCATGCCTGTTAGGGTGACTGCACCAATCAAAGCCATGAAGCCGAAAGGTTTATCCAATAACAACAAGCTGAATGTCGCCCCCGTTGCTGCAAGCGGTAATGTGGTGAAGATAATCACAGGTTGCTTAAAGCCGTTAAACATCGCGACTAGAATGATCACCATCAACAACATCGCTTTTGGTAGTTGCTTGAGGATGTCACTCACTGCTTTATGTTCGTCATAGTATTCGCCACCCCATTCAAGGCTGTAACCTGGCGGAAGTTCGATAGCTTCAATATCGTCAATGACGGCATTTCTTACAGCAGCCGGAGTGGTGTAGCGGCCAACACCGGCTTGTGCGGTGATGGTTTTCACACGATCACGACGCCAAATCATGGTCTCTTCGCTTGTTAGTTCAAACCCATCCACCACTTGGCCGAGAGGTACGCTATGTAAGCCCAATAGTGAGCGAACTGGCAATGTCTCTAGTGATTGAAGGCTACGATCTGTGCGTCTAAGTTGGATCGTAATGAGTTCATCGTTTAGGTTCATGCGTCCTAGCGGCATGCCTTCAGAAGCACGCTTCATTGCGAATGCGATATCAGCGCGGTTGATACCAGCTTGGCGAACCTTATCTTGGTTGATGATCGGCTGAAGCACTTTGCTCTTTTGTCGCCAGTCATCACGCACATACTTGGTATCAGGGTGCGCTTCAAAAATCGCTTTAGCTTGGTTAGATAAATCATGCAGTACAGCAACGTCAGGGCCAGAGAAGCGCGCTTCTACGCTGAATTTATCTGATGTCGCAAGCTTCAAACCTCTGAACCTTGGGTTCGCGTTTGGAAACTCTTTTGCAAGCCATTTGTCACCACGAGCGATTAAGGTACTGAGTGATGGATAATCGGTCGCGTTAATCAATATTTGGCCATACGCAGGGACGAATGGTTCTGGCTCGATCGTTACTGAGAATCGTGGTGCACCAGCGCCAACATAGGTAGAGATACTGGTCACTTCTGGTTGTTCTAATAACCAGGCTTCAATACGCTCCATATCTTGTGACGTTTGTTCGATCTTTGCGCCATTCGGGAGCCAGTAATCAAGGAACAAGATTGGACGGTCTGCTTGCGGGATGAAATTAATCGCAATGCTTGGAATCGCTAGCGCGGTAACCAGAATCAAAGGTATCAGTGCTGACAGTGCTTTAATTGGATTATCGACGGTCCAGTTCACGCTCTTTCGGTACAAGCTGACTTTTGTATCGGTTTTTTGCTCAGTTGGCTTAATGAACATCCAGCACATTAGCGCGGTAAACGTCATTGCGACAAACCATGACAGCAGTAGTGAAGAGGCGATGATCAAGAATACTGAACTCGCAAATTCAGCGGCATCTGTCTGAGAGAAGATAACCGGGCTCGCACCCATAATTGCAATCACGGTCGCGCCAAACAGCGGTGTTGCCGTCTCTTTTACTGAGTCGATAGCTGCAACCGTTCGGTCGATACCTTTGTTAATCTTCACGATCATCATGTCGGTAATCACAATTGCATTATCAACCAACATGCCCAGAGCAAGGATAAAGGTACCGAGAGACACACGGTGTAAGTCGATGTTTGCGATGTTCATATAGATGAGCGTCAGCAGAATCGTAAGTAGTAAACTAGAGCCAACAATGGTTGCACTCTTTAAGCCCATGAAAACGGATAGCACGATAAATACAATCGCAACACTTTCAAGTAGGTTGCTTACGAAGTTATCTATCGACTTTTGAACTTCTTCAGGTTGATTGGCAACGGTGGCGACTTCTACACCCAGAGGCAACGATGCTTGGAACTCATTGACGATTCGATTGATGTCATCGCCTAGAGATACGACATTCACACCAGACACAGGGCTCATCGCAAGCGTCACAGCTGGTACGCCGTTGTAGCGGTTTTCTGTCATCATCGGCTCTTGATAGCCCATGGTCACATCAGCAATATCGCCCAGACGTATAAGGCCAGTACCTAAATCACTTACGCCACCTTTAATCATCAGGTTTTTGATGTCCGCTAAAGAAGTGAATTGGCTTGATTGCTGAACACGAATTCGTTCGCTACCCGCAGAGAACTTACCTGCGTCAAACGTGGTGTTCTGGGTGTTTAACTGGCTCCATACTTGCGCCATCGATAAGCCGTATTGCGCCAAACGTTCATCTGGAATATCAATATGAACGACACGAGGTTGGACACCATGCAATTCTACTTTCTTAATGCCATCGACGGTTTTAATGCGACGTTGTAACTCTTCCGCATAACTACGAAGCTCTGATGGAGTCGCGTCTTTACCGTAGACAGAGAAAAGCATTCCGTACACTTCAGAAAACTCATCTTGTACGATGCTGATTTGCGCAGTACTCGGTAGCAGCATCTTCATGTCTGATACTTTACGACGAAGCAGGTCCCATTCTTGTGGGAGCTCTTTTGAGTTTAGCGACTCTTTCAAATCGACAAACACCATCGACATCCCTGGACGAGAGAGCGAGCGTAGTCGGTTTAAGGTCGCCATTTCTTGAAGTTTGGTTTCAACCGTATCCGTGACTTGCTGCTCTACTTGTTCGGCCGAAGCACCAGGGTAGAGAGTGACGACGACAGCCGTTTTTACGGTAAAGCTTGGGTCTTCAAGTTTTCCAAGGTCAAAATAAGAATAGAGCCCAGCAATCACGCTTAACGCGGTGAAGAACAGGACAAAGGTTCGTTGCTTTATGGCAAAGTCGGCTAAGTTCATGGTGTTCACCTACAGCTCTTTGACTTGGATGGATGAGAAATGTTGGCCTTCCTTGATGTATTGAGCGCCACTCACGACGACAAAGTCACCATCATTTAACGTTGAATCGACACATGCGCTGTTTTCTCTCACAGTGGTGATGTTGATAGGCACAGATTCAGATCGTGAGCCCCTGATAACAAACACTTGTTCATCGCCAGACTGATTAACAATTGATGAGTAAGGTAGGCAGAAATTGTTGCTACTTTCACCTAAATCAGTGGTGAGCGTCACCGCTTTACCAGGTAATAGGTTACGAGAGTCTGTATTAGTTAAATCATCCAAACGATAAGTCACAGAATAGGTCTGTTTTATTGGGTGAGGGAGTGTGGAGATTTCAGTCGCATGACCAGTAATAGACTTTTTTGCGTGATACCAACTGATCGTAGCTTGTTGTTCAGCTTCGAATTGGTGAATCAAGTTTTCTGGTACGTCGATGGTCACTTCAAGCTGTTCCGGCTTATGAATAGTAAACACAGCTACACCAGGAAGCACTTGTTCATATTGATCGAAGTTTGATGAAGCAATCACACCATCGAAAGGCGCTAATAAGCGGGTGTAGCGCACCGAATCTTTCGCTCGACGAATGTTTTGTTCTACTACCTTAACTGCGGCTTCGCTGCGTTCGTAACCGCTGATTGCACGGTCTAGGTTTACGTTAGCAATAGCATCATCAGCAATCGCTTGTTTAACGCGGGCTAATTCGGCTTTTGCTAACTTATGTGCAGATTTCGCTTCTAAAGCGCGAGCTTGCAACTCTTCTAAAGCAACTTGGTAATCGTGTGGGTCGAGTTGAGCGATAGGCTGACCTTTTTGCACGCGATCCCCCGTTTTAACTAGCAATTTTTGTATGGTACCGGGAACACGAAATGCCACGCCTGCGGTTTCTACTGATTGAAGCTTCCCTGTGAAGGTTTTACTCGACTGTTGAGATGCAGATTCAAGTTGGATGACTTGAATAGGGCGTTCTTGTTTTGCTTTTGGTGAATCAGCATGTGATGAGGTAACAGACGCTTGGTTGCAACCAATAAGCGATACAAGGCTGGCAGCGAGTAGAGAGTAGCGATAGATGGACATCATGAATTGCTCCTAAATATTGATGGAGCAATTCTATCGAGATGAAGACTAGAGATAATCAGTGCTAACGGTATAACACTGTCATGCTATTTGTGACAATAATTAGAGATTTGGCAGCTCTTGTAACAAGAAATCAATCAATAATTGACTTGCGTGGCTGAGTGCTTTGCGCTGCGGGTACAACAACCAAGCTTCTTCTTGTTGCATGGTGTGATCAGGAAAAAGGTTAATCAGTGACCCTTCTTTAAGCTCTTGTCTCACCATCAATAGAGGTAATAAGGCGATGCCTCGATGGCGGGTAGATGCACCCTTCACAAAGCCGATACTATCACTAACGATAGAGGGTTCTACCTTTACAATTTGTCCTGATATTTCCCACTCTTTATCAACATCACCACTTGGCCAACGGAAACAGACAAACGGAAATTTAGACAGCTCTTCAAGCGTTGTAGGTTTACCCGATTTAACAATGTATTCAGGGCTAGCAACGAAAATGCGCTGCAAATCCATTACCTTACGCGCGACAACATTAGAATCACTCAAACGACCACCATGCATCGCAAGGTCTAACCCTTGGCGATACATGTCGATAAAACCGTTACTGATGCTGCGAATATCGAGCTCTATTTCTGGGTAGAGATCTTGGAACTTGAATAGGGTGGCTTGGACAATATCACCGGTCTCTGGAAGCAAACCGATCTTGACTCGACCGTGAGGTACTTCCAACAAGTTCGACGCAACGTGATTGGCTTTTTCCAAAGCACTTAATGCCTTCAGCAGTTCGTTGTAATACAGCTCGCCAGACTTGGTAACGGATAGGCTTCGCGTCGTACGGAAGAACAATTGTATATTAAGTGATTTCTCTAAGTCATTGATTCGTCGACTGACATTTGCTCGCGGAAGATCGAGAGCCTTCGCGGCAGCGGTAAAGCTTCCAAGCTCAACAACGGTAGTGAATAGTTTAAGATCTTCAATTTTCATAGTGACGGCCGACTTAGCGTAGATAATTGGGTCAATTAGTCCGCATCGTATACCAGATGGTATATAAAATCGAAAAAACCAATGAGCAATTAACGACTCATTGGTTTTAATAGGACATAAATCAAAAAGTGAGGGACTAGAGTAGTTCGATACTGGTAATTGAATGCAAAGTCTATTTTAGCGCCCACGGCCATCAACCATAACGACGATCGTTTTGGTTATGATGCTTAGGTCTGTTGCAATCCAAGATTTGACCGAGCAAAGGCTCAATGCATAGCTGTGGTCGAATCCAACTTTACGACGAACATCGTCAATACAAGTGTCGTAACCTTGATTGACTTGCGCTAGACCCGTGATACCGGGCATAACGCCGTAGGTACGGTCTGCAAAGTACGGAATCTCGTTTTCTAACTTAGTGTAGAAAGTAGGACGTTCTGGACGCGGACCAATTAAAGACATTTCACCTTTTAGCACATTGAATAACTGAGGGATTTCATCAAGGCGAGTTTTTCTTAAAAAACGACCGACAGGTGTAATTCTAGGGTCGTTTTGTGTCGCCCAAACCGCACCGGAGCGAGACTCAGCATCTTCGTACATACTACGGAACTTCATTATCTCAAAGATTTCCATTTTCTCTGGTGTTGATTTACCGACACGAAGCTGGCGATAAAGCACTGGACCACGAGAAGTAAAAACAATCGCTAGGGCAATGATAGGGAACACTGGCGACAGAATAATAAGTGCAACCAATGAGGCTACAAAATCGAAGGTACGCTTCGCACGAGAGACTTTGTATTGGTAAAGGTTGTGATTTGATAGTTGGTCAATGTTCATCATGGTCAATCCTTAACGATTTGCTCGAGTCCAAGGTGAGCTTTCAAGTCCGAATAAGTAGCGTAATCCGCCAATGAAGTTGGCATAATGCCCAACGACTAAATAAGAAATTAATGAAATAGGTTTGTTGACTAGGCGCTTCGGTAATATGCAGCCAAGTAAGCCAATGGTGTATATCGCAATCTGTGCCCACAGCAGCGCTTCGAACACTAAATAGTGATTTAGGAGAGCTGAACACACTAAGCACATGATCATCAAATAGGGGGTCAGTAGGCGTAGCCCTTTTCCTGAAAAGAAAGCAAAAGCGATGCCTTTGAACTTAGGGCTGAACAAGCCGAACAGTCGTATCGCTTGCTGCATGTTCCCAGCTGAGATACGTAAGCGACGTTTGAAGTCAGTATCTAGGTTCGACTCTTCAAGCTCCAGTGCAACCATTTGAGTTTCATATTCGGCGATATAGCCTTGCTTGACGATTTGCATCGGTAAAATGAAATCATCATTAATGGTATTGAGTGGCAGTGGCTCGAAAAGTGATGTTCTAAATAAGTAGAAGGCGCCATGAGAACCTAAGCTGGACCCCAAAGATGCTTCACACTGTTTCACCGCCGTTTGATATTGCCAATAGGTGTTTTCACCTTCGTTTCCTGTAGGGCATAACAGATAAGTAGCGTTAACGACACCAACATTGTCACTTTCGAAGTGAGCAGCGGCAATTAAAAGTGCATCCAATGATATCAGGGCTGACACGTCACTAAGTGCTGTGATATCGCTGGTTATGTTTGTCACTTCTTCGTTTACTACTGAGACTTTACCTCGGTTCTGAGTGTGATCATGTATCTCGAAATGGATGTCACTGCATATTGCTTCTTGGATGGTCATTTGAGCAATTTCAACGGTGTTATCCGTACACCCATCACAAGCAATGATTACAGTAAGTTTTTTCTTCGGGTAATCCAATGATGCTAGGTTACGGATTTTATCCGCTATCCATTGCTCTTCGTTAAATGCCGGTACCAGAATAGTGATGCTTGGTAACGTACAATCTTGTTTTTCATCTTTGTAGCAGCGATGGCTTTCTTCTACTTGACGTATTGGATGGCCTTTCGCATACCAGCGTAAAAGGATCGGATACGCTGCATGGTGATAGACAATCAACATTCCTGAAAACAAACACAAACCGGCTAATACCCAATCAATCATGCGCAAGCTCCTTGAGAAATATTGTCGTAAGACGCGACCATTTTCACTATATCGAAGTTGTCGAGCACATATTGGCGCGGTGATAGGAAGCGTTGCTGCTGACCCTCTAGCAGCGCGTTGGCTAACTCAATAATGTTTCCTTTTTTTACCAGCGTGCCACTAATTGGACATAGCGTTTCATCAATTGCACCAACATCCATTGCTACCGTAGGAATATTGCAAGCTTGCGCTTCTAACGTAGACAGGGGCAGACCTTCGTGTCGTGAAGGAAGACAGAAAGTATCGAGCGAGCCATAAAATGTGGTCATGTCTTCAACTAACCCCAGAAATATTACGCGTTCGTGTAAACCAAGTTTTGTCGTTAATGCTTCTAATTGGGTTCGCTTTGAGCCGTCACCTGCGAACGCAACAATGAAATTAGCGGGAAGAAAGGAGAGCGCTTTGATGAGTTGGTCTTGTCCCTTCACATGTTCTAAGCGTCCAGCACAGCCAACGATGTGTTTATCGTTAGGTAATTCGAGCTTTTGTCGAGCAATCGCTTTGGGCGTTGGCTTGAATTTATCGCAATCGACACCGTTTTTTATGGTGATGATATTGTTGTATGAAAAAGTATGACGAAGTTGGTCATAGACACGGGTCGCGTCGGCAACTAATGTCGGTTGAGCGGCTTTTAAAGCAAGGGCTTGGAGTCTTCGACGTTTGTTGTTTTTTAAATGCCATGCGTCGTGCTCTGTATGGATACGTGTTGGGACGCCTGAAACTCTCGCGGCGTATCCAGCGTAGAGCAATGGACCAATGTGATGCGTATGGACGACGTCCGGGCGTATTGCTTTAAAAGCTTTAATGAGTTTGACGATGATACCGAATTGAACACCCGGTGCTTTATCTAAAAACACGATCTGATTTTGATACGGTTGTAGTTTCGGCCAATTTTTTATCGCCTTATCTATGGTTCCTTCTAAGCTAACGATTAGTACTTGGTCGAGTGGCTTTGCAAGACGTAACAAGTCGAGAGTGAGTGTTTCTAAACCTCCTGGCGCTAGGTGCTGAACCACATGTATGACTTTCTTACGTTGGTTTGTATTTGGCTTTTCCATAATGCGGCTCCTTGCACTGACGTTTTAAGTCTTTTTGCTAAACATATTTGTTGTTATGACTGCAATGTTGCACGTGCCGTGCCAGAAAATTAATTAAGTTTAATCAATGGCTTAATTTAATTTAGTGTCTGTTGATTTTACATTCTCAAAATAGGAATCAAAAGACAATCGACAGTGAGAGGAATCGGCTCAAATCTCCAATGGAACAACAATGCTGTTTATCGCTAAAAAAAGAGCACCAACATCAGGTTGGTGCTCGTTTCTTTAATAGTGAGCCCTTAGTTCATGTTCGGAATGACCGTTAATACCGACACGCCCATGATCGCTTCAATATCACTTTTTCGTTTGATCGATGAGTCAAACAATTCGAACAGTATCGCTAACCCCGCACCCAAGCCAATGCCTGCGATCAGACCTGCTAGGATGAATATGAAGGTCGGCATATTCGATTTGATACTCGGGGTGTAAGGTAAGTCGATAATCTTCACACGTTTATTTTCTTCGAACACACCTAGCGAGCCAGTTAACTGAGCCATCTCATAACGTTCATTAAGTTCATCGAATAGTTGTCGCTTAACTTCTACATCACGCTGCAAACGGTACATCTCTTTTGCGTTGTCACCGAAGTTGTTTGCCTTGTGTTCCAATTCAAAAATCATGGTTTTAAGGCTTTTTGTCTCTTCTTTTAATGACTCATAGCGCCCCCGAACAAGTTGAAGGTTATGAAGTTGAGTCACTAAAAGAGGTTGCGTGTCGGAGAGTTTGTCTAGTGAGGTGCTACTCGCTATATCCCACAATTGGTCACTGTTCATTCCGGGTTGCTTCTGTGCGAGCAGTGTTTTTCTTTCGTTCTCAAGACGTTCCAATTCAAGGACCTTCGCCTGTACAGCACTGTGTTTATTGGTGTACTTTGCTTTTAATAAGGTTAACGAACTTTGTGTGTCAATGATCTGATCTTCTAATCGTCCGATAACAGGATTGGTTTTTGATAGTTGTTGGTCAATTGACCCTAGGCTTTTTTCAACGCCTGATAACTCGGCTTCTTTCTCGGCTAGGGTTTGCTTTAACGAAGCCAATCGATTCAAGCTTTGGCTTTGAACCTCAGGAGTTGAGTGTACATTTTCATTAATATATCTCGCTAACTCTTCTTCCGCCTTTGCCAGTTCGGCGCTTCGCTCGTCGATGTGAATTCTAAGGAAACTACTCGAGTCTTGGATCGACGAACGTTCTGGAGCCAATATTTGCTCTATAAAATGCTCGCTGACGGAACTAAGTGTCTCTTCCATACCGATCGGCGTGTTAGAGGTAAGACTTATTTTTAAGAAATCTTTACCCATTTGAGTAACAGATAAACGTTCTGACAAATCCGTAATGATCTCTTGTTTTTGAACTTCCGACATATCTGGTTTTGTTAGCTGAAGCTCATCTGCCACCGAATAAAGAACGTGACGGCTGTGTAACAGGGTTCTAAGTGCACTCATTCTGTCTTTAAGCATGGTAGAAACGGCGATGTCCTCAAGAAACGGATTCATTTTCGCGGTTTCTTGTATCAGCATACTGGTGTGCGAATCGTATTTTGTTGGCGCAAGTTTACTCACACCAAACCCCACAAATGGCAAGATAAGAATAGGGATTAGAATCACGTAGCGCTGACGCCACATCCCGTTCAATATGCTTAATAAACGCAGCTTGAGATTGTTCATAATAGCTCCAGCATCCAATGTACGAAGTTGCCACGGTTTTTCCAGCTGTCTTTTTCGACGATAGAGATAGGCGAGTGAGTGAGTTGACGAGCGTTGTTAAGTGCTTGGATCATTTCCTGGGCATTGTTGATAGCTGTAACGTGCTTCTGATAAGACGCCATCGCAGGGAATGGTGTTGTTACGATGGGTGTGCCTGCAGCTAAGTATTCCATTAGCTTAAGTGGGCTACACGCTTGTATTTGCTCATTGTCTACGAAGGGCAGCAAACTAATATCCCAATGTTGTGAGTAACTTGGTAAGGTGTGATGTGGTCTTGGGCCAAGGTAATGGACATTGTGTAACTTTGGTAACATTAGCGTATCAAGCTCGTTGGGCCCAATGAATACAAAATCCCATTCAGGCATTGCGTGAGCAACATGTCCGATCATGTCATAGTCTAGCCACTTCGACAGGCTGCCATAAAACCCTGCAATCGGACGATGACTGCTTGGCAGGTCTTCAGCTCTGGCTACTGGTGTAGAAAATAGCTCAACATCAACGCCGTGTGGAAGCAGCTGCGTTTTAGATTTAGGAAACTTTTTCACTAACTCTTTACTCGCTGCGAAAATCAGATCCGCTTTATCTATAAGTTTAGATTCGTGCTCAGCGACAGTTTGGTGGTCAACGCCTGCGAGCGCACTGAAATCATCGCCGCAATAATAAACGACAGCAGACTCACCCAGATGCCCACACAGGTCAACTGCAGTAGGAAGTGACGTCCACAGGATAGGGTCTTGTAAGTTAAGCTCTTCAATCATTGGTTTTAACTGTTGCAACATCATCATTTGAGCGAGCTTGCGCGAAGCGTATGATGCAGGAGCAGGAATGGTTCTCAAGTTGGCGACTTTAATGTTATTGAGGCCAACAGAGTCCGACATGTTCTGGGTGATTGCGTTAGTCTTACCAAACAACTTATTGAACGCACGCGTTACATCTTTCACGCTTAAGCGTGGTTGTCTAAGGCCAATGGAGTTAATCCAAAGTACTTTATGTGTTTTAGCTAGTTGGCGAACTAAGTGCTGGGTTGACGATGGAAGTCCGCCAAAGTCTTCACCGAATACAATGAGATCACGCATGGTCACCTCCGTGAGTCTCAAATGCATCAAAAACATCCGACTCCGTCACTTCTTCGGATTTTATTTCCCCAACCACTCGTGCGGGATTACCTGCGGCAATAGAGAATGGGGCAATACTTTTGGTTACAACGCTACCGGCAGCAATCACGGCACCTTCACCAATTGTCACGCCGCCTTTGACAGTTACATTGGTCCCTAGCCACACATCTCGTTCTAGTATGATGTCGCCAATCTGTTGTGGGTCATCACCTTCACCGTTTGCACGACGTGTCGCATCAAGTGGGTGGCCGGAGTAACCAAAAAGAAAGGCTCCGCCAGCAATTCGGACGTTGTCGGAGATAATCACTCGTTTGCCGACCGCGATAGTTGATTGCCAACCCACATCAACATTATTACCAATTGACAGTAACGGATGCTCTAAACCGTCGAGCGGCTGCGTACACCCTGAAAATGTAGTGTGACCCGATATACGACAGTCATTCCCAATTGAAATTTGCAGTGGTCCACTTACGAAAGGTAGGCCTCCATACAAATATAGGCGCTTACCACACTGTGCGACTCTGCCTTTGAACGCTGGGGTCCAGTAGCAAAAGCGAGCAAATCCCCCGATGACATTCACAATCAATTTGTGTGTTTGGTACAGGCAACGATTGGAGATCTGAGGAGTAGGGAGCTCGGCGCTTCTGATGTTTTTCAAAATGAAAAAAACATTTCTAATTCGAGAATTAGGGTGAAACTTAAGCCAGTGTTTAAATTGATGTATGCTTGCTGACGTCATAATGAAATTCCTTCTCTGTTGTTATATAGAAGTACCTTCATATTGTGTGCCATATAGTAAAGCCCATATTTTCAATGAGTTAAGGTTTAGCTTTTAGATTTTCTCATTTTGACAAGCAGTTTGAGATACGTTTGAAACGCAAACTGTGAGTGCTGCAAGGATGTAAATCGGCCAGTTGAAGCCTTGAGTTAGAAAAGTGCCGGAAACAATGGTACCGATCAGGCCTGCGTAGACCGCGTAGGCGATAGCATTGAGTTCTGGTGGGACATTGGAACCCGCAGCTTTAAGTTGCGCCAAGGTGGCACGAGAGGTTTTGATCAGAGATACGATAAGCCCTACGAAAATGATCAACCCAATAAATCCAGTTTCAGCTAAAACGCCAAACCAGGTGCTGTGCACAGCATGATTTAATCCATCCCAATAAGCGCTATAAAAAAAGTAATTAGAGTAGAAGTTATTTAAGCCAACCCCAGTAAGAGGGTTGTCTAATGCCATTTTGAAAGCGGCTTCCCAAGCGTATATTCGTCCCATAGCGGATTCATCAATCCCTTCTTCGGCCGCACCACCTGAAGCTCTGTCTGATATTCCAGCGGCTAAGTAAAGGACGACTGCGGCAATTGCTCCGCCAGACATTAACAAGAGTTTAGAGTGAACCAACTTCCAAGCAAATATACCAATCACGGCAATACACCCTAATAGTCCACCACGGCTCTGCGTTGCGATGATAGCAGCGAGTAGTAGCACGCAAACGAAGCCACTTATAATTCGTTTAAATAATGGGATTCCGGAAGTGCTGGCTTGACTGATAGTAAATGCGAGAGGGAACATTAATACCAGCGCCAAATCGTTAGGATCTCCGAGCATTGACCCAAAATCACGACCTATGGTTACGCGTGTGCCTTCGACCAAACCAATACCGTTGATTGAGTTGTAAACGGCGATGGTGCTGACCAGAGCTCCCGCGTATATGATCGTCATCGCCGTTTTCGCTAAGTCTTCCGTGGTGTTCACGAGCCAAGTAATGGCAAGAGTCATGACAATAATCTTCCAGTAGATACCTTTAAATTCAGCTAACGCGATCGGTCTATTAGAGGCAAAAACAATCCCAATGATCGTGAGAATCCAAAAGATAACCAGCCAATTCAGAGAATGATGCCAAGAGATTTTAAGCTCTCTACTGACCAGTGAGTGCCACAGCAATGCCGACAATGCCCCCATGGACAGTAACAAAGGGATCTTCATTGGAAAGAGTACTGGTAATGCTTCATGAATCCTGAAAAAAGAGAACACAACAAACAGAATTACAAACCAAAATGCCTTATTGATGACGAACAAGGCACCAAGCGGGATAAAGGCGAGTCCGATAGCCACTGCTGGGTGAGGAACGAGATACCAAGCAGCACCAATAACAAGGCTTAGCAATGAGAGCCCTAAAATTAGCGGTGTTCGGTTAACTTGGTCTCTCATTGTAAATCCCTAGCGTTTTTTATTATTCAACTAAAGACATAGCAAGGTGAATGCCACATATCGACTGACACTAAGTTATTGTATTTATGTTCAATTTAGATTTTTCTAAAACGTTGAGTTGAGGCGGGTCAAAATGAGAATCAAATTGGAAACGCGCTTGCCATTGTTATTTGGATTGAATCTATGGTGTGGCAACGTTATGCACTGTAGCAGGCTAGGATCTGGGGAATAACAGCTTGTGGAGAGTAATGCTCGCGGATGGTCGCTTTGGCTTTCATTCCCATAGTCTGCTTGTCTTGAGAAGGGAGGTCAAACCAACTCGTTAAACATGCAGTGAGTTCGCTTTCATTTGTAGCGATGTAACCATTGGATTCATGCTGAATCAGTTGCGATAGATTACCAACGTTGGTCGCTATAACCGGTATGCCGCGAGCCATGGCTTCTAATGCCGCCATAGGTAGACCTTCGTAACGAGATGGTATGACTAAAACATCAATGGTTTTCCATGCATGGTCCATACTGGTTTGGTGTCCATGGAATGTTAAGTTATTTGGTTTACTCTTTTCGAGCGTTTGCCTTTCAGGACCATCTCCAAATAGGTGAAATTTATGATTAGCCGCAAACTGTGCAAGAGCAACAAAACGGTCTGGCGCTTTTTCGTGGCTTAAACGGCCAATAAAACCTACCTGATAAATTTGTTCACTGTTGCTTTCGTTAACTAAATGTTGAGCATTCGGAGAGCTGTCTGGGATCGCAATGAAATTATTAAGCAGGGTAGTTCGTGACGGGATCTTATCTTGTATTTTGTTGCTGACAACAAAACAGTGATTGGACAGGAATCCAGTATATCTATCTAAAAAATCGTAGATCCAAACTTTGCCTTTAGGTGTTTCGCCTGCGTGATACGTCGATATTTGACGAGGCTTACAATGGCTTGGGGTCACTAGCTTCACCAGTTTACTCACAATGCTTGCTTTGTAGCCATGAGCATGGACATGCGTGGGTTTATATTGCGTGATTGCCAGTTTAAGTTGCGAAACTGAATAGGTTTTACTTGGTGCTAAGTCGTTAAGGTGACTGTAAGGCAGGTCTAAGTATTTTAAGCGTGTTATCACTGGGGGAAGAGGAACAAACTTGGTGAGCAGGACGACTCTAGCTTTGCGGTTATGTTTAAGTAAACCAAGTGCGAGCTCAATGACATGCGTTTCAATTCCACCAAAGGTTTGGCTATCGATGAGTAGCCAAATCTCTTCAGGTTCAGGAACTAAATGCCCCTGAACCTGAGTTGGTTGAGCTTGAGTATCCAAATTAGGCTTGGTTACACTCATCTTCAGACTCCCAAGCCTGTTTCTTACGGTAAACAGTGGAAGGGCTCAGCTCCAATAAAACGGCAGCGTTTAACACATTTCCATCACAATGATTGATCGCATGTTGAATGGCTTCGCGTTCTATCTGCCACATTGGACGTATCGCACCGTCACTAGTGGTAAATGCCGGTGTCATTGGATCATTTGTGTCTGGAGAGACAGATGAACGCTCAAGCTCTTCTGGTGTGACTGGAGGCAGCTTACCTTCTTGAACAACTGGCGACACGGCTTCCACAACAGCGCTACGTATTGGCGTAACGCTTTTTGAGGTTGTAGCGTCTGCTTTATTGATCGGAGCAGGTAACATCTCTTTGGTTACACTGGTTTCATTGTTTAACACTACGATGTTGCGAATGATGTTTTGTAGCTGACGAACATTGCCCGGCCATGGATAGCGCTTAAGTAAACCTTGTGTCTCTTTATCGATAGAATTGAATTTCTTCTTGTCTTGTTTGGCGTAAAGTTTCAAAAAGTGGTTAGCTAGAGTGACAATGTCACTTCCTCTTTCTCTCAACGGTGGCATCTCAATAGGCACCACATGTACACGATAGTAAAGGTCTTCACGGAATCGACCTTCTTCTACTTCGACGAGAGGGTCACGGTTAGTCGCACAGATGATTCTGACATCTACTTTGATTTCTCGGTTGCCACCTAACGGGGTAAAAGTCCCGGTTTGTAGGAATCGAAGGAGCTTTTTCTGCATTTCCAATTCCATTTCACAAAGTTCATCCAGAAACAGTGTGCCACCGTGTGCTTGCATTGCAGCACCTTTACGATCGGTTGTAGCACCGGTAAATGCGCCTTTGACATGACCGAAGATTTCGCTTTCCATTAAGTCGCGGGGGATAGCACCACAGTTGATGGCAACGAATGGTTTATCACCACGCTGACTCTCTTGGTGAATTGCCTCTGCGCATACTTCTTTACCTGTCCCGCTCTCGCCATTGATGAACACACTTGCGGTTGTCGGAGCAACTGAGTCGATGATTTTATAGACGGCTTGCATCGGTAAACAAGAACCGATGAAGTTATGGAAACGGTCACGATCGAATTTGCTTTGAATATTGTCGACTAGATTTTCGAGTTTGGCTCTGCGCAGATGCAGGTTAACCGATGTTTTGA
Organism: Vibrio sp. T3Y01; assembly: GCF_013114525.1. Taxonomy (NCBI): domain Bacteria; kingdom Pseudomonadati; phylum Pseudomonadota; class Gammaproteobacteria; order Vibrionales; family Vibrionaceae; genus Vibrio; species Vibrio sp. T3Y01. The sequence goes on along the minus strand of NZ_VTXJ01000012.1, from coordinate 131,556 downwards.
GGCGGTCGGCTTGAATTGGCTTTTCCAAGAAGTCTTCCGCACCGCGCTGAATTAGGTCAACGGCAATGTTCACTGAACCATGGGCTGTCGCGATGATTACAGCGGTTGGGATGTCGTTATCACTGATCCAATCTAAGACCTCTTCACCTGGCATATCAGGCAGTTTAAGGTCGAGGATAACCAGTTGTGGGACGTGTCTCTCTATAAATGTTTTAGCTTCAGCTCCAGTTTCGACATGAAATATGTCGTATGGCTCGTCTTTTACGTACTGCTTGTAAAGTACGGCGAGGGAGGTGGAGTCTTCAACTAACAATACCTTAGGGCGCATTGTGTAATTCCTTTTGCAACTTTATCCTAACCAATCAATAACATAGTGATATTTGAGCGTAGATACGAGTCGACGGTCTTTGTTACTTACTGGGCGCGCTGTCTTATTTGAGTTTAGTCTGTTTATGCGAACAGATGACCATGAAACGTAAATCGGTGATGACTATGTTTAGCTATTTAACTAATTTATATCTGGTGAAAGAGCGTTAACTAAAACCGGCTTCTTTTCTTTCTAATAACGCGTTGATTGAACGCTCTGCAAGTTCGATTAACTCGCCAACCTGCAGAAAGGCTTGTTCATGATGCGCTTCTAAACACTGCTGTTCTAATGCTCTTGCTAACTTACCTAAAGGCCGGTTACCTAGCGAAAGTGCGGTACTACCAAGGGTATGGACTTCAAACTCGAGCGTTTGAGCGTCGTTGTTGCTAACTGCTTCTTTAATGGTGAGTAAACGAGCCTGTGACTCTGTCACATAGTGGTCGATTAAAATTGGAATAATCTCCGGACTGGTATCTCGAACCATCTGTTCAAGTACGCTTTCTTCCACAAGCTCTTCATTTTTTAGCTTATTTTCACCTGAAGGTGTGTCTGACGTTAAAGTCGAGTTCATCAAACTAGTCCTTTTATTGAGCTGTAAATACTTACATCATCGAGAAGTCTAATACTCGTTTGCACTCTTAAGTTTTAGTCATTTTCTGGAATAATTTCAACTGGTTGCCTTATAAACAGCAGAATAAATCGACATTAAGCCATGCTTGTGGCTATCTTTGTGATAAACCTAACGGATTGATTATATGTATTTTTACTTACAAAATATGAACTTAGGTGTGTAATAGGAGAAGGGCTTAGACTCTAGTGCTAAAAAACCTCGTTTCCTCTAAATCTAGTAAACTAAAGAAAAAGGCCACCCTGTTGCTGAATAGTGGTGGCCTAGTGTTAATAAAGTCATTGGTTACGCCTTTGTCCAAGTTGGACTTGGACTAAGACGCTTTGTCAATTTTTGGCTTTGGGATAGGTTCTACTTCTTCCTCGCTTGTCTCTGAGAAGATGTCGGCAACAGCGCTTCTCTCTAGTTCACCTTTGAGGTTCCCATCTTCGTCCACGACCGGAAGAGAGTAGTCGCAAGACATGGTGTCTGGCAGAACTTCTTCAATCACTGCATCAGGTAATACCGCAGGAACTTCTTCGTAGATCTCATCACTGAAATCGTGAACCGAAGAATCTTCAACAGCGTCTTGTAAGCTCTCTTTTGTGACCAAACCTTGATAGCCATCGTCAGTAACGTGATAAGCGTAATCGTGCTTGAGCATCTTCATTTGAGCCAATGCACCTTCGATGGTCTCTGAGGTGATTCGATACAAAGGAGGCTGCATAACTGTTTCTACAGTCAAAGCACGAGCGCGATTCACGTCTTTTACGAATGCCTCAACGTAATCATCGGCAGGGTTAAGTAGGATTTCATGAGGCGTGCCTTGCTGTACTAACTCGCCATCTTTAAGGATAGCGATGCGGTCACCTAGGCGGAGGGCTTCGTCTAGATCATGGGTGATGAAGACAATGGTTTTATGGAGTTTCTCTTGAAGTTCAATTAACTGATCTTGCATTTCGCTTCGAATGAGAGGGTCGAGTGCAGAAAAGGCTTCATCCATTAACAAAATTTCAGCGTTAGTACACAGGGCGCGTGATAAGCCGACACGTTGTTGTTGACCACCCGAAAGTTGGGCAGGGTACTGATTGCCATACCCTTTCAAACCTACGGTTTCCAACCACTCATTTGCTTTTGATAGGCGCTCACCTTTTTTGATACCTTGGACTTCCAAGCCATAGGCGACGTTCTCAACCACAGTTCGGTGTGGCATCAACCCAAAGCGTTGAAATACCATCGACATTTTGTGACGACGAAACTCTTCCAGTTCTTTGGTATTCAAGCTCATTACGTCGATGCCTTCTACCGTGATTTTACCTTGAGTCGGGTCAATTAAGCGGTTGAAGTGACGGATGAGTGTTGATTTACCTGAGCCTGAAAGCCCCATAATCACAAAGATTTCACCGCGATTTATCTGAAGGTTAATTTCTTTAAGGCCAACGGTATGACCGGTGTCGGCGAGAATCGCATCTTTATGCTCGCCATTCTTAACGCGGTCCATTACGGACAGAGGTTTAGGCCCAAACACTTTGAACAGGCCACTAATTTCGATTAATGGTTTAGTCATGTTTGAACCCTCCTAGGTGGGCATTGGTTCTACGCGCATAAGCCTGTGACGCTCGGTCAAACAGAATCGCGAGTGCAACAATGGCGAAGCCGTTCATCAAGCCTAGAGTGAAATATTGGTTGGTAATCGATTTAAGAACCGGTTGTCCTAAGCCCTTAACACCAATCATAGACGCAATAACCACCATTGATAGGGCCATCATGATGGTTTGGTTTATACCTGCCATGATGGTTGGCATTGCCAGTGGTAACTGAACGCCCCATAAACGCTGTTTCTTGCTCGCACCAAAAGCAGTCGCAGCTTCTAACACTTCTTTATCGACTAAACGAATACCTAAGTTAGTTAGACGAATCACAGGGGGGATTGCGTAAATAACCACGGCGATAAGACCTGGAATTTTACCAATACCAAGCAGCATAACGACTGGGATTAAGTAAACAAACGCAGGCATTGTCTGCATAATATCCAGCAGTGGTGTAACGATCGATTGTGCGCGATTAGAACGCGCCATGGCGATACCAATAGGAATACCTAGGAAGATAGAAACTAAGGTACACACAGTGATGATGCTGAGTGTCCGCATTGTGTCTTCCCACATACCAAAGTAGCCGATGAGAAGTAGAGAGAGCACACAACCTAGAGCCAGTTTCCAAGAGCGACTGGCGGCATAAACTAAGCCCGTGCAAACGCCAAGAACGATCAGCCAAGGGGTAGAGATTAGAAGTTTTTCAAACCAAACTAGGAAGGAAAGAAGAGGGTCAAATAATGATTCGATCATTTCTCCATATTCACGGGAAAACTCACGATATGCGCCGTCTAGCGTCTTTTTAATTGCTCGCAAATCAGAGCGTTCCATTTCTGGGAAGCTCGATAACCAATTGCTGTCAGCCATTTTATATCCTTATAGTTCGGAGCCACTTGTTCAACACACTAAAATGCGATGTGAACAAGGCTCCGAATTACGAATAACATCAAGTATAGCGACGTTATTTCCATTGTATTGAAGCGTAGCCATAGACAAATATAACTACTCTCTAAGCATTGTTATTAAAGCTCAGCTTCAACCTTTTTTGCGACTTCTTCAGAAACCCATGGGTGCCATACTTCTGGGAATTCACTCAAGAAATGTATGCTCGCTTCTTCACCATCCGCTTGGTTGTCTTCCATCCAAGCTAGTAAAGCATTCATTTTTTCGTTGGTGAAACCACGCTTAGTAAAGTAGTCGTACGCTTCCGGTGCGCGCGATGCAAAACTTTCAGTGGTAATGGTGTGGACAGGAGAAGGCGGGTACATGGTTGCTTTAGGAGATTCACAGCCTTCTTGGGTCGTACAGCTGATAAATTCTTCTTTATCAACACCACTGCCAAAGTCGACTTTTACCATGTCATATTTGCCAAGAACTGCAGTTGGTGCCCAGTAGTAACCGAACCAAGCTTCTTCACGTTCATAAGCTTTCGCGATAGATCCAGATAAACCAGCACTTGAGCCAGGGTCTACGATGGTAAAACCGCTCTCTTCTAGGTTAAGTGCGTCAAACAGGTTAGCGGCACTGATTTGACAGTTCCAGCCTGCTGGACAGCTGTAAAATGCGGATGTATCTGGGTCTTCAGGGTGCTTGAACAACGCAGCGTTCTTGCGTACACCTTCGATTGTTGCCATTTCTGGGTTTTGTTTAACTAGGTAAGCAGGAACCCAAAAACCCTCTTCACCACCATTTACAAGAGCTTTACCTGCGTAGCGAAGACGTTTCTCTTCAACACCTTTATCAAGAGCGTCTTTTAGGCTGTTACTCCATAGTTCCGGTGCAACATCTGGTTGGCCTTTTTCAATCATGGATGTGCCGGTTGGCATAGTGTCACCAGGGATGAGTTCGGCATCACAATCGTAACCATGCTCAAGGATGAATTGGTCGATGTTGGCGATAAGAGTTGCAGAGTTCCAGTTCATGTCTGCGATTGTTACGCTGCCACATTCTCCAGCGTTAGCATGACCACTGGCTGCTGCAACTAACAAAAATACGGAGCTTAACTTGTATTTCATATTGAGTTTCCTTTCTCTTTAATAATACAACCAAGCTAGTCAAGGTCAGTTGACTAACTGAATTGCTCGATGGTGATCCTTTCCATGTTTTGAACCATTTGAGCAGAAGGAGGGATGGGGGAAGTGTGTGAATCAATCAGCAAACCAATACAGCAACAAAGCATAAGTGTGATTTGCTTGATTTATCCACGGTGTTTCACCGCCATCGGATAACTTTGTCAAACTATTACAAATTCGTCAAAAACCACCTCTATTTATAATCTTAGGGAATATTCGTACGAATTCCATCTTTGACGCTATTTACATGGCACTTTAACAGGCTGTGTCACATTACCACCAAAGTTAGCCGGTTTGTGTTGATCTTTGAGGCGTTTTCAAGGTGAGATGACCACTAATTATGTGTATGAAATGCATTGAATGGTCGCAAAAATCGTATTTTCTATATTAAATTCGCCAAAAATTAGAAAATACGATTAATGTGCGATTTGAGGAAGTAATTGGCATTAATTCACCTGCTAGCAGGATACATTCTACATCGGCAGGTTCAAAAACTCGTTCCGATAGAGTTTATTAGCTAGACGCTCACGTAGCTTAACTGGGATAAACTTCATTCGGTTTATCTGTCTAACCAGTTCTTGTGCAAAGCTTGGCGTATCCTTCATATTCATGATGCAGCCCGTTAAGGAAATAGTCTGAGCATCGAGAAGCTTCTTAGCTTGCTCGAGATGATGAGACGATGTATCTCCGTAAGCGACAACAAGAAGCGTTGAATCACAGGCGCTAGCTACTGATTGAGCTGGGATATTACCTTTATTTATGTTGAGTAGCGGCGAAGTATCGATGATTACGCGGTCGTATTTAACTAGCCATTGAGCAACAGCCTGCTTTAATGTCGATGGATCTTTGTATGCTAACTGCGTCGATGCGACTTGCGGTGCGGGTACCCCGATAAACGTGCGTTGTGATTCAACATGCTCAATAAGCTGACCTGATTGTTCCTCTTCAAGCATATTGAGGTTCTTAAAAGCTGGGTTGAACAGGTTAAGGTCCACATACAGTGTAGAGTGACCCGCTAACAAGAAACGCTCGGCGAGGGCAGTTGCGACCGATGTTACGCCGTCACCTGAATGACAAGCAGTAACACAGATAGAGCGTTGTTCGTTTAATTCAGACGCCCAATAGATTTGCTCAACTTCGGCATGCGTTGCTGAAATAGTCATTATAACGCTCCTATTAGTACAATCGTGGTAGTAATACGTAGTATGTCCTCTAGGCCTACACGGGCTTTTTCCATAAAACTGTCACGACGGTCTGGAATGTAAATGGTATCTCCAGCGCGCAAAACCGGTAGGTTATAAATGTTGGCTGTTTTACTAAATTCAACGAGGTCGAAAGTGCGAGCTTGTCCTTGGCAACAAGACATATTTACAATGGTAATCTTCTCAACGTATGCATTGTCAGTAGGGCCAGCCGCTTCAGCTAAGATATCTAAAATCGTCATGTTATCGTTAAACACATAACGGCCGGGGTTATTAACTGCCCCTAGCACACGCACGGTTTCTTCTTTTGGCTTGTCTAGCCAGTTTTTGTTCTTCTCAGGGATATAGATAGTATCGCCAGTAGTGACATTCGGTAGTAACGATTCATCGCCTGTTTCAAAATACAAAGACAGATTAAGCTTGCTGACCTTGGCGTAAGGTTTATCACGATGGGTCACACGAATGTTGTGTATGTCTGCATCTCCAGTAGGGCCGTCGGCCGCAGACAAGATATCTAGGAAATGCATGTCTTTAGTGAAACGGTAACGGCCCGGTGCGTTGACTTGTCCAAAAATGTAAATAGACGCATCAGAGCTTTGGCGAACCCATTGTGATTTATTGTCTGATGGGTCTTGCGGTAAATCGTGTACACGAACGATTGAGCCAGCAGAGATATAGGGCATTTGGTCTCGTGGTGCACCGTTTTTAATAAACTCATCTAAATCGAATACCACGAGCTTTCTGCCAGTCACAATCTCAATTTTTGTAGTATCAGCGCGTAGAGTTGGTCCTCCGACATGCGCGAGTAGGCCCATGAAGTTCATTTCGTCTGACCACTCAATTCGACCAGGTCGGTTTACTTCACCAATCACGTTAACGGCTCTGTCTGGAGCGATCTTCAACCAAGATTTTTCGTTCATATCCGTTTTCTCAGGAACAAAAATCGCATCACCAGCTTTAATGTTTGGTGGGTTTGAGTTCGGTAAGCCTTCGGTATAGGCGGCTAAATCGAATCGAAGTACTCGACCATCGGCTTTGATAACGCGGATTTGGCGAGACTCAGCGAAGCGAGTAGGTCCACCGGCGTTAGCCAAGATATCCATGAAGGTCGCGCCTTTTTTACCTTCAAAGGCACCAGGTGCTGCCACTTCGCCCATTACATAAACCATGTTCGCACCGGATTTAATCTCTTCTTCCTGTTTTGGCACAAAAATGGTTGAGCCTGGGCGTAGCACTGGCAGTAGACTTTCGTCGCCAGAATCAAGGTAGCGCTTAAGGTTGAATAGCGTTGGAGTATTGTTTGAGATGACGCGGATTTGTTCGACACTAGCGTAGCGAGTTACGCCGCCAGAGCGCATTAAGACATCAACGAGATCGGTATTTTCTTTATAAGTGAATGAACCAGGTGCGTTGACCTCACCGAAGACTTTAATTGAACTTCTTGAATCCGCGCTGTCACCCGAGTTGGCAAGCTTAGCAGGATCAAATTCTTGTTCAATATTACCAACCAGTGGTGAAGCAGGGACAAATAGAGAATCAAGTGATTGCAGTGTAGGCAGGTAGTCCTCATCGCCAGAATCTAAGAAACGCTTGTAATTAAACTCTTTACGTTCTGCGCCACGCTTTAAGATTAACTTGTCCAATTGAGCCCCAGAACGTAAGCCTCCAGCCGCGTACAGCGCCATTTGGACGCTCGAGCCCAAAGCCAAGGTGTATTCACCCGGTTGCTCAACGTAACCTTGCACGTAGATAATGATCTGTTGTTCTTTTACATAAACAGAAGCATTCGATAGATCTTTATAAGCCGTCGCCAGTGACTCTAGAACGACTTTATTCAACTGTTCTTTATCGTAGCCTGCGACGAACACAGTACCTACTTCAGGTAGGGTGATTCGACCGCGTTTATCCACTTGGTAACCTTTGTTTAACTCGCTCTCTCCAGGCACATTCACTTGGATAAGATCACCGACTTGCACTGCGTCCGAAAAGTCGTCGTCGGCATGTACTAAAGTCGCGATGAACATCGATAACGTGATAAGTAACGCAATCAGTAATTTCATAGTGAGCTCCCCATCTTAGCCGCGTTTTCAGGGGAGATGACTTCGATACTCACTCTTCGATTGGTTAAGCGTGTACCTTCGGATTCACCTTCAAATAGTGGTACGGTTTCACCTACTGAGACGGCCTTGATACGGCTAGGGCTTAGACCAAAGATAGTGAGATAGCGCTCAACTTGTTGCGCTCGGCCTAGGGCTAATTTGTCGTTGTATTCTTCTGAGCCTGTTGCGTCTGAATGGCCTGTCACTATTAACTCTAGCGACTTGTTGTCTTTTAAGATGTAAGACGCCTCTGCAAGCTTACCCATATATTTAGGATTCACTTCGATAGAGTTGTGTGCGAATTGATTGTCGACGTTGAGTAGATCGTACAGTTGTTGAATTATCGACAGCTGCATACGGAATTGGTTTTCGTTCTTGGGAGGTTCACAACGCGCTTGTGAAGTTACGTAGTCAAGTTGAAGCTCAAGTTCGTTTAGGCGTTTTCTTTGGATAACCAAATCGTTAGCCGCATCTAGAAGTAGGCCTCCTTGAAGCTCGCGAGCGATGCGATTTTGCTTCTCGATGGCTTGGACAACCGCAGCGGGGAAGCACCAACGCGCGCCTTCTTGAATCAGCGCATCCAAATGCAATTTAGCGAGTTGCCAATCAAAACGTAAGCCATGCTCTGGACCTAACGGTTCGTCAGGCATAACCGGCGAGAAGTCAGAATTCTGATAGTTCATCGAATCATAACTCTCGGCTAGTCCGCCAGTGCCGTGTTCTGGGTAACTTGTGCAACCCAGAACTAGCACAGACAGAGATAGGGCTATGTAGTTTTTGATTGTATTCATGCCAACGTCCTTTGTTTTACGCTTTTTATTATTATTTTTTGTTACTTCTAGCTTAGTGGATCTTCATGAATTTGTAGGATTTTTTGAGTTAACAGGGATAGCGTGTCCAATTCGCAGAAGGTTCATGATTTCCAGTGGTTGACCTGACACGTTTTCTAGTCGCATGTTACGTTCACGCTCAGTTAGGCGTTTGAACATGTAAACAATCGCACCCACACCTGATGAATCAAGAAATTCGACCTGACTGAAGTCGACTTCGACCTCTTGATGACCGTCATTAGAAATCACTTCATCAATGTCGGTTTGGGCATCGCGACTGCCTGCCGCGTCTAAATCACCAAAAATTGAAAGTGTTAGTGTTGTTGTGTTTAGGTCAATCTTACGTAGTTCCATAGTCTTATCTCCTTTTGTTCATGAGTTTACAAAAGCACTGAATGTGCCAACTTTTTTGGTGTTATATATCAAGAAGTTATGGTGTTTGATTTTTAGTGTTTCATTTTGAGAAAGGTGATTTCTCAATATGAGAACTAAAAATGGTTGGATTTTTGGGAGGTGTAACGAATTGATTTTGCGAATGAAACGTCATTATGAATAAGGTTGATGTATTGATCGCATCTTAGCTCAAAGATTGAATGATGAATGGCTAGAACACCTAGGATAGAAAGTAGATTTGAGCAAAGTGCTCAATACTTTTAACCGCTCAAGGTACAAAAGGAATTTTGAAATGAGGCTAACCAGGTTGGCAATTGCAACACTGTGTGCGTTTTCTACGTTTCCTTCTCATGCTTCGTATCTGCCTCCTGCACAATTGGTTTTAGCAAATACTTATAAGCAAGGTATAGATGTGTCTGAATATTGGACCAGCGAAAAGCTCGATGGCATCAGGGCTTTGTGGGATGGAAAGCATCTATATACCCGCAATGGGAATCGAATTTATGCGCCTAAGTGGTTTGTCAAAGAATTACCGGATGCTCACCTTGAAGGAGAACTGTGGGCTGGAAGAGACAATTTTCACTTAGTCCAAACAACAGTCTTAGACCACACTCCAAGTGATACGGCGTGGCAAGAGATCGAATTCATGCTATTTGATATGCCAGGTGCGGCGGGCGACTATCAGAAACGTTACTACAACATCTTGCACTGGGTAAGAGTGATAAACGAACCGCACATTGGGTATGTGGAGCATACACCGATTGCAAACGAAGAGGCATTGTTTCATCAGCTTGATAATGTCGATGAGCGTAAAGGCGAGGGGTTGATGCTTCGTAAGATTACCAGCCGATATCAGGCGGGTAGAAGTAATGACTTGTTAAAACTAAAACGACATCACGATGCAGAAGCGACCGTTATTGGCTATAAAACCGGAACTGGTAAGTATAAGGGGATGATGGGCTCAATTTTAGTACACACAAAAGATGGTGTGGAGTTTTACATTGGAAGTGGCTTCACCGATAAGATGCGCTTGTCTCCTCCAGAAATTGGCAGTCAAATTACCTTCCGTTACAATGGCTTCACTCAAAATGGTAAGCCGAAGTTTGCAAGGTTCGTTAGAGAGAAAAGTGATTATTAAACAATTGCACATCAGCGTGCCGAACAAGCATTGCTGAGAACTATTTTGGGCACGGAAAAAATGTGTACATGGAATAAAAAAGAGCTCTGATTATCAGAGCTCCTTTGTTTTATCAACTTGTCTTTAAGAAGCGGTTAGCGAGAACCGAACTCCAACTGTACTTCATCACTTTGTTTGTGCATCCAGTGCAAACGCATACCAAGCATAGTTGCTGCTGAAGACAAACCAATAATGAAGCCAATCCAGAAGCCGTGTGCACCCATTGGTTCAACAATCCAATCCGTCATCCCTAAGATGTAGCCAATCGGCAAACCAAGCAGCCAATAAGCGATAAAAGTACGATTGAAGATTGAACGCATATCTTTATAACCACGAAGTGCACCCGCAGCGATGACTTGAATTGCATCTGTACATTGGTATACCGCCGCAAAAATCAGGAGCTGCATTGCGATGGTAATTACTGCTGTGTTTTCTGTGTAAAGAAGTGACACTTGCTCTCTAAACAACACGGTGAGCGCCGCTGTGATAAACGCTGTTACCAAGCCAACAATGATACCGACATGAGTCGCAATTTTAGCGCCTTCAGTGTTGTTCTCACCCAGTTTATGACCAACACGGATACTAACCGCAGCACCAATACTCATTGGGATCATAAACACCAGTGAAGAGAAGTTAATCGCAACTTGGTGCGCCGCTACGATCAATGAGCCGAGTGGGGCAACTAACAGCGCAACCACTGCAAACAACGTTACCTCGAAGAAAAGCGCAGCTGCGACAGGAAAACCAAGTTTAAATAAGCGAACTTGAGCTTTTAGTTGAGGTTTATGGAATTGACCGAAAATGTTGATTTTAGCCAAGCGCTTAGAGGTCAACACATAAGTAAACAGTAAGCCAAACATGATCCAATAAACGATAGCGGTTGCTACGCCACAACCCACACCGCCAAGGGCAGGAGCACCAAGCTTACCGTAAACAAACATCCAGTTAAGCGGAATGTTTAATAACAGGCCAATAAAACCAATGACCATTGCAGGCTTAGTCAAAGACATACCGTCAGTAAAACTTCTTAAGGTTTGGAACAACAAGAAAGCTGGCACAGCAAACATTACCGCATTCATATAGCCGATGGTCTTTTCTGCCATTAGGATTTCAATATCCATCAATTGCAAAATGGCTTGAGTTTGGAAAAGGACTCCAATGATTGGAATCGAAAGTACAAGCGCTAAGAATGCACCTTGCTGAATCTCAAAAGGAATCTTAACTTGGCGACCAGAACCATTTAGTTGTGCGACCACAGGCACTAACGCCATAAGTAATCCGACACCAAACAAAATTGAAGGAAGCCAGATACTTGCCGCTATTGATACCGCTGCCATATCGATAGCACTAACGCCACCGGCCATAACAGTATCAACGAAACTCATGCCAGTTTGCGCGATAGATGCGATCAATACTGGCGTCGCAAGTTTGATTAGATTTGAGGCTTCTTCTTTGTAACGATGCACAAACAACTCCAGATGAAAAAGAAAATAAGACAGGAATGAATATTCAGAAGGAATCAGAGACACTGATCGTTAAGCTTCCATTGGACGAATCATAAAGAAATGTCACAATAACTGCCATAGTAAAATGCTAAATAGGAAACTTATGTTTACAGGTATCGTTCAAGGCATGGCAACACTGGTTGCTATCAATAAAAAAGAGTTGTTTCAGACTCATACCGTTGAGTTAACGGATGAAATGGTACAGGGGTTAGCTATCGGCGCTTCTGTTGCTCACAACGGTTGTTGCCTGACAGTGACTGAAATTTCAGGTAACCAAATCTCTTTTGACTTAATGCAAGCAACATTACGTCTAACCAACTTGGGCCAGTTAAACGTAGGTGACAAAGTGAATGTTGAGCGCGCCGCTAAGTTTGGTGACGAAATTGGTGGTCACAGCATGTCTGGCCACATTTCGTTAATGGCTAAGTTAGTTGAAGTTATCAAAACGGAAAACAACCGCACACTTTGGTTTGAACTACCAGAAACATCAATGAAGTATGTTCTGAGCAAAGGGTACATCGGTGTTGATGGTTGTTCACTTACGATCGGTGAAGTGGAAGATAACCGCTTCTCTGTACATTTAATCCCAGAAACCCTGAATCGCACGCTATTTGGTGGCCGTGAAGTTGGTGACGAAGTAAATATCGAGTTTGACCCTCAAACTCAAGCGATTGTTGATACCGTGGAACGTGTATTAGCGAATCAAAAGTAATCAATCGTCACATTTAATCTGCGTTGTTCTATTTACGCGATGACCAAATTAAAAAGAGCACCCTAGGTGCTCTTTGTTGATTTTGTTGCCTGTGAGAAACACAGATTAGAATACCTGCTCATCGTCTGCATCGATCGACAGGTTTATTCTGTCTCGCACTTCGTCGACTTGCATGTCTAGATGAATGGCATTGCAACAGGCAGGGCAGTCGTCGTAAAAATCTTGACTGCCATTGGATGCGTCGAGCGTTATATTAATACCGTGCCCGCAATGAGGGCAGGAGACATGTTTCTCTGTGTATTTCTGCATGACAAATTCTCCTCAAGCTAACTTATACCATCTGACCGCTTATCTATTGTGATAAGTGTTACACAGCCTGAATCTTCTGAATGCACGCTTCTGTTTGTGCCAGATATTCACCGCCAAATTGATTACAGTGATTAAGAAGGTGGTACAAGTTGTAAATGTCTTTTCGATCAGTATAGCCAACGTCAAGCGGCATGACGCTTTGGTATCCTTCATAAAACTCAGGTGGGAAGCCCTGAAACAATTCAGTGAGCGCTAAATCACACTCATGGTCGCCCCAATAACAAGCTGGGTCGTAGCAAATAGGACCAAATGCTGAATTAGCCACATTACCATTCCAAAGATCACCATGAAGTAATGAAGGGCGAGGGTTGTGGCCAGCAAGTCTCATGTTCACCATCCCAACAATGTCGTCAATATCCCCGAACTCGATGCCTTTCTCTTTTAGGAGCTGAAGTTGAAAACCGATGCGTTGTTCAGAAAAGAAACGGCCCCATTTTTTATGCCAGGGATTTGGTTGAAGCGTGCTGCCGATGTAGTTGTCTTGGTCGCAACCAAACTCTTTTTGCTCACCCCACTGATGAAGTTTGGCAAGCTGGACACCAAAGTCATAACTGTTATTGCCTGTCTCGAGTGGTTTGGTAGGCAGATAGTTAAGAATGATAAACGAGCACTCTTTGGTTTTACCAATCAGCACCAGCTCAGGTACATAGACTGTTGAAGTCTCTCTTAATAAACGTAGGTTCTCAGCTTCAATCTCAAACTTAGGTAGGAACTCTCGCTGATTCACCTTAACGAAGTAACGTTCATTACCGTCGCTGATCATATAGCAATCGTTAATGTCACCACCGGGAACCTTAACGCGCTCGGTAATCTGAAAATTGAATAAGAGTGTGTCTGAAAGCTGTTGAGAAATGGCCTGCCACATAGGAAATCCTCAATGAACTGTTGGAGTGAAATACTATCGTTTGATAGCAATAGTTTAGGACAAATCTGAGTGATTTATAGACGTTCTGGTCAATGTTCTCAGCACTAGTACAAGACAGTACGGATCAATTAACAGTTTTGTGAACTCTGACTGTGTGAATGCCTTTGATAAATCAGTAAAAAGTGAATCACAAATCGCAAAATAGTTGGAACAAATATCACGTGCGACACCAAATAACCTTACTTCCACTAGAAAATCAATAATAGCTTGGTATGGTTGACGCGCTATTGCTAAAGAGAGCTTTGAGATGTTGTGGTTTGAGCAGGACGGGTAATTATTATTGAGTAAGCTGCTTCGCGTATTATTGATTCAATTTTGCACTTAAATACTAACAAAGATCATTTTAATCCTCGTTATAGCAATAAAATGATGACAAATGACTTCATATACATAGTATTAGCCTAATACGTATTAATCTGCCTTAGAGCTTAAAACGGAGATTTATTGTGGTTGTAGAAACCGATGGCTACCTAGCTTTGATCGAGCACTTATCATTTAACCTAGATGTATTTACTAACGGTAACGGTGATACTGGAAACGAAAGTGTCGAAGACATAGTAACTGACATGATTTCAAGCAACATTATGGCGATCTTCGAGCAAAACCCTGAGCTGCATTCAAGTGTACGTTTTCAGTTGCTTAAAGAAGCGGATGCCGTGGTTGCTGATCTAGGGGAAGTGCTTGCAGGCGTGTGGGCTAAAAAAGCGACAAACGAACAGATTGTCTTCTTGGATGAATACATCGCATTGGTGAAGAACCTATTCGATACTGCAGTAGCAAAATACGATTAACCTCTATTTCGTCGTTACTGACTATTTTTGTGGTTAGTATTCTTTATTGATGGACTGAAAGCGTAGCACCTCTATGAGGTTGCCTTTAATTCAATTGGTGGCCTCGCAAATACACTATATGCGCCTAAAGTGCCAAAATTTAGAAGCCCAATATGGGTTATCTAGCCTAGATATGATCACACCTTTCGACGTAGACGCATGTAGGAACTGGTTGTTCCCCAAATACACACCTACATGCCTAACGGTGAAAGACGTCTTGAAAAACACCAAATCTCCACTCCTTGCTTGCTCATAAGCGATTTCAACGCCTTGTTTACTCTGATCTTTTGTCGTTCTTGGTAATGCTTGCTGCGTCGCATTTTGCACGGCAATTTGGACAAAAGCGGAACAATCCACGCCTCTGAATGAAGTTCCACCGAAATGATAAGGTACGCCTTTCCACTGCTTGTACACACTCATATAAGCATTAGTAGTCAATTGTTCTGACTTTGATAGAGGTTTATTTGCAATTTGGCTGTTTTTAGAAGGGGATGGTGCTGAGCTACAAGCTGTTAATGTTGCGAAAGTTATTGTAACTGCAAGCATTTGTCTGAATTTCATATGTAACTCTTCTGAAAGAAAACTGAAATAAAAGCGTAATCAAGGGCTTCTAGTATACCGACTAACTTAAGGATATCTCTTTTTGTAGTCAAACTGGATTTCGCATGACTGACACCAATTTATCGGTAAAACCCTCACGTTATACATTCTCGCTCATTCAAACGGTTAGTGTCGTATTTATTTCGATCCTTCTACTTGTCAGCTTTTTATCTATGGTCAGTATTCGTGGCATAGATCGAGTAGGAGGTTACTTTGATACTCTGTCTGAACAAGCTCTGCCACTCGCTCTGCATAACGCAGAATTAACACAAAGCGTATTAGAACAAGTAAAACTACTCACTTATAGCACCCAATCGACTGACTTAGATACACTAAACCAAACACGTAATTTGATCGATGAACTCGCTGTAGAGAGTAACAACACGCTCGAGGAACTCCTTTTTATCTCCCAATCTTTTCCTGATGCGATTTCTCTTGAACAAAAGCAAAGCCTTATCGACGATATGGCACAGCTACAACAAATGACCGACACGGTTCTTTCTGCACAAATTGAAATACAAAGTAAGCAAAACCTGATCGACAGTAAAATTGGTGAGTTTCGTTACGGCGTAGGATCTATCGGTCCTGAAATGAATCGTATTAGCTCCTTCTTAGTGGAAGATAATCCAGAAGCGAGCGACGCGGCCAACCGCTTTACGTCGAGTGCATCTGCGATGGCCAATACTTTCTTAATGTTGATGATGCAAAACGACCTTGAGAAAGCAGAAGATGAATATCGTCAATTGAGGAACCGAATCGCTGGTCTTAATTTGGCCTACAGTGATTTCTCAGATTGGCACCCAGACATTGCAGAGTTCGCGAGCCTAGTCGCCCCTTATGAAATGGTAAAAGAGGGCTTTACAGAAGAGGGCGTCATCAAGCAAATATTGCTTAAGCTAGAGCTAGTTAAACAGCAAGAGCAAAACTTAGCGCAAGTGATTGGACTAGCGAATACGGCGATTAACACGCTCAATCAGCTATCGTCTACAGCGTCTCAACTGATTGATGAAAGTGAACTGGTCGTAAACCAGACCATTACTAACATCGACCGTGTGTTATTTATTAGTGGGTTAGTGATCGCAATGATCATTATTACGTCATGGCTAGTACTGCGTCGTTGGATGAACAAAGGCTTAAAAAACATTACACGTCAGTTAACGTCACTTGCAGAACATGACTTCTCGACGCAGAGTGAGTTGCTTGGCCCACTCGAGCTACAAGTCATCACCTCTAAACTTAATACGGTTGTCGATTCAACTGCCGATTCTATACGTTTAGTTACTCGCAACTGTGAAACGCTTTATCAGACAGCAGAAGTAAGTCACGACGCCGCAGAGCAAACCAACTTGAGCCTGCATGAGCAGAATGAATCTCTGCAGAATATGATCACCACAATCACACAACTTGAAGCGTCGATTGGTGAAATCGCTCGTATTTCGAATGCCTCGAATGATGATGCTCAAGTCGCAGAAGACGAGTCAGTGAGTGGTAGCCAGGTTATTGGTTTAAACCAAGAGCGCTTACAAGCGTTAGAGCACTCTTTAAACATGAACGAACAGTCGATGGCTGATCTTGATGGGCGAGTTAAGCAAATTCGTGAAATGGTCGACATGATCAGTGGTATTGCAGAAAACACCAACCTGTTGGCATTGAATGCCGCGATAGAAGCTGCGCGGGCGGGAGAACAAGGTCGTGGTTTTGCGGTAGTCGCAGATGAAGTAAGGAAATTAGCGAGTGGTACATCCCAACAAACCACCAATATTCGCAATATGATGAATGAGCTGGTGGCGGCGGCGGACCGTTCTCGTACGTCTGTTACTGAATCACGAACTGAGATGGCGAACGCACTTCAAGCGAGCGGCGATGTGAAGCAAGCTTTTGAGAAGATTGAAGTTGCGGTTAACCAGATTAAAGGCCGCGTCGAGCAAATCATGGTCGCAACAGAGCAACAGGCTCGTGCAACTGTTGATGTGACACACTCAATCACGCGCGTATCCGAACAGGGCGAAAATACTAAACTGCAACTTGAGTCCATGATTGAAAGTTCTGAGCAAGTGGGTGAAATCGCAGGCCATCAACAAGCTATGCTTCATAAGTACGTATTGAAGTAAGTGTGTCAACGTCATCCGGAAGTGTGAATTGCCGCTGAAGGGTGAAAAGCTACGCATATAAAAATGGCGCAATCTCTTAATGAGTTTGCGCCATTTTTTGTTATTTTCTTGAGGCGTCAGGTCTTGTCTTTCGAATGAGGGAAGGAAGCGAATGGTTGGCGTAACATCAAGTCGAGTCTTTGTTCTTTTCCGTCTCGTATTTCTGGCACACCAATATTGACCTTGTCATGGCCAAGCTTAGGTTGTGCGCGATACGTTTTAAACCAGATATCCCACACTGATAAGAAGAAGCCAAAATTAGAGTGTGTTTCTTTGACAATCACAGAGTGGTGCACTCGATGCATATCTGGCGTGACAATCACTTTACGAAGCTGTTTGTCGAACCATAAAGGTAGACGACCGTTACTATGGTTAAACATTGCACTTACATTCAGAACGACCTCGAATATCACAACGGCTAGTGCGGACACACCCAATACAAAAATTAACGCGACCTTAATCAACATCGACAAGATCATCTCAATTGGATGAAAGCGGGTACCTGTAGTTACGTCTATATCCAGATCGGCATGATGAACACGATGAAGTTTCCATAGAGCTGGGATACGGTGAAACACCAGGTGCTGAGTGTAAATGGCAAGATCTAATAACACGACACAAAGGAACACGGTGATTTCAAAGGGTAGACTGATGTTATTGAACAGACCCCATTGGTTTTGTTCCGCAATCAGTGCCGCTTGAAATGCCGCAACAGGTATTAATGTCGCCAATAAAACACTGTTAAGCGCCATTAATGAGAAGTTATTTCCCCAACGAAACCATTTATTTTGAGTCAACGTTTTTCTTGGCGCACGATATTCCCACAACGCACACAAAACAAAAGTGCTAACAAAGAAAACAAGGCGAAGTAAGGATGGGTCTTGCATGAGAATTCCTTCTATCATTCTAACGATACTGTAAGTACAATCGGGCCACTTTTCTAGATTTACTGTTATTGTCCATGAGAATCCACGCTTTTCACCGTTTATATCAACACCGTTTGTCCCTTTCTACCAAGCCGTTCAATGCGCGCGGGTGTAAAGTGGTTCGATGTGAGTTCTGTAAAATCAAACAAGACAGCTGTATCTGTGAGCACCAACCGAACATAGATACGAATATTGCCACAATGTTGATCTTGTCAGATAACGAAATATTGAAACCAAGTAATACAGGTCGTTTGATTGTCGACACAGTGAAAGACAGCCATGTTTACCTTTGGCATCGAACAGAGCCAAACACAGAGATGCTGGATGTTCTGAAGGACGAGCAATATCAACCGGTGATTGTGTTCCCAGAAGATTATACCGATGACAAATCGCGAGTGGTTCGGGACCTGCCACAAATGCGTAATCCAAATAAAAAGCTACTACTGATTTTCATCGATGGTAGCTGGCGTGAAGCAAGACGTATCTTTAGACGTTCTGAGTACTTACAAGATCTACCTGTGTTGTCGATTGAACCTGAATCCGTTTCTCAATACATGATGCGAAAGTCAGACAATGAGCAACACCTTTCAACTGCAGAAGTCGCGAGCTTAGTATTAAAACAAGCTGGTGAAGAGCAGGGCGCCAAAACATTACAACTATGGTTTGAAGCATTTCGCGAAAGCTACATGCTAAGTAAGACTCGTTACAAGTCAGATCCGACCAAACCAAGCCTGAATGCTTTCATAGAGCACAGTAAAAATGAGACGTCACTCTAACCTTTAACCGCTTTGTGCTGACTTGTTGTTCAAACAGACTCAAACACGAGATAAGTTTGTTATCTATCACGGTTTGTAGGGGGAGTGTTATGGATAATGTTCCCCAGTTGTTTTATTTAAAGAGTTTATTTGCCCGAATTTAGGGAAAAATTGGAGAGATTTCATGTATTACGGCTTCGATGTTGGCGGCACTAAAATTGAATTTGGTGCATTCAATGAGAAACTTGAGCGAGTAGCAACAGAGCGCGTTCCAACACCAACAGATGACTATCAATTACTGCTTGATACGATCGCTGGTTTAGTAAAGAAATACGATAGCGAATTCTCTTGCGAAGGCAAAATCGGCCTTGGCCTTCCTGGTATGGAAAACGCAGACGACGGCACTATGCTGGTTGTTAATGTTCCTGCATCAACAGGTAAGCCACTACGTAAAGATTTAGAAGCGCTAATCGGTCGTAGCGTAAAGATCGAAAACGATGCGAACTGTTTCGCGCTTTCTGAAGCGTGGGATGACGAGCTAAAAGACGAGCCATCGGTTGCTGGTCTAATTCTAGGTACAGGTTTTGGCGGCGGTTTAGTTTACGAAGGTAAGGTATTCTCTGGTCGTAACCACGTTGCCGGTGAACTAGGCCATATGCGTCTACCTTTGGATGCATGGTTCCACCTTGGTGACAACGCACCGCTTTTAGGTTGTGGTTGTGGTAAAAAAGGTTGTCTAGATAGCTATCTGTCGGGTCGTGGTTTCGAATTGATTTACGAGCACTACTTTGGCGAGAAGAAGAAAGCGATTGAGATCATCCAAGCTTACAACGAAGGTGAGGCTAAAGCGGCTGAACACGTTGACCGCTTCATGGAACTTTTGGCTATCTGCTTTGCGAACCTGTTTACTGGCCTAGATCCACACGTTGTTGCACTGGGTGGCGGTCTTTCAAACTTCGAGCTTATCTACGAAGAAATGCCAAAGCGCGTTCCTAAGTACTTACTGTCTGTTGCTAAGTGTCCGAAGATCATCAAAGCAAAACACGGTGATTCAGGTGGCGTTCGTGGTGCTGCATTCCTAAACATCAAATAGTGATGGCTTTCAGCTAAACAAGTTACGCAGAATAAATAAAAATGCCGCAATCTCGAAAGAGGTTGCGGCATTTTTTATTGTTTGGTGATTTTAGCTATCGATTAGCAAGAGCGAAGCTCTCTAAGAACTTACTTATTCTTTTTACCAACACCAAGGTTTTCTTTTTGCTTCAGCGTAAGCTTTGAAAAACCTAGCTTACGGAAGTAATTGTCTTGGTAGTTGCGAACTGCTTTAGTATCTGAAATCAACTCAAGCTGCTGCTCTGTTTTTAAATATTCAGTGATGTCGATGCCTTCAGCATCAGCAACCGCTTCTTGGATCGTGCGGTGTTCTTGCTTTGAAAACAGTAACTCTTTGTCTTCGTCTTTGTACGTGTACAGAATGGTACGAGCCATGATGCGCTCCAATAGAATTTTTACTTTGGGCGCACTGTACATAAAAACCGTACGTCGCTCAAGGTAATGGTAAGAAATCTTAAGATTAACTTAGTTAATGGGTTACTTATTAAGGTTGTTCAGAAATATAAAAGCCCCTTGCGACTAAACCATCGCAGAAGGGGCTTCGAACGTTCGAACTTCAGTGTAATCAATACACCTTAGGCCGTTTTATTAATTAAACACGACCTTGCAACGGAATGATCGTCACTGTTTCACCAACTTTCACGGTATCAACCGATGGTGAAATTTCAATTAAGCAGTTTGCTTCACTCATTGAGCGCAGAATGCCTGAGCCTTGTTTACCCGTTGTCTTAACTTCAAGTACACCAGATTCGTTCATAGTGAATACACCACGGCTAAATTCAGTTCGGCCTTGGCGAGAACGTAATTGCTCAGTTGCTACCGCATTCGCTTTTACTGGTGTCCAGTTTGTTTGACCTTGCAGCTTACGAATCGCTGGCTCAACAAAGTTAATGAACGACACCATTACGGCAACTGGATTACCCGGTAAGCCGAAGAATGGCTTGTCTTCAATTTTACCGTAAGCAAGAGGGCGCCCCGGGCGCATGTTGATACGCCAGAAGTTAATCTCTCCTAGTTTATCTAACGCAAGCTTAATGTAGTCGGCATCACCAACAGACACGCCACCAGAAGTCAGAACCATATCGGTTTCAAGCGACGCAGCGTGCAGTACATCCATCATCTTTTGTTCGTCATCTTCAATGATGCCGTAATCAACGATGTCACAGCCAAGCTTTTGCAGCATGCCGATAATAGTAAAACGGTTTGAGTCATAGATAGAGTTTGGTTTTTGCTCACTTCCCGGTGCTTGAACTTCATCACCCGTCGAGAACACGCCCACTTTCACTTTACGCAGAACAGGGCAGGTGCCGAAACCCAGTGATGCCATCATACCCATTTCTGGTGATTCGATTCGTGTGCCACGAGTAAAGACAGGTTGGCCGATTTCAAGATCTTCACCCGCCATACGGACATTCTGTCCTACTGAGATTTTCGCATCTGGGAAGCTAACAATGTCACCTTCTTGAACAGCCTGCTCACGCATCACAACCACATCAACACCTTCCGGCATTGGTGCACCTGTCATGATCTTAACCGCTTCACCTTGTTGAACGGTCTTGTTGTAGCTGTGTCCTGCCATCACTTCAGCAACAACATGGTAGCTATCCAGTTCTAAATCTTCACTACGAATGGCGTAGCCGTCCATTGCAGAGTTCGTGTTCTGAGGTACATTGATTGGTGAGATAACATCTTCCGCTAATACGCGACCATACCCTTGTTCTAAGGCAACAGATTCCGTCAGCTCTAATGCATCAATACTATCAACAATCTTTTGCTGACCTTGAGTCACGGAAAGACCTGCAGGAGAGAAAGAGTCACAACACACAACTGGCGTGTTGTCTTTCGATGATGCACACGAAGCGACTTTACTTGTTTTCGAAACTGGATCGAACGATTGTGCATAGTCGATGATGAAATCACGAATCGCTTCTAAGTCGCTGATCGCCATTTGTGGCAGGTCAGATTCGACTTTGCTGTCGGCTGCGATAGCAATGATGTTGTCATCATTTGGATAAAGCCAAGGTTTACCCACTTCATCACGGTGAAGCTCGATTTTAGGAAAAGCGATGTTCTTGCAGCCTTCAACCAAAATCAAATCTAACGTGTTGGTATCGAAACGGGTAAGCAGATAATCAAAGTCAGCTTCGGCTTCTGGCGTTTCTGTCATCATTACATGACGGTTACGAGAGCTGATCAACATTTGGTTTGCGCCCGCTTTACGTAAGCGATAGCTGTCTTTGCCCGGCTTATCGACATCAAAATCGTGGTGAGCATGTTTAAGAACGCCAACTTTCAAACCTGCGTCGGTTAACAAAGGTAACAGGGCTTCAAGTACCGTTGTTTTACCTGTGCCGCTGTAGGCAGCAAAACCTAATAACGGCAGGTTAGGGCGTTGTTTTGAATCTTTCATTATTGAAGCGTTCCGAATTGGGTGAGTTCTTCTGGCGTATTAAGGTTTACAAAGCAATTTGGTGCATCGCTGAAGTCGACGTACTCAGTGACGCACTCTTTATAGAGCAAGATTATCTTGCGATCGCCACGCTCTAAAAAGGCTTCTAGCTTTGGAAGAACACGCTTGTGGAATAGGGTAAATACCGGTTGTTTGAATTCGCCATCGTGAGCCACAAGAATGTCACTATCTTCTTTTACCGCCGCACAAAAGCGCTCTACAAGATCATCACTAATTTGTGGACTGTCACATGGGACAAAACCGACCCAATCAGTGGTCGCATTTTTAAGACCAGCATGAATACCGCCCAATGGCCCCGGATAATCAGGGAACGAATCGGAAACAACCGGAGCGAATGCTTGGTAACTGTCGAGGTTACGGTTGGCATTGATGGTGATGCTGACATCTTGTTGTGACAGCTTGTCTAAAACGTATTGAATAAGCGGGGAACCGTTGAGCTCAACGAGTCCTTTATCTTTTCCGCCCATACGGCTGGCTTGTCCGCCAGCCAAAATAACCCAACTAGTTTGCGTTGGAAGCAGCATAAATATTCTCTTGTGCTTTGTTCTTTTTAATTACTTGCAGAAGCGGTGACTCAGCTAGCGTGTTATCTTTGATCCACCATTGCTTCTTGCACAAATCGGTTAACGCGTTGGTTTGGTGACTGGTAATGACTAAACTCGCGCCTCTCTGAAGAAGATCTTCGGCCATAATCACCAATCTTTCAATAGATTCTTTGTCTAAAGAAGCACTTGGCTCATCCATCAGCAAAATTGATGGCTTGAGAATCCAAGCTCGTGCCATTGCTACGCGTTGACGTTCACCACCAGACAACACAGAAATATGTTCATCTGCTAGGGTTTCTAAACCTACCATCCTCAACGCATTAATTATTTGAGCTCGCTTATCTTTTTGGCTCTCTTTACTAAAGCGAATCCCATAAGCGACATTTTGGTACACAGAACCATCAAATAGGTAAGGTGTTTGATGTAGATAGATGATGTCTTTAAATTTTAGTCTAGGGAACAGGTTATGTTGCCAACTTTGTGTCGGTGACTGAATACGGCCAGAAGTCGGCTTAATCAATCCAGACAGAATTTTTAATAGAGTGGTTTTTCCTACACCGTTATCGCCCTTAAGATAAATCGCATCGTTCGGACCGATCGACAATTCAGGGATGTGGAACAAAACACGCTCTTTGTAGCGCATTGAAATTTGCTGCGTTGTTATTTTTATACTCATGACAGCGTTCCTAAGTTCTTAAATAGCCTTTTCCTCTCACACTAGAAAGGAAAAAGTTAAGGGCTAATGCCAATGCCAATAAAACCATGCCTAACGCCACACCTTGAGCGAAAGCACCTTTGTGACTTTCCATTGCAATAGCGGTAGGGATGTTTCTTGTCATTCCCATAATGTTTCCGCCAACCATCATTGAACAACCCACTTCAGTGACGATGCGAGAAAACGCAGCAATGACTGCCGCCAGTAGAGGAAAACGAGTTTCCCAAATCAAGGTGCAGGCAACGCGAGTGGTTGAAACTCCCAGAGTGCGTGCCGTTTCGACAGCTCGGCGATCACTGGCTTGCAGCGCACCGTGCATCATGGCAACTAGAATAGGAAAGCAGATCAGCATCTGACCTAGAATCATAGCCTTTTGAGTGAACAGCAATTGCCAGTCGCCCAATGGGCCAGAACGAGAGAGCATCATGTACATCAATAAGCCAATAACCACGGTTGGTATTGCTTGCAATGTGTTGATTACAGAGAGTAACGCCCATTTCCCAGGGAATTCCGTGTAGGCCAATAAGAAAGCCATGATGATAGAGGGAACAATTACCAGAGAGATGGCGGACAAAGATACGCTGAAGGACACCGCGACAATTTGCCACAGGTCGTGGTCAAAATTCACCAGTAAATTCAATGCATCTAGCGTTGTTTGCCATAAGGTCATGAAGTATCTCGTGTGAATCGATAATAGGTTTTTATCGGTAATGACTGATGTTAATCATAGCTGACACAATATTAATGAGCCTTATTGGCCAGCTATTATTTCTGTACTTGTTTGGTTTGCTGACTCGTTAAGCGTAGTGCTATTTGGGAAAGAGTGAACCTTTAACCCTATTTAGCACAACGTAGCGAGCGACAAACTACTCAGCACTCGCAACAAACAGTTGCTTGCCGTGCAGCTTAAAGTCGTTGATCAGTTTTTGACCTTTAGGGTTAACCAACCAATCGCTGAACGTTTTTGCTGCTTGGTAGTGAATGCTTGGGTAACGCTCTGGGTTAACTAGAATTACTTGGTAAGGGTTGAATAGGTTTTCGTCACCTTGGAAAAGGATTTTTAGGTCCAATTTGTTTTGGTAAGCCAGCCAAGTACCACGGTCAGTCATTGTGTAACCTTGCATTTCTGACGCCATGTTTAGAGTAGGGCCCATGCCTTGACCAACGCTGCGGTAGCCGCCAAAGTTTGGCTCCATCTTAGTTTGAGCCCAGATACCCATCTCTTTCTTATGTGTACCTGAATCATCACCACGAGACACAAACGTTACATTGTTTGTCGCAATCGCTTTAAATACATCCGCCACTGCTTTTTGAGATTCAACTTTCGCTGGGTCACTTTCAGGGCCAACGATCACAAAGTCGTTGTACATCAATTTACGAGGTAAAACGCCGTAGCCTTTCTCAACAAAGTTAGCTTCTGCTTTTGGTGCGTGTGTCATCACCAAATCCACATCACCGTTTTCACCCATGCGAAGTGATTTACCAGTACCTGCCGCTAAAACATCGACTTTGATACCCGAATCTTTTTCGAATTCAGGCAGTAGATAATCCAGTAAGCCAGAATGATAAGTGCTTGTCGTTGTCGCAAGCTTGATATGAGTGGTGTCTTCTGCGCTGCTAGCCGAGTAACTGACGATAGATAGAGCTGCAATAGTTAGGGGAATTGCTTTCATTATTATTATGTCCATTTTGTTAGAAATGAATGACATGTCTTCAGTTTTAAAGGGCTCAAAGAAGGACATGTGCATAAGATGCTAATTATAGTAATTAGAAATCCTCTCCCTATAAGCAATCTTAATGCCAACAAATAATGCATCAAGTCTCATTAAATTGCTGTTATTTCGGACAAAACTGCGTCATTTCGCTAGGTAAAATCAACCAAAACATGAGCTAGGACAAAATGTCGCACATTGTCCCTGTTGAACAAAAGGTTAATTGGTACACTCTGTCCCAACTTTCCCTTTCGGCTGATCATTATGTCTTTACCTAGTTCAAACGCCTCTAACCTCAATCCAAGCACCTTGACTCAATATCAGGCGTTTTCGGTCCTGGTGGTCGATGATGAAATTGGCATGCAGGCAATTTTAAAGAAAGCACTAGGTAAGTACTTTGGCAAGGTGTCGAGTGCAGGCTCTGTAGAAGAAGCAGAAACGCTACGTTGCAATGAACACTTCGACCTGATCGTTCTCGATATTAATCTTCCTGGTCGCTCTGGTATTGAGTGGGAAGAAGCCTTCAATGATAGCGACCGAAAAGCAGATGTTATCTTTATGACTGGCTATGCCGATCTGGAAATGACCATATCAGCACTCAAGCTCGGTGCTTCAGATTTCATTTTAAAGCCATTCAACTTAGAACAGATGATACAAGCTGTACTTCGTTGTATGGATAAGCGCCTTGACCAAAGAATGCAGTACGCGTTGAAGCGTGATGTCAGCCGCCACATCAAAACCGAGATTATTGGTAACTCAGATAAGACCAAACAACTTAAGCTTCTTATTAGCCAATTTGCTCCATCACGAGCGTCTGTGTTGGTAGAAGGTGAGTCTGGTACCGGTAAAGAGTTGGTTGCACGTGGTGTTCATGAAGCCAGTAAACGAACTGGACCATTTGTCCCAATCAACTGTGGTGCGATTGCTCCAGAGCTTCTTGAAAGTGAATTATTTGGTCACACCTCTGGTGCCTTTACTGGCGCGAAGAAGAATCGCGAAGGTTTATTCAGAGTGGCTAACGGCGGTACATTATTTCTTGATGAAATTGGCGAAATGCCGCTGCCTATGCAAGCTGCACTGCTGCGAGTGCTCGAGCAACGTACCATTCGCCCCGTCGGTAGCGAGAAAGAGATATCCGTAGACGTTCGTGTTGTCGCGGCAACCAACAGGAATCTTCAAGAAGAAGTCGAGAAAGGGCACTTCCGTCGCGATCTATTTTACCGACTTAATGTACTCAAGATTGATGTGACTCCTTTACGCGAACGACCATCCGATCTGAATGAGCTTGTTCCATATTTCACGCGCCTGTTATCGAGTGAATTAGGTATGCCGATACCTAATTGGGCACATGAAGATATCTTAGCGATGAATGAATACGAATGGCCGGGCAATATTCGCGAGCTTAAAAACCTCGTGGAGCGCTGCATTCTGTTAGACAAGCCACCAGCTCACTATTGGCGAGAGATAAATGGCGACCCAGCACCTGCGAGCATTTCAGTGACGGTGTCACATGGTGCTGAAGTGCCGAACTTGAATACAACGGACGCTGCTGAAGGCTATCCAAACACTTGGACACTTAAAGAAGTGGAGAAAGCACATATCGAACAACTTGTGAGTTTTCACGATGGTAATAAGTCTGCAGCGGCAAGAGACCTTGGCGTTGCACGCAAAACCTTAGAACGCAAATACAAAGACTGGAACACAGAAGGCTCAGAATATGCCGATTAGACGTCAGTGGTGGGCAAAGTGGGCGTTCCGCTTCAAAACCATGGTGCGCTACCGTTTACTGTTTCTCACGTCAGCACCGATCTTTCTTACACTGTGTGCGCTCGTTGCGATCACCTTTTATTGGTCTGTTCACTATACGTGGCAAGGCGCTTTGATCGATGTTGATGAACGTCTCGACGTCGCAGACAACAGTATTCATCTGATTCAAAACCAGCAAGCTTATAACGTGCGCGCATTTGCTGAGTCTTACAACTTTCGAATGAAGCTTGCGAGCCACGTGCCTCAAGATGAACTCATTCGTTGGGTCTCAGAGAATAAGTCACGATATGAGCTCGATTTTTTACGCTGGCGCAGCGTAGAAAACATGGAAAAGAAGCTTGAATATCTGAATCTCACACATAAATCATCGTTTTTCAGTGTGTTAGACAGAAATGAACTCGATTACTTAGATCGTGATCTTGCAAAAAAGGCAGAGGTTCCGATGCTTAATGGTCATGATGTTGAAACACGTGGCTTGGTTAGCCGTACTGTCGTATCCATTAAAGATAAACATGATCATGTGATCGGCTTTCTTGATGGCGGGATCTTGTTGAATAACAGCACTCAGTTGGTCGATCAAATCAGCAACCTGATCTATCCGCAGAGAGAGGGCTTCAACCGTCATGTAGGAACCGTCACCGTATTTCTTGACGACCTTCGTGTGAGCACTAACGTACCATTAAGCAGTGAAGACAGTGTAGGGCGTGCAATTGGTACGCGAGTTTCTCACGAGGTTCACTCTAAAGTCTTAAACGAGGGCAAAGAGTGGCTCGACAGAGCATATGTATACGATGCATGGTACATCACGGCTTATCAACCAATTCACGACCAGTTTGGCAACGTGATCGGCATGCTATATACGGGTTACCTAATCTGGCCGCTCATTGAAACCTACCTGACTAACCTTGGCGAAATCAGTATAACTATCGTTCTGTTGTTGCTGGTTTCAGGTTTGATCGTTCACAGAGGTGCGCGCGATCTTTTCAACCCTATCGAACGCATTCATAAAGTGGTGAAGCTAGTACAGATGGGGCAAGACAAGCGAATTGGTACGTTAGGACTGGATGATCAACATGAGCTTACCTTACTTGCTAAACAATTCGACAAGATGTTGGATCTGCTGCATGAGCGCAATCAAGAGATTCAACAAGCGGCGTTAGAACTCGAGTGTAAAGTCCATTCTCGCACCGCTAGTTTGAAAGAGAAAACCGAAGAACTCGAGCTGCATATCAAGCTGCTAAATCAAGCTAGAGATAAGCTGGTGGTCAATGAGAAACTGGCAGCGCTCGGTGAGCTAACCGCAGGTATTGCTCACGAGATCAACAATCCAACAGCGGTAATCCTTGGCAACGTTGAGTTGATGAAATTTGAACTAGGGGATGAAGTAAGCCGTGTCGAAGAAGAAGTCCATGCCATCATGGAGCAAATCGACCGAATCCGAAATATTACGCGAAGCTTGCTTCAATACAGCCGACACGGTGGCGTGCAGGATGAGATCACGTGGCAACACATCAACCCGATCGTCGATGAAAGTATCACGCTCGTGAAAACTGGGGCGAAAAAGCGCGGCATGGTTTACGTTTCGAACTTAAACGCTAAAACATCGGTTGAAGTAAATCGAAACCAACTGCTGCAGATTCTGGTCAACCTACAAATGAATGCTATTCATGCAATGGACGGGCAGGGAACATTAACAATCTCGAGTGAAGATTGGGTAGAAAACGGCGTGTCTCATGGCGCTATCGTGCATGTTGAAGACGAAGGTTGTGGCATCAAAGAAGAGCAGTTAAAGCGCATCTTCTCGCCATTCTATACAACGAAACGCGACGGGACTGGCTTAGGCTTATCTGTATCTCAAAGTATCTTAAGTCAAATTGGTGGCGAGATACGCGTAGAATCAGAAGTGGGTAAAGGAAGCCGCTTTAGTATCTACCTTCAGCAAAAAGCGACACCACAGTTATTGGTGTCTAACCTCTAAACCTGCTACGGCTATCGTTTGATGGTTGTCCTAGCTCGCTTGAGCTGTTGTTTTTACATTCAGCCCAAGCACGAAAATCCCGCACTACTAAACTATCACCAATCAAACCTCAACCTCTGCCTGTTTGACCTATACCTCTTTTTGATTATGTAACACAGTGTATATTTAGTGTTCTTGATGCATATCATCTGAACTGTACAAAATTTTGATAACTTGGTCGAAAATCCATAATCAAAACAAATAATAAAGTCAGTCAGCTATGAAATTAAGTAACTTATCTATCAAGTCAAAACTCGCCTCAATTGTCGTTCTATCGGTTGTACTGCTAGTAATGGCATCTACATTTAACCTCATGCAGCAAAGAGCCAGCTCTATGGAAGAGCGGCAAGATAAGCTCAGTGCTCAAGTTGAAACCGCAGTAAGCTTAGCCGGCTATTACTACAGCCAACGTAGTGTACTAGGTGAAGAAGTCGCAAAGGAGCGAGCGCTACAAGCCATTAAGACGCTTCGTTATGACAACACCAATTACTTCTGGATCCTTAACCAACAACTCAACATTATTAGTCATCCGCTCAAGCCTGAGCTTAATGGTACCAACGCAGGTAATTTGAAAGACGGAGCAGGAAAGCACCATTGGCGTGAAATGGTGACGATCTCACGCTCTCCTCAAGAGAAAGGCTTTCTTGATTACCAGTGGATGAGCCCTCAAGGTGAGCTAAAAGATAAAATCTCTTACGTACAACTTTTCCCTGAGTGGAACTGGATTATTGGCTCAGGAATACTGGTCGCTGATATTCAAGAGGCTTTCTACGCATTAGCACTTAAAGAAGGCATGGTCGCAGTTGTTTTATCAGGCTTACTGTTTGCGATGGGTTATGCGATTTCAAATAACATAATCGTCCCGCTTAACAAGCTCATCGATAACACGCATAAAATTGCCGATGGTGACCTTCGTGTTCGTATGAATATGACACGTAAAGATGAGTTGGGCGATATGAGCCACCAGATTGACACCATGCTCGACAAACTGCAAACAACGCTTCGTACAGCAAACGAGTCTGCGGATCTGTCTAGTAATATGGCAAGTCATATCGCTCAGGCCAGTGAAGAAGCAGCAACCAGTGTGAATTCGCAACATGCACAGCTTGAACTGTTATCGACCGCAATGACAGAGATGAGCGCGACCATTTCAGATGTCGCGATGAATGCAGAAAACACCGCCGCGAGTACCAACAAAGTGGTCGATCACGCTAACCAAAATGATGAAAACATGAAGGTAACGGCAACGACCATATCTCAAGTATCTGAGAACATTTCAACTGCAAATAACTTGGTCAGAGACCTTCAATCTGGTGTCACCGAGATAAGCCAAGTGGTTGGGGTAATTCGCGATGTATCAGAACAAACCAATTTACTGGCACTCAACGCTGCGATTGAAGCAGCACGTGCAGGGGAACAAGGGCGCGGTTTTGCTGTAGTTGCTGATGAAGTTCGTAACCTAGCAAGTCGCACGCAAAATTCTACCAACGAAGTGCAATCGACCATTGAGAAGCTAACACAACAAGCCGAACGTACATTTAATGCTATGCAAAGCAGCAACGAAAAAGTGGACCACAGCGTCGTTGCATCTAGTGAGACACGCCAGCAACTCGATGTGATTGTGAATGAGCTACACAACGCCAATGATATGGTCTCGCAAATTGCTGCAGCGTCTGAGCAGCAGAGCACAGTAGCAACAGAGATGAGTGAGAGTGTTACTGGTATTCATTTGGCCGCTAACGAAGTCCTACAGGCTTCACAATCGCTGGCTGAAGACAGTCAGAAGATGGCAAACACCACTGAACATCTCACAGAACAGTTGAAGTACTTTAAGGTTTAGCGCTTTTCGCCAGAAACTTATGGAGCCATAGCGCCGTAGAATCAATAGTTGTTACATAGGCGGCAACCATAAAAAACACCTCCGAATCTTATTCAAGTGCGGAGGTGTTTTTGTTTCGAACAATCGAGTAATCAACCTAAAACTATGAGTGAGCAGCCACCGATATTTTAGGTGGGTTGATGTTGTGTTTCTTAAACTCTTTCATGACACGAAGCGTAATATCTGTCTCGAACAGTTTCTCATAAGCTGTATCCACCACATAAGCCTTACAGGTTAGCTGTATTGCTAGGTAGTTGTCAGTAATGGTCTGTTTCACCAATACCGTCACAGGCTTAGGTAGGTGGATGTAACGGCTTGATGAGGCCGCTTCCTGTATCAGATCACGGGCGAGGGTGATGTCCTCATCCATACCGACGTAAAACGGAATCACTACCTGCATATCCAACGCGCCATAGTTACCACTGGTGGTGACTTCGTTTAAGAACTTGTTGTTCGGAATCGTGATGATGTCGTCATTCAAAGTTCTCATACGTACCGAGCGTAAACCGATAGTAATAATGTCGCCGTAGTTACCTTCAAACGTGACGCGGTCACCTACCTGAAATGGTCTGTCAATCATAACGGTGATACCCGCGATGAAAGAGGCCGCCAAGTCTTTAAGCGCAAAGCCGACCGACACGGCAAGAGTACCGCCAATCAGAGCCAAGATTTGGTCGTTGATACGGAAACTCATCATGAACACGATAAGACCCGTGCTCACATAAATGAAGAACTGCATGAACGATTGAAGCTTTTGCAACAGCATTCGATATTGAACGAACTGACTACCAAAGCTTGTCACCATTGAGTTAATGAACTTCAATAATAACCACATCGCTGCAATGACGATGATGGAGAAGAACACGCCACTCCAACGAACCAAGCTCGCGATCTTCGAAATGTTTTCTACATTGGCTAACTCTTCTGTCGCATAAGTCGGGAAACTTACCGCCGTTGCCAAGCCAACAAATAACAGGACAAATAACTTCTTCATTTTACTTCACCAATAAATGTTGACGGTCGAGAACGTTAGTAATGTGTCGGAACCAGTGGTCGGAAATTTTCGCCTTGTCTTCATTCCAACCAATGTAACCACGGCTTTCAAAATAGCGAAGAATACCGGTGACTTCAGCAATACTTAGCTGAGTACACTCTGATAGCACCTCGGTAGACGCGATCTCTAACTGAACGATAGAGCGAAGGACCGCCAACATTGGTTTTGGCATGTTCTCTAGTTCTTGCGCCTCGGGTACGTGGAAAAGCCTTACCACCGCTTGGTCTGTCTCTTTATTTCTATTTAAAGAGAGACGGAAGAAGCGCAGTGCAACGGTTGGGTTACCATCGGAGTAGTGCCACAAGATACGATAGAAACCTTGGCGCGCGCGCTCTTCTTCGCTCATGTCATCTTGGTCCCACTGTTTTGGTACCACTAAACCATCAAACGACAATGGCTTATCGAGTTCAGTATTGATACGGCTGGTTAGCAACTCGCCAACTTGTTTCTCAGTCCAACGTGGAAGGAAACAAACCAAATCAAACAATAGACGCTCGCCACGAGCTCGGTCGACAAATCGCCAGCTAGACTTGGCAATCGACATCACGATTCTGTGGTTCTTCTTCGAACGACGAAGTAAGTTAGTTAATCGAATCAGATCAGAAAGACCACCAACCATTGGTTTAACTAGGCGCTGGGCATTATCAATTGCAATCAGATAAGTCGTTTCGCTCTTACGAAGATGTGCCAAGATTTGAATCTCAGTTGCGTCTTCTTCTAAGCCGATGCTTACTGCTAGGTGACACAGTAATTCTTGGTAACCCGCGTAAGGGCAACTAACGTAAATTGGTTCTGCATTCGATACCTTGTGCAGTAGGGTATACAGAAGCGTTGTTGCACCCACGCCACGTTCACCAGAAACAATACAAATCGCTGGGCTATCAGACATAAGATAACGAGACAGTTGTTTTACTTCATCGCCTGCATAGTCAATCAGCTCGCTGTCGATGGATCCAGGTAGAATGTATTCGTATGTCTGATCGCCTTTAATACGCACTAAGTTTTTCTGATTCTTATCAAGGTCAGACTGCTTAGCCACTTCAATCCTAAACAGGTAAGCCAGTGCTTGACTGAATACTGTGTAGTTCGAAAGCAGTGACATGATGCGATGCTGGAAGTGATAAACACTCAACCAAGCAATACCAAGCGCAGTCGCGATGATATTAAGTAAAAAAGTATCTTGGCGATTCACGGCCCAATTAACCCACACTGGGCGATCAGAGATATGTTCTAGGCTATTGAATACCTTCGCTCTCCATAATCGAAGTACCGAGATGGTCACCAACACAAACCAAAAGAATAGAACGCTGTAAATCCAACTGTAGATGGTGCCTTTACCCAGCGTGATGCTTGAGATTTGCAGAATCACACCAGCAACAATGAAACTCCATACGTAACGGCGAATCGTTGAAAGGCGTAGCGCAATGACTTCTTTGTTTGAGGTACGTCCCATGCGGTATGCAAACTCAAGAATGAAGCTGATTGCGATCGAGCCACCTAAAATCCACCACGTGAAGATCTCAAGGAATATCAGATGTTGCAGGCTAGGGATACTTGATAGCACACGCAGAGACAGGGTGATAGCAATTAACCAAGCAATGGCTCTATCCGCACGGCTCACATACCAAATTAAACGAATCAGGAATGGAGGGTTTGGCTTCGCTTCGAGCAGGTTAACGCGAAACAGTTCGATCAACCTTTTACTGTTCGCTAACCACCACACCAGCGCAAAATAGATGAACAGCACTTTTAACGCTGCACCAATCACAGGCACCGGGGAAATGAAGATGTCTTTAATAAGCGCTTTGAAGCTGCGTATTTGGAAATACACCAAGTATTCGACGTTTAGCTTTGTCAGTTCCCACTCTTGTTTAAACTGGGTAACACCGTAAGGACCAAAACCGGTCAAGCGTTCTCTGTTACTTGTGGTGCTTTGCTCCAATAAGTGCTGCTTGCTCACATTCAAGCTGTTCAACGTGACGTAGCTAGACTCTACATCGAACCACTGTTTTGGCTCGCTGTTTTCTCGATAAGCCTTGAGTCGTTTATCGAACGTTGCGATTTGCTGATTCTGAACACGCAGCACTTCAGCGAGCAACAGATTTACCTTGCGCTTATCTGACGCCTCCATAAAAAGAGGGTCGGGAAGCTCATCGATACGATTACTCAGATCTTGGGCAATGTCAGAGACCTGAGGTTGTGATTGTAAGTCATATTCCAAGTTGGCATGACTCGGCCATGAGAGCATGGCTAATATGAGGAATAAGAAGCGCGGTAATGAACGCATAAAAGTCTCTTAGAATTATGAGGTTAGGATTACTATAGTTAGATAATCGAGCTTTGTGAAATCTCATGCATTAATGAGGGCGAGTACTTTATCCCCGAATCTTGGTGTTTTGTCATGAAACTGTCAGGCGTTAGACTAGTATTTGTGCATTAGAGGGTGTTGTGAATAGCTATGTATAAAGAAGCTTTGGCTGTAACGGGTTGTTATGCGATATATTAAATTATTTATAAGAGATATGTCTTTATATAAGGCGGATTTTACTCAGTGGCTCAATACTTTATATGTTGCACAGTTTGGCTATTTATCGCTCTATAAATAGAAATCAAAAATGTGAGTTATCTCAAACTATGATTTAGCTAGGTTATCGCTCACTTATTAGCGGGTAATTGCAATCAATACTTGCAGTTAAAGCCCTGAACAAGTAACGTTGCGGCGTTTTTCACATTAAAAAGGTAAAGGCATTGATCTCCACAGCAAATATCACCCAACAATTCGGCGCTAAGCCACTTTTCGAAAATATTTCAGTTAAGTTCGGCGAAGGTAACCGTTACGGTTTAATCGGCGCGAATGGCTGTGGTAAATCGACGTTCATGAAGATCCTATCTGGTGAACTTGAGCCGAGTGCTGGTAACGTAAGCTACGATCCAAACGAGCGCGTTGCAAAACTGAACCAAGACCAATTCGCTTACGAAGAATTCTCGGTAATCGACACAGTTATCATGGGTCACAAAGAGCTTTGGACTATTAAACAAGAGCGTGACCGCATCTATTCTTTGCCAGAAATGAGCGAAGAAGACGGCATGAAGGTAGCTGATCTTGAAGTTCAATTCGCTGAGATGGACGGTTACATGGCAGAAGCGAAAGCGGGTGAGCTTCTTCTTGCTGTAGGTATCGAAGAAGCACTTCACTTCGGCCTAATGAGCGAAGTAGCACCTGGTTGGAAACTTCGTGTGCTTCTAGCACAAGTTCTGTTCGCAGACCCGCACATCATGCTTCTTGACGAACCAACGAACAACCTGGACATGGATACCATCAAGTGGTTGGAAGATACGCTAAACCAACGTAACTGCACAATGATCATCATTTCGCACGACCGTCACTTCCTAAACTCTGTTTGTACGCACATGGCTGACCTTGATTACGGTGAACTTCGCCTATTCCCGGGTAACTACGATGAGTACATGACGGCTGCGACTCAAGCGCGTGAACGTCTACTGTCTGATAATGCTAAGAAGAAAGCACAAATTGCTGAACTTCAAACCTTCGTTTCTCGTTTCTCTGCTAACGCATCTAAAGCGAAGCAAGCAACGTCTCGTGCTAAGCAAATCGATAAGATTCAGCTTGAAGAAGTGAAAGCTTCTAGCCGTCAAAACCCATTCATTCGTTTTGAACAGTCTAAAGAGCTATTCCGCAACGCACTTGTGGTTGAAAACCTATCTCAAGGCTTCGAAGAAGACCTATTCAACAAGTTCGATGCGATCTTCGAAGTAGGTGAGCGCGTTGCGATCATCGGTGAGAATGGTGTGGGTAAAACAACACTTCTGAACACACTAGCTGGCGAACTTGAAGCTCGCACTGGTGAGTACAAGTGGTCTGAAAACTCAAACATCGGTTACTACGCTCAAGACCACGCACATGACTTCGAACAAGACATGAACCTGTTCGATTGGATGAGCCAATGGCGTCAAGAAGGTGAAGACGAGCAGGTAGTTCGTGGCTTCCTAGGTCGTATGCTATTTGGTCAAGACGACATTAAGAAATCAGTTAAGGTAATTTCTGGTGGTGAGCAAGGTCGTATGCTTCTTGGTAAGATCATGATGCACAAGCCAAACATCCTACTTATGGATGAACCAACTAACCACATGGATATGGAATCTATCGAAGCGCTTAACTTGGCTCTTGAGAACTACAAAGGCACATTGTTCTTCGTATCTCACGACCGTGTATTCGTAGACTCTCTAGCAACGCGTATCCTTGAAATCAAAGATGGCAAGATCAACGATTTCCGTGGTACTTACGCTGAATTCCTAAAAGCACGTGGCTAATCTAGACTAGTGCTTCGGACAACCGCTGTTTATAGACACCTGTAGTCTGCAGATAACAGAAAGTGTCCTTATAGAATTAAAACGCCCTTATCAGCATAAAGCGATAAGGGCGTTTTTTATTACCTACAGTTTATGCAGAGGTGGTGACAGCCCACAACAAAGTAGGCTACACATCAGTATTTAAACTGAGCCACAATCTTCTCTAACTTCACACTCACGCTCGATACCTGCTCACTACAACGCACTGATCCTGATACTACGGTATGTGTATTACTTGCTAGATGAGCGATGTCGCTGATGTTTCGGTCGATCTCCGCAGATACCATGGATTGTTCTTCAGATGCTGTCGCTATCTGACTGTTAAGGTCGAACATCTCTCCGACTTGAAAGTGGATACCTTCAATCGCATTGACCACATCTTTAGTCTGGTGCTTAACTTGTTCGGTTTGCTCCAAGCTTGCCGACATCTTAGCGACTGTCTTGGCAATGCCGGACGTTAAACCATGAATGGTCGATTCAATTTGATGGGTTGAGTCGTTAGTCATTAAAGAAAGCTCTCTCACTTCAGAGGCGACCACCGCAAAGCCTCGTCCATGATCGCCTGCTCGTGCAGCTTCAATCGCAGCGTTAAGCGCAAGTAGGTTAGTTTGTTCGGCAATTCCCTGAATCGTCGTTACCACTTGATTGATTTCACGGCTCTGTTCTTCAAGCTGCACGATTAGGTCTTGCGACTCTGCAATGTTTTCAACCAACACATTGATACTCGCATCTGTTAAGTGTGTTTCTTGTAATGCTTGATGGGCGTTATCTTTAATTTTCTCTGCATTAGTTGCGGCATTTTCTATATTGGCTGTGACCTCGTTACTGGTCATCACCAGTTCGTTCACAGCGGTCGCGACGGACTCCGATTGTTGTTTCTGTTTCTCAGCATTACTCATGCTTTTGATCGCGGCTTCTTCAGAGCTACATGAACTCTCTGTCAACACTGTCATAACTCCCGACAACTCTTTAATGTTGCCGTGCAGCTTGTTGATGAAGGTATCAAACGAGTGAGCAAGTTGAGCGAGCTCGTCGTTACCTTTAGCGTTCATTCGCACCGTTAAATCACCATCGCCATTGGCAATCGACTCCATCATCACGTTTATCGCTTTGATACGACCCAAGATATTGCGACCGATGAACACCAACAGCAAAGAAAGCAACGCAACAATAGCGGCGCCAAACAGATGCAACATATTTTGTGTGTGCCTAACTGCCACTGTAATTGCATGGCTTATCTCATTCTGCACTTCTTCAATGGCTTGTTCCGTTTTATGGACATTGCTACGTAATGCGCCTCTAAGCCCCAACTCTGCAGACAAGCCTAGATTGCTGTTAGCAACCAACAGAGTTTCAACTGCAGCCTTATATTCGGAATAGGCTTGTTCAGTCGCAATCGAGGTTTGGGAGTAGGGTTCAAACTCAACAAGAGCATTGGTTAACGCCGCATTCGTTTCGCTATTAATATGAGCGAGGTAATGGAAGTCTTTTTCGATCAGTTCTAACAACGCAAGTTCCAGTGCCAAGCTTGATTCTGATTCGATTACTGATTTCAGCGCTGTTCTTTTTCCATCAAGAGCGCCGACAAAGCCCAAAGGTGGGGTTGTACGTTCAATGTCGTTCACTTGATTGACGATCTGGTGGAACTGTTTCTGGTACTGATGAAGGGTATCGGAGATCTTGGTCATTTGCTCGGTCAGGTGAAGTTCGTGCGAGGTGAGAGTTTGGTTCAACGTCACCAATCTTTGATTCAATATGTCGGCGGTTTTATCGAAACGCTCTGCGTATTTTTGATCGTGGCGAGACAAGAAGTCTTTCTCATGTCGCCTAAGCGTTAATAAATCTACTGAGCTTCTGAGGTTTTCGGTCGCAGCGATCTCCAATGATTCCAATTTGTCTAAACTAAGTTGCTCGTAGACGGCATAGATAAAAACAGAAATAAACAGGGTGAGGTTGATTAAAATAAACTTACTGCGAATAGAAAGAGACAGCAGAGGATGCTGAGGTTCCGATGGATTACTCATGGTTAATTCCCTTTAAGCCGGTGACGTTGATATTCATCTTTAATTTGTATTAATAGATTCATTAAATTGACGAATATGTAACTAATAGCTTATTGGGGTGTTAAATCAAGATTTGTTTTAGGAAAAGCTAATTTAAGACATGATACGTGTAGGTTTAGATGGTCTGAAGCGTGAAACCTGTATCGGGAACGAATTGGGATAAAAACTGAAGAATATAAAAAAGGTGCAGCTGATACTGCACCCATAACAAATTAACTAAGCACGAGTTAACTTTACGTTTACTGCTCGCCTTTGACGTCAAAATCTATCTTGTCTGCACCTGTAAACACTTGGAAGCGCAAGCCTTTAGCACGAGCAATCGTTGTTATGCCGAACTTCTGAGCTAAATCTAAGCCCATTTGTGTAACGCCAGAGCGTGACAGTAGAACAGGGATTCCCATCTGCGCTACCTTAATCACCATTTCAGAGGTTAGGCGGCCTGTGGTGTAGAAGATCTTATCTCCGCCATCTTCTTTGTTAAGCCACATCTCACCCGCTAGGGTATCAACCGCATTGTGACGGCCTACATCTTCCACAAACGACAACACTTGATCGTCTTTGCAAACAGCACAGCCATGAACCGCACCCGCTTTCTTGTAGGTGTCGTTATAATGAGTCAGCGCTTCTAGAGCCGTATAGATTTCAGATTGCTTAATCTTGGTTTGAGGCACTTGGTAATCTTCCAATTGCTTCATCACGTTGCCATACATGGTACCTTGACCACAGCCAGACGTTACGGTCTTCTTCTTCAGTGCTTGTTCAAGTTGGCTCGTATCTTCTTTAGTAATAACCGCTGCAGAACTGGTTTCCCAATCGATAATGATTGATTCAACGGCTTCTGGGTCGGAAAGGAAGCTTTGGTTTTTCAAATAGCCCAATACTAATGACTCCGGACGAGAGCCCAATGTCATTAACGTTACGATCTCTTTCCAGTTCAACATCACGGTAAGAGGGCGCTCGCACGCAATTTGTTTCGTTAGCTTTTCGCCATATTCATCAAACACTTCAACTTCGATGGTCTGAAGTGGGTTTTCACTGGTTTTTATTATGTTTGGTTTTACCACAGTCACGTCCTACTTAATGAGATAGCGATTATAAGGGATAAGAAGTTAGGCAAGAGTCATCATACGACTCTTTAGAATACATGCGTTATCTGTCACTTAGTCATTCTTAGCTTTAACTCAAGCATTTAGCAATTCTCATTCCAAAATAGCGGCTATTCGAGAAAACATGAAGCATTCGATTAAAATAGCGCAAAATATGAGAGTTCACCGAGACTAACTGTCTCAAACCAGCGCAATCGACTAACGTTATAGGGGTAACTTTACGACAAACGCACTAAAGACGGAGCAGGACTTAAAATGTATTGGCGTGTTTATTGCTTTGTAGAGGGTATATGATTATGCGAAGTACAAAATGTCCTACGTACGAACAGAATAAAGAAAATCAATTGGGTGCAGTATGTCTGAGATAAAAGAATTCCAAGAACACTACGAAAAAACAGAATCAGCTTGGCCAATAGGTGTCCAAAGAATAGAGAAAGAGATCAAAACGGGCATTTGGGTAACGACTCAATGGGAACTCATCGGTTTTGAATTATCACCTGAACATGAAACCCCAGACGTATGTTTGCTCCAGTTACACAAAGACGAACGTACCGACTACCGCTTCAATCTAAGCTCTCAGCAACCTAAGCTATTCTTAGTTATGGATAATGTTGACTCCGGTAAGCCTATTATTCAATTACTGACGGCGTCACAAACAGTCGCAGGCCAGTACATGGACGGAGATAACCAAGTATTGTCTTACGACATGCCTTTACCTGTACAAGCGTGGATGGAAGCCTTTATCGGTCGTCATGGTGAATTATTAGAAGCGAGACGCAAGAAGCGTAAAGGGGCAGGTCGTTCTAATGGCAACTAACTTTTTTAGCCGTTGGTCTCAACGAAAGCTCGATGAATCGACTGATAAAGCGCGTGAAGCTGAACAGCCTCTTGAGGAAACCTCGGTTACCTCTCCTGAGTCTGCTTCTCAAACACCCACCTCTGCTGAAGAACTCGCACCAAATGACCCAGCTCCTATCGAGCCAACTAACGCTTTAGGAGAGTCAGGTGACACTAAAGAGTCGGCATCAGAGGCAACTGAAGAGCTGTCTATGGCTCAATTATTGGTATCAGAAGCATCAGAAAGCGTAAAAAAAGCCGCATTACGTAAGTTATTTCTCTCAGAAGAGTTTAACGTACGTGATGGCTTAGACGATTACGATGACGATTATAGTAATCTTAAGTCACTTTCTGAAGGTGTCGCTGAAAGCTTACGTGATTGGGTAAAAGAGAAGGCAGAAGAAGAAACGTCAAGCGAACAAGAGCAAGTTACTGAAAATAAAGAAGAAGTTTCAGTGAGCAACGCTGAAGACGCGGAATCAGATCTTGTTGAAAGTGACGAAATTACGGGACAACAAAAAGAACTGTATAAAAACACAGTATCGGATGGTTTCGACACCGATGCTATCGAAAATGACCCAAAAGAGGTGGGACAAAATATACCACACAAAGAATAGGTACATTTTGACTAAACACTCAATGAACCGCTTGCGACAAAATGTCCCAAGCGGTTTTTTTATTATCAAAATCGATTTAAATTTAATCTAATCCATTGAAAATATTGAATTATTAAATTGGCACGGCATTTGCTAAAACTAGTCCATTATCGACTTTTTTGTAGATAACTCGCGTAAACTTGATGAGTGAATGAATAGTTAACGAGACCATACGTTGTTAACTGAATACTCAGCAAGTTCTCCAACGCTAACTACAATGAAGATTGAACAGATTATCCATATCCAAAAATGGAACTGAGCAATGCTTAAACAATTATTAGAACAAGCAACTTCAAATAACGCAAAGGCGAGGCTGTATGCGTTTGAGAATACCGTTGAGTTAACAAACCTAATTCCACCGACAGTAAGTTATGAAAGTGGTGGTAATACGCTAATTATTGGTCCAACTGCGATCATCGAAAGTGCTGCGGCGCAATTGCCTCAGTTAACAAGCCTGACACTACTTTCAACAGACGGTGCGAAAGCGACCAACACTGAGTCAGAGCTTTACTACGCAAATGCTGTTCAGGTTTCAGGGTTCCTTGGTACGTTCGAAGTTCTAATCGAAAACAAAGGCCTAACCAATAACCTTGCAAAAGTAGCAATCAATCATGACTGTTTTGATGTGGTTTTGGACTTATGTCTGAATAGCTGCATGACTGAAGAAGTGCCTGTTCCTGGTTATTACCCAGTAGGTCGTGGTTATCCAAAACTAGCTGAAGCGTTAGAAGAAATTCCTACGTTAATGGGCACGTTTGATAAGCCTAAGTTCTTCCGTTTGGACACAGACCTATGTGCACACAGTTCTCGTGGTGTTAAAGGTTGTGAGCGTTGTGTTGATGCTTGTCCTGCTGGCGCGCTTTCAAGTGAAGGCTCAGATAAGACGGGTCATAAGATCGAGATTAACCCTTACCTATGTCAAGGCGTGGGTACTTGTGCAACGAGCTGTCCGACAGAAGCTATCTCTTACGCATTACCTAACCCTGACGATACTCAAAAATTCATTGAACGTACGCTAGCTAACTATGAGCAAGCGGGTGGTCTGGATCCAATCGTACTTATCTGTAGCTCACGTCATGAAACTTACAACGTGATGGCTCTTAAAGCGCTACCAGATAACGTGATTCCAATTGTCGTAGAAGAACTGCCATCTATTGGTATCGATACTTGGTTTGCAGCATTAGTTAATGGCGCGACTCAAGTTCTGTTTGCGGCATCCCGCTTTATGCCAGAAACGATCATTCGTGTTCTAAATAACGAAGTAGGGATTGCACAAGAACTACTAGATCAAATCGGTATTCCAAAAGAAACCATCGATATTCTGTACTTAGAATCTCTACGTGAAGGGCCTCCAACACTTTGTGTGGATTCATTCGACCTTGCACTTGGCGATCTTCAAGGCAACAAGCGCCAACGTCTATTTACAGCACTTGATGCGATGTCTTCAGCTCGTATTCCTGTTGAAAATATTGTTGAGCTTCCGTCAAACGCACCTTACGGCAACGTTTCGTGTGATAGCAAAGATTGTACGTTATGTATGAGCTGTGTGGCTGTGTGTCCGACACGTGCACTTCATACCGACGGGGCTTCTCCATCACTTAAATTTGTAGAACAAGACTGTATTCAATGTGGCTTGTGTGAAAAGGCATGTCCTGAAAATGTTCTGACTCTTACGCCTCGTATGAACTGGGTAAAAGAAGAACGTCAAAAAGCAGTTGTGATTCATGAAGAGAAAGCTGCGGAATGTGTACGTTGCCATAAACCATTCGCACCTCAGTCTATGATTGACATGTTACAGAACAAGTTACGCGGTCACTCTCACTTTTCAGATGAAGCAGCGATTAATCGTATTGCTATGTGTGAAGACTGCCGTGTGGTGGATATGTTCGATTCAATGGCTCAAGACCCATTGAAACAATTGAAATACTAGGAGTTAGCCTTGGAAACGAATTTGGATCAGGCACAAGAACAGACACTAAGAACTGAGATCTATTTGGTTCTATCCGCACTGTTTCGCAGCGCACCTTCTGAAGAGGTGATCGACTTTCTAAAAACGCTCGATATTGAAGCGTCTGAAAGCGCAATGCAAAAGGCTTGGATTGCCATTCAACAAGCGGCAACAGAATCAAACCGTGAAGCTCTTGAAGACGAATATCAAGATTTGTTCATCGGTATTGGGCGTGGAGAAGTCGTTCCATTTGGTTCTTGGCATCGCACTGGCGCCATGATGGAAAAACCATTGGCAGAGATTCGTCATGACTTAGAGCTTTTAGGCATTGAGCGTGACGATCAAGTGAAAGAGCCAGAAGATCACATCGCAGCACTGTGTGAAGTGATGGCTATGCTAACGGCTGAAGAAGAAGCACTGCAACAGGCGGTATTCAATAAGCACCTTGGCCCTTGGTTTAACTCTTTCACGCGTCAGCTTGAAGGGGCAGAAAGCACGAACTTCTACAAATCGGCCGCTCAACTGTGTGAAGCATTCTTAACGTTAGAACAAGTGCGTTTTAGCGTGAATACAAAAAGCAGTAAGCACAAATTAAAGATTGATGTGAAAAACGTCACTGATTACGAGTAATCGAGCAGTACGCGATTATATCGATAGAGGGGCATTAAGCCTCCAAAAAAAGATCTACCGTAAGGTAAGGAAGCAATGATGAAAGATAATAAAGATATAAATACAAGCCGTAGGGACTTACTCAAAGGCTTGACGACTGCAGCCGTAGCTGGTGCCGTTGTCGCTGGTACAACTAAAGTGGCAACCGCTTCAGAAACTGTTGAAATTTCGAAAGAAGACGTGAAGAAGACAGGGTATCGTGAGACGCAACACATTCGCGATTACTACGACACACTTTAGGAGATAACGGATGAAACTTGTCAAACGCTCCGATAGTGTGAGCAAAGAAACCAATCA
Source organism: Vibrio sp. T3Y01 (assembly GCF_013114525.1). NCBI lineage: Bacteria > Pseudomonadati > Pseudomonadota > Gammaproteobacteria > Vibrionales > Vibrionaceae > Vibrio > Vibrio sp. T3Y01. The sequence goes on along the minus strand of NZ_VTXJ01000012.1, from coordinate 87,226 downwards.
GCTAGGTGTGTCTCGACGTGCCTTCATGAAAAACACTTCATTAGCTGCTGGTGGCGCAGTGGTAGGCGCAAGTCTATTTGCACCAGGTATGATGAAGAAAGCACAGGCTAAATCAGTCGATCCAGAAGCGAAAACAGAAGTGAAACGTACTATCTGTTCTCACTGTTCTGTGGGTTGTGGTATCTACGCTGAAGTTCAAAATGGCGTATGGACAGGTCAAGAGCCTGCATTCGATCACCCATTTAACGCTGGTGGACACTGTGCGAAAGGTGCAGCACTTCGTGAGCACGGCCACGGTGAACGTCGTCTTAAGTACCCAATGAAATTGGAAGGCGGTAAGTGGAAGAAGCTTTCTTGGGAACAAGCGATTGAAGAGATCGGTAACAAAGCGCTAGAACTTCGTAAAGAGTCTGGCCCTGATTCAGTTTACTTCCTAGGTAGTGCGAAACACAGTAACGAGCAAGCTTATGCATTCCGTAAGATGGCTTCGCTTTGGGGCACGAACAACGTTGACCACCAAGCGCGTATTTGTCACTCAACCACAGTAGCAGGTGTTGCGAACACTTGGGGTTACGGTGCAATGACAAACTCGTTCAATGACATGCACAACTGTAAATCGATGCTGTTCATTGGTTCAAACCCAGCGGAAGCTCACCCAGTAGCGATGCAACACATCTTGATCGCGAAAGAGAAGAACAACTGTAAGATCGTTGTTGCGGATCCTCGTCGTACGCGTACTGCTGCGAAATCAGATCACTACGTTTCTCTTCGTCCAGGTTCTGACGTTGCGTTTATTTGGGGCGTGTTATGGCATGTCTTTGCAAACCAATGGGAAGACAAAGAGTTCATTAAGCAACGTGTATTCGGCATGGACGAGATCCGTGAAGAAGTCGCGAAGTGGAACCCAGCAGAAGTTGAACGCGTAACTGGTGTTAGTGAAAAAGACGTATACCACACCGCGAAACTACTTTCTGAAAACCGTCCGGGTTGTATCGTTTGGTGTATGGGTGGTACTCAACACACGACTGGTAACAACAACACACGTGCTTACTGTGTACTTGAACTGGCGCTAGGTAACATCGGTAAATCAGGTGGCGGTGCAAACATCTTCCGTGGTCACGATAACGTACAAGGCGCAACTGACCTTGGCGTACTGTCAGACACACTTCCTGGCTACTACGGCTTGTCTGAAGGTTCTTGGCGTCACTGGTCGAAAGTTTGGGATATCGACTTTGATTGGATCAAAGGCCGTTTCGACGACAACGCATACGGTGGTCAAAAACCAATGAACAGTGCAGGTATTCCTGTATCTCGTTGGGTTGATGGCGTACTTGAAGACAAAGACAAGATTCGTCAGCGCGAAAACATCCGTGCCATGTTCTACTGGGGTCACGCGGTGAACTCTCAGACTCGTGGTCCAGAGATGAAGAAGGCGATGCAGAAGCTGGATATGATGGTTATTGTTGACCCATACCCAACGGTTGCAGCGGTAATGAACGATCGTACCGACGGCGTTTACCTGCTACCAGCAACGACTCAGTTTGAAACCTACGGCAGTGTAACGGCGTCAAACCGTTCTCTACAGTGGCGTGACAAGGTTGTTGATCCTCTATTCGAATCTAAACCTGACCACGAAATCATGTACCTGCTTTCTAAGAAGCTTGGTTTCTCTGATCAGCTGTTCAAAAACATCCGTGTTGAGAACAACCAACCACTGATTGAAGATATTACACGTGAATTCAACAAAGGTATGTGGACGATCGGCTACACAGGCCAAAGCCCTGAGCGTTTGAAAGAACACCAACAGAATTGGCACACATTCCACAAAACGTCTCTAGAAGCAGAAGGCGGTCCAGCAAATGGCGAGACTTACGGTCTACCTTGGCCATGTTGGGGCACACCAGAGATGAAACATCCGGGTACACACATCCTTTACGATACGTCTAAGACGGTTGCTGAAGGTGGTGGTAACTTCCGTACTCGTTTTGGTGTTGAGTTTGAAGGTCAAAGCCTACTAGCAGAAGACAGCTACTCGAAAGGCTGTGAGATCAAAGACGGCTACCCAGAGTTCAGTGACAAACTACTGAAACAACTTGGTTGGTGGGATGATCTAACTGCAGAAGAGAAAACGGCTGCTGAAGGCAAAAACTGGAAGACTGACGTTTCAGGTGGTATCCAACGTGTGGCAATTAAACACGGCTGTATCCCATTTGGTAATGCGAAAGCACGTGCGATTGTTTGGACATTCCCAGATCGTGTACCACTGCACCGTGAGCCGCTTTACACGCCACGTCGCGACCTAGTTGCTGATTACCCAACGTGGGACGACAAAGAAGCTATCTTCCGTGTTCCTACGCTTTACAAGTCGATTCAAGAGCAAGACAAATCTGGCGAATACCCGATTATCCTGACCTCTGGTCGTTTGGTTGAGTACGAAGGTGGTGGTGAAGAAACCCGTTCTAACCCTTGGCTAGCAGAACTACAGCAAGAGATGTTTGTTGAAGTGAACCCGAAAGATGCAAACGACATCGGCTTTAAAGACGGTGACGATGTTTGGGTTGAGGGTGCAGAGAAGGGCCGTATTAAGGTGAAAGCGATGGTTACACGTCGTGTGAAACCGGGTCTGGCATTCATCCCATTCCACTTCGGTGGTAAGTTCCAAGGCGAAGATTTGCGTTCTAAATACCCAGAAGGCACTGATCCTTACGTTATTGGTGAAGCTGCTAACACAGCAACCACATACGGTTATGACCCTGTCACGTTGATGCAGGAAACGAAAGTAACCCTTTGTAATATTCGTAAAGCGTAAGGAGTCTTAAAATGGCTAGAATGAAATTTCTTTGTGACACCAAGCGTTGTATCGAATGTAACGGTTGTGTCACTGCATGTAAGAATGAAAATGATGATGCTCTGGAATGGGGTATTCAACGTCGTCGCGTTGTAACACTGAACGATGGCGAACCAGGTGAAAACTCAATCTCAGTAGCGTGTATGCACTGTACTGATGCGCCATGTATGGCCGTTTGTCCTGCAGACTGTTTTGAACATACAGAAGACGGCATCGTACTTCACAATAAAGATCTGTGTATCGGTTGTGGTTACTGCTTGTTTGCTTGTCCGTTTGGCGCACCTCAATTCCCTAAACAGGAAGCGTTTGGTGAGCGCGGTAAGATGGACAAGTGTACCTTCTGTGCTGGCGGCCCAGAAACAGAGCCAGGTTCTGTTGAAGAGCGTCAAAAGTACGGTGCGAACCGTATTGCTGAAGGTAAACTGCCAATGTGTGCTTCGCTTTGTTCAACTAAGGCACTGCTAGCGGGTGACGCGGAGAAAGTTTCTGATGTTTTCCGTCAGCGTGTTGTTGAGCGTGGTGCGAAAGGTGCAGGTTGGACAGACGGCAATGACCTTTCTTACGATGCGACTAAGAGCTAAGTAGGAGAGACATATGCTTACAATGTTTAAGCGTCTCTTCCTTGTTGTGCTGCCGATGTTGGCAGCACTAACAATGCTTTCTCCTATGAGTCATGCATCTGAGACGAACTCATCACAAACTCAAACAAGCTCTGCTCAAAGAGAGATCACACAACTTGCGGGTGCCGATTTCTGGCGACAAGTAAGAAATGGTGAAGAAGGTTACACCACATCTCAATCGGCTGAGCACGGTGTGTTAATCAGTACTCCAGGTCAAACGTGGTACATATTGAAAGAGAAGTGGATGTCACCAGCCGGTGCTGTCGCGATCTTTGGCAGTATTGCTTTTGTGACTTTGATGTACGTTGTGATTGGCCCGCTAATGCTGAGTGCACCAAGAACAGGTCGTAAGATCAAACGTTGGTCGCGACTTGATCGTGCATTGCACTGGAGCATGGCGTTTACCTTCTTAACACTGGCGTTCAGTGGTTTGATGTTGGTTTACGGTAAACACTTCTTGAAACCTTATATCCCGACGGATCTATGGGGTTTCATCGTTCTACTGGCTAAGCAGTATCACAACTACATCGGCCCGATTTTCTATGTACTGTTGATGGCGGTTCTTATCAAATGGTGGCGTAAGTCGATCTTTAAAAAAGTCGATATTCAGTGGTTCTTGAAATTAGGAGGTATGGTAGGGAAACATAAAGGTTCTCACCCGTCTGCAGAATTCTCAAATGCCGGTGAAAAAGCGCTGTTCTGGCTACTTATAGTAATGGGTAGTGTCGCTGCGATCAGCGGTTTGGTATTGGACTTCCCAATCTTCGGTCAAACTCGTCGTGATATGGAGCTTTCAAACTTAGTTCATATGCTGGCAGCTTTGATTCTTATCTGTGGCTTTGTGTTCCACATCTACATCGGCTTGTTCGGTATGGAAGGTGCACTAGAAGGCATGGTAACCGGTGAAGTTGATGAGACTTGGGCGAAAGAGCACCATGACCTTTGGTACAACGAAGTAATGGAACAAGAGAAAAACGGCGTTGAACAAAGCGCAAACGCAACAACAGAGAAAACGGAAGGGGTGAATAAGAATGAACAAACCTCATAAAGGTATTTGGGTTGCTTACATCCTAAGCTGCTTTACACCATTTACGTGTCTTATCTCTGGTGTGATTGCGATTATCTACGCAGGCTACCGTTTAGACAAAGGCGAAGATGGCGAAGTAGTGGATACCCATTACTACGGTTTGATCCGCTCGTTCTTCTTGAACCTGACGTTCTTCGTGGTGCTTATCGTAACGGTAGCAACCTCAAACGGCGTGTTAATTGGTGTGAACGATTACTGGTATCAAAACCATATTATCGATGACATCGCTTACTACATTCCATATGTAGGCATGTTGTTCGGTGGTGTTGCGATTGTGGTTTGGTTCATCCGCATGTATCAAGGTATGCAGCGTTTAAGTCAAAACCTACCGCAAAACCCGTCGACAGGACCAAACCTGTAGCGCTAACGCGTTAACGACATACCTAAAGAAAGCCCAGTGATTCATTTCACTGGGCTTTTTGTTTTTAAGTCTCTAGAACAGTAAATAGTTTTCGGCGGCTCCCTGCATCAGAACCTACTCATTGACCGCTTCAATATGGTGCAACTCCCTTATTTGGTGCAATTGTCGATGTGATTTTTTCTATTTTCAAGAACCATAAAAGTGCACCTAAATATTTAGACTCTAATAATCAATAAGTTAAAAATAAAACCTGTTGCACGAAAATTACCCTTCACACTTGGAACGCATCTTGCGTTCACTGTTGAGTCTTTAATTAATTACAACATTGAATCGCACGATATCAGTGCAAATCAGATAAAGCGAAGGAGAATGCTTTAATGAGTGAAACGGTGACTCAAGTTCATAGTGCAGTACAAACCCTTACCCAAAGTTCAGATACTTTATTCCTATTACTCGGTGCAATCATGGTCTTCCTGATGCACGCTGGCTTTGCGTTTCTCGAAGTCGGTACCGTCCGAAAGAAGAACCAAGTCAACGCGCTGGTTAAAATCCTTTCCGATTTTGGTGTCTCCGCAATCGCTTATTTCTTTATCGGTTACTGGGTTGCTTACGGCGCTCACTTTTTTGCCGACGCTGAAACGCTCTCACAAGGTAATGGATACGAACTGGTTAAGTTCTTCTTCCTAATGACCTTCGCAGCCGCAATTCCAGCCATCGTTTCAGGCGGTATCGCGGAGCGCGCGCGTTTCTATCCAATCCTAATTGCAACGTTATTTACCGTTGGTTTCGTATATCCATTTTTCGAAGGCATCATTTGGAACGGTAATTTTGGATTCCAAGATTGGTTAGAAGGTAAGTTTGGTTATGGATTCCATGACTTTGCGGGTTCAGTCGTGGTTCACGGCGTTGGCGGTTGGATCGCTTTGGTTGCCGTTTACTTCTTAGGTATGCGTAAAGGTCGCATCCGCGCGGGTAAACACACTAACTTCGCACCATCGAACATTCCTTTCCTGGCATTAGGCGCGTGGATCTTATGTGTGGGTTGGTTTGGCTTTAACGTGATGTCTGCACAAGCAATCAACGGAATCAGCGGCCTAGTGGCGATGAACTCACTGATGGCAATGGTTGGTGGTATTCTGGCGGCACTTGTTGCAGGTAAAAATGACCCAGGCTTTATTCATAATGGTCCTTTGGCTGGCTTAGTAGCAATTTGTGCAGGGTCAGACTTAATGCACCCATTAGGCGCTCTGATTACTGGCGGCGTCGCGGGCGCTTTGTTTGTTTACCTATTTACTTACATGCAAAACAAAACACAGATTGATGATGTATTGGGTGTATGGCCTCTACACGGCGTATGTGGTGCCTGGGGTGGCATTGCAGCTGGTATCTTCGGCCAACAAGCTTTCTGGGGTCTAGGCGGCGTGAGCTTAGCTTCTCAGTTGATTGGTACAGTCGCAGGTGTTGCAGTTGCTGTCGTAGGCGCGTTAATCGTATACGGTGTGTTGAGCAAACTAACAGGCCTACGCTTAAGTGAAGAAGATGAATTCAACGGTGCGGATCTTTCTATCCATAAGATCTCTTCTATCAACGAAGACTAACGTTATTCACTTGGTGGGTTAAAGCACATCAAGTAGACAACTGTTGAACAGAACTAAGCGGCTGCGGTCGCTTTTTTGTTTCTATGGATAGCAAAACAGAGAATTTGAGTAACAACCACCACAACTATCAAGCGAGTTATGTCACAAATAGCCAATGAATTCAGTTGCCTAAGACTATGGTCTAATCCCCAAAACTATTGTTGGAATTTGAACAGTGCTAAGCTGTTACAAAGTGACATATCTAAAAGGACGTTATATGCATTTCCCATATCGAAATATCGTAATTCTTACTGGCGCTGGCATCTCTGCAGAGTCGGGGATACAAACATTCCGAGCACAAGACGGGCTATGGGAAAACCACAAAATCGAAGATGTCGCGACGCCTGAAGGGTTCGTAAAAGATCCTGACTTGGTACAAGCTTTCTACAACAAACGTCGTCACGGCCTGCAAAGTGAGAGCATTCAGCCAAATTCAGCCCACAAGGCGCTAGGAGAGCTCGAAGACAAGCTTGATGGCAAAGTTACCATTATTACTCAAAACATCGACAATTTGCACGAGAGAGGCGGTAGCAACAACATTATTCACATGCATGGTGAGCTTTTAAAAGCGCGTTGCAGTGAATCCAATCAAGTTGTAGAGCACAAAGACGATATTGAAACGGGTGAACTTTGTCATTGCTGCCAAATCCCTGCACAAATGCGTCCACATATTGTTTGGTTTGGCGAAATGCCACTAAGAATGGGCGACATTTATTCCGCACTAGAAGAAGCCGATCTATTTATCTCAATTGGTACATCAGGCGTGGTATATCCAGCTGCTGGGTTTGTACATGATGCGAAAATGCATGGCGCACACACGATAGAAATCAACCTTGAGCCAAGTGCAGTAGAGAGCGAGTTTGAAGAGAAGCGCTACGGCAAAGCCAGTATCGAAGTGCCCAAGCTAGTGAGTGAACTATTGTCGGTTGAGAGAGGCTCATTAACCGCTTAATCAATACTGCCACACTGTCGAATGAACTTAAAAAGGAAGCAAACGCATGTCTGACTGCAAAAGAGAGCCCAGAGACGTGTTTGCTTTTTTTGATCTGATCGTTTGAAATCTTGTCTTGGGCCGATCAAACGTCAGCGACAACGGAGCGTCGTGCTTGTTTCATCGCATACATAGCTTTATCCGATTCTTCCAACGCTTGTTGAAAGTTATCTTGGTTCGTCACTTCGATGCCGTAAGAAAAAGAGATGTTTTCACCGTGAAGCAGGTTACTGACTTGGCTTACGAACTCACCACCACGTCCCAGTTGTGCTGTCGCAACAAACTCATCACCACCGACACGAAACACCATTTCATCTTCCAATACCGACTGACTTAATGCTTGAGAAAAGCGTACGATCATCAGGTCTCCAACTTTGTGGCCCTTGCGGTCGTTGACCTTTTTTAATCCATCTAAATCGAAATAGATGAGCTCGAACTCCTTCAGCTTGATCGCATCAAACTTTTTACGATTGTATAAGCCCGTTAGCTCATCTTGCTTACTTTGATCTTTCAATTGAGTGGTAAGTTCAGTAATGCCATAGGCAAGAAGTAGGAAAGCTATCTGCAACAAACCATCTTCGAGAAAGGTATCGAGCAATTCATTTCTATCTGCCCACTCATCGAGGTATTTGAGCTCAGTGGTCACATCATAGAATAGGTTGAAAATAAGCAGCAGTGCGCCGTAGCGGAGGATCTTATGGGGACGAATACCGTGACGAGCGACGTAATAGATGTACATGGTAATCACGAGCGTATTCGTTTCGAAGAACAGGTCGTAATTAGAATCTATGTGAATGAATGAGCTCAGTCCAAGCATCAAGAATGACGCCACGAGCATCAGAGTCACAATCAATAAAATAGGGTTTGTAGGCATACTAAATCGAACTTTATACGGTTAAATCAATCCTATATAAAGTGTAGATAAAAATAAAGCGGCTTACGCCGCTTTAGTAACCAATCAGTAACAAACTTAGTTGTTTACTTTTAGTTTTTGGAAGTACTCGTCATAAATAACGCTCGCTTCACCAACTTCATCTTGCCATACGCCGTTATCCATCACTGATTGTGGTGGGAAAACGTTCTTGTCTTCAGCAAACTCTTTTGGAAGAAGAGGGTAAGCAGTCTTCACTGGAGTCGGGTAACCGATCTCTAGAGCAATCTTAGCTGCGTTCTCTGGGCGAAGAAGGAAGTCGATCATTTTATGAGCCGCTTCGATGTTCTTTGCACCTGAAGGAATCGCTAGGCTGTCCATCCAGAAGATAGCGCCTTTCTCTGGCCAGATGATATCAATCGTTGCGCCTTCTTGGCGTGCCATGTAAGCAGAGCCATTCCAAAGCATACCAAGAGACACTTCACCAGCAAGATAAGGGTTCGCTGGGAAATCTGAGTTAAATACCAATACGTTTGGCATTAGCTTACGAAGTTCTTCGTAGGCTTCTTTGATCTCTTCAGGGTTAGTTGTATTTGGAGAGTAACCCAGTTTAGATAGTGCAATATGGAAAACCTCACGAGAGTCGTCCATCATCATCAGCTGACCTTCCCACTGTGTATCCCACAGGTCGCCCCAGTTTTTCACCGAAGATTTGTCTAGCATGTCTGAGTTGATACCAATGCCCGTTGCACCCCAAATGTATGGGATAGAGTAGTTGTTGCTTGGGTCAAATGGCTTATCTAAGTAGTTTGGATCCAAATCAGCAAAGTGGCTTAGCTTGGTTTTATCAAGCTCTTGAAGCATACCTTCTTTACGCATCTTAGAAACGAAGTAAGTAGAAGGAACCACCAAGTCATAACCCGTACCTTGAGTTTTTAACTTAGCGTACATGCTTTCGTTCGACTCGTAAGTAGAGTAATAAACCTTAATGCCCGTCTCTTTTGTGAAGTCTTCTAATACTTCATTTGGAATATATTCAGACCAGTTGTAAAAATACAGTTCTTGGTCAGCTGCGAAAGAGGGTGTAGAAAGTAAAGTAGCAGCACACAATGCGCCGGTATACAGTGTTTTTTTCATTACTGTTCCGTTCATTTGTTTGATTTGAAGTTGGGTAGTGAGCCCAAAGTAAAAGGATTCCTAAAAATCGCGATATATTATAGCAGCGATATAATAAAATAGGCAGCCTAAGCTGCCTATTCATTGATATTGTTGTTTTTAACCAATTGACTGTCGAGTAAGACTCGTCAAATAAGCCAGTTATTGACCCGCTTTAAGCTTCATGAAGTAATCTTCGTACTTCACGGTCTTATCGCCAACTGCAGCTTGCCATTCAACACGATCAAGGTCTTCTTGAGACGGGAACAGAGCCGGGCTGTCTTTGAACTTCTCGTTAGACGCTTTCACTGCTGTTAGGTAACCAGTATCACGAGAGATTTGCTCAGCGATTTCAGGACGAAGTAGGAAGTCTATCATCTTGTGAGCCGCTTCTACATTTGTTGCACCAGAGCTGATTGCGAAGTTATCAACCCAACCGATACCGCCTTCTTTAGGGAATACCAGTTTAATTGGTAGACCTTCGTTTTGAGCCGCTGCTGCAGAGCCGTTCCAAAGCATACCAAGGCCAACTTCACCAGACATGTATGGTGCACCAGGGTTGTCTGAGTTGAACACAAGAACATTTGGCATTAGCTTTTGTAGCTCAGCGTATGCTTCGTCGATCTCTTTCTCGTTGGTTGTGTTACCTGAGTAACCTAACTTGCTTAGTGCAATGTGGAACACTTCGCGAGTATCGTCCATCATCATCAGCTGACCTTCAAGCTCAGGCTTCCATAAGTCAGCCCAGCTTTGAAAATCTTCTGGATCGTACATGTCTGTGTTAACAGCCAAACCAGTAATAGCAACTACGTGTGGAATAGAGTAGTCGTTATTTGGGTCGTAAGGCTTATCTAGGTAGTTTGTATCTAGATTCTTAAAGTTGTTCAGCTTGGTTTTGTCGATCTTTTGAAGCATACCTTCGTCACGCATCTTAGATACGAAGTAAGTCGACGGCACAACCAGGTCGTAGCCTTTGTTGTGTGTTTTTAGCTTTGCATACAAGGTTTCGTTCGACTCGTAAGTAGAGTAGATAACCTTGATGCCAGTTTCATCAGTGAACTGTTCTAGAATCTCACTGTTGATGTAAGGTCCCCAGTTCATGAATACCAATTCTTTGTTATCTTTTGCAAAAGACGGTGCAGATAACATTGAAAGCGCACATGCACTACCAGCTAATAGAGTAGCCCATTTTTTCATTGACGTTAGCTCCAAACTAAACGTTGCCCGAAGGCAGTAGATAGAAAAACAGAATGGCAATTTACCATTCTGTTTATGATTAACACTTTGTAGAACATGAAGTTTGTTAACTTCTTATCAAGTTAGTCTCTGTATAGAGTAGGAGACTTACTTAATTTTCTCTCTCGCTAATAACTGAGAAATAATCACCAGTACTAGCGACACCACTAACATCACTGTTGCTAGGGCGTTGACCTCTGGAGAGATACCCACTTTAACCATAGAGTAAATCTTCAGTGGCAAGATTTCATACGTTGGACCGGTTACGAAAGAACTGATAATCACATCGTCCAGAGACAGTGTGAAGCTCAATAACCAACCCGCAGCAACCGCAGGCTTAGCAAGAGGCAGGATGATCTGTTTTAGAATCGTCCATTCACTTGCACCTAAGTCTTTTGCTGCTTCGAGCATTTTCACATCGAAGCCATTCAAGCGACTGTAAACCGTTACAACAACAAACGGCAAACAGAAGGTAATATGCGCAGCAAGCAGGGTAAAGAAGCCTAGTTGCACACCCATTACTAAGAACAGAGCCAGTAACGAGATTGCCATTACGATGTCTGGTGACATCATCACGATGAACAACATGCCATTGACTACACCTTTACCTTTGAATTGGTAGCGGAATAGGGCTACGGCTGTAAGGCTGCCGACAATCGTAGCGGCTGTTGCTGAGAACACCGCTACGTTAATCGAGTGCCACGCAGCCTGCATTAGGCTGTCGTTGTTAATAAGTGCGTCATACCACTTGGTGGTGAAGCCACCCCATTTCATACCAAACTTGTTGGCGTTAAATGAGTTCGCAATCAATACGATAATAGGTAGGTATAGAAAAGCGTATACCAACGCCATAAAGCTGAACTTAACTGTGCGACCCATTAGTCTAGCTCCACCTTCTTGTTCAATAGCTTGCCTGCTCGGTAGTAGGCATAAAGCATAATTGCCATCGCAACCGTCAGCGCAATACTCGTAGCCGCGCCAAACGGCCAATCTCGGGCGTTGAGTACTTGGCTCTTAATCACGTTACCAATCAGCAAGTTCTTAGCACCGCCTAGCAAGTCAGAGATGTAGAACATGCCCAACGCAGGAAGAAGTACTAATAAACAACCACCGATAATGCCAGGCATCGTTAGCGGTAGTACAACTTTCAACAAGGTTTGAAGCTTGTTTGCGCCTAAGTCTTTTGCTGCTTCTAGGTACGTGTCATCCAGTTTTTCAATCGCTGAATACAACGGCAGAATCATGAATGGCAGTAGGATATACACCAAACCGATCATCACCGCCGTTTCTGTGTACATAATACGCAGTGGCTTATCGATGATATCTAGCGCTAGTAAGCTTTTGTTTAAGACACCTTGAGTACCCAGTACAATCTTCAAGCCGTAGGTACGAATCAAAGAGTTCGTCCAGAATGGCACAATCACCAAGAACAGCATGAAAGGGCGCCATTTCACCGGCATTTTTGCCACGATGTAGGCAAACGGGTAGCCAATAATTAAACACAATAGCGTCGCGATAATCGCCATATAGAAAGAGTGCATCAGCACTTTAAAATACAGCGGGTCGGCCAAACGGATGTAGTTATCGAGAGTGAAGGTCATCTCGATCAAGTTTGCTTCGTCACGAGTTAAGAAGCTGGTACCGATGATCATGATGTTTGGAATCATCACGAACAGCACCAACCAACCTGTGATTAAAGCAACAATCGCGTTTTGTAAATTAAACTTCTTGCTCATCTTCTAATACCACTTCCCAGCTCTCAACCCAAGTTACTGCAACTTTTTGGCCCAGTGAGTGATCAACATCAGGGTCATCTTCGTTGAAGAATTCGCTTACCATTACGCGCATGCCAGATTCTAGCTCTACAACTGAATCTAAAGTCATGCCTTTGTAGGTACGCTCGACAATGTGGCCAACAATACCGCGTTGCTCAGACTCTTTAATCTCTTCAATACGAAGATCCTCAGGACGAAGCAATACCTGCAGTTTTTGACCAGAGGTGATGTCTTTATCGTGGTAGATAACCGACTCTTCACCTTCAATTGTCGCAACAATGCGTTTCTCATCTAAACGAGATGTCGCTGTCGCATCGAATACGTTAATTTCACCAATAAAGCGAGCGACAAAAAGGTTCTTAGGCTCTTCGTAAATCTCTCTTGGTGTTCCGTCTTGCTCAATCACGCCATCACGCATCACAATAATACGATCAGACATAGACAGCGCTTCTTCTTGGTCGTGCGTTACAAAAATGAACGTGATACCAAGCTGGCGCTGAAGTTGTTTCAGCTCGATTTGCATCTGCTTACGAAGTTTGTAATCCAGAGCAGACAGAGATTCATCCAACAAAAGAACTTTAGGCTTATTAACGACAGCACGAGCGATTGCGATACGTTGCTGTTGACCACCAGAAAGCTGGTGTGGTTTTCTTTGTGCCATCTGTTCTAGGCGCACCATTTTTAAAGCTTCCAATACACGAGGTTCAATCTCGCTGTTTGGAACTTTCTGCATGCGTAAGCCAAATGCCACATTTTCGAAAACGGTCATATGTGGGAATAGGGCATAGCTTTGGAATACAGTGTTAACATGCCTTTGTTCAGCAGGGACGTGGGTTACGTTCTGTTCAGCTAGCAGTATTTGACCACTATCTGCCGTTTCAAAACCCGCAATCATTCTTAGTACCGTTGTTTTACCACAACCTGACGGGCCTAAAATCGTGAGAAACTCACCATGATTTACGTTTAGATCAAGATTGCCGATGACTTCCTTACCATCGAAGCTTTTACTAATACCAGTTAGCTGTACTACTGGTTTTCCTACTGATTTTTTAGCGTTCAACGTCTGTTTTTCTCCACCTTGGTTCTGTTTGAGAACCTGTTGCTATACACCTTTGAGGCGCGCATCATAATCACCAAAAACGTGAAATCAAAGCATTTTTTACCATTCGAAGATAAAAAATTTCGCAGGTAAAAGTAAACATCCTTTACCATACTGTTATTTACTGGGTTTACGCCCCAACAAGTGTCTAATTATTAACCATTAAGACGCAAAAGCAAGCCTTGTTACAGATTCATATTTTAGTTTGTATCCGACATATGAGTATAATGAAGGTAATTTTTTATCAATAAGTTAGGTGGCTCAGTTTAATTGGCGCACCTAGGTATCACTATGAACAACGACATCGAAAAAGATTTTAATTTGGGCGGTAGTATCGACCGTGCACTTTCTGGCGATTATCAGCTCAAAGCAACGGCTGTATTCCAAGAGGCATGGAAACATACGGTAAGTCACTTTCTTTCGTTTTCCCCTGCGATTGTTGCTCTGATGTTCGTGCAACTGGCTATCTTTTATATCGCATTAAAACTGCAACTGGGTGACCCTGCGGTTATCTTAGACGCGGTTATCGATCCTGAGGCGTTTACTCCACAAATTGTTGAGTCCATTTTTATTGCCAACTTCAGCTATGAAGTTATCAGCGCGCCTATCTATGCAGGTATCTGTTTGATGGCGATGAGCCACGCAGCTGGGCTACAGACCAAAGTACGCCACATTGGCAAAGGCTTACAGTTTACGATTCCAGTAATTCTTGTGACTCTGTTCAGCCTGATGCTTCAAGGTATTGCAGGTATGATTCTGCCGTTTCTGTCGATTTACTTCTCGCTTGCGTTCAGCCACTCAATCCTGTTGATTTGCGATAAGAAAGTACCACCAATGCAATCGCTGCTACTGTCTCTGCGTGCTGTAAACAAGAAAATCTTCACCGTTGCTTCTATCTACCTATTAGTAATGCTGATGTTCATCGTCGCGGCAATGATGTACGGCATTGGCCTTATCTTCGTTTTACCTTTCTTCTTCCACGTGAAAGGGATTCTTTACCGCGAGATGTTTGGCATTAAACTCAAACTGATTGCGTCAGACAGACCAAAGAGCGACGACGACCACAACGGTAGCAACAACAAAGATCCACAGGTATTCGATGCATAACAACTCTAAATCAAGCGCAAGTAAATCACTTGCGCTAAAAGTGACAGCATTAGCCCTAGTTGGCTCGATCTCGTTAGTTGGCCCAATGCTTTACCAACAAGAAGAAGAGCGCAGGCGAGCGGGGCAAAAGGCCCCAGACTCAGAGCAAAAGTTTGGTGACTTGACCGTCTCTTCTAATAAACCAGATTTCGCAGCGATTGAAGATGTAAATGAAAAGAAAGACACCTTCTTTTCTTATCTTCGCCCAAGTATCAACATCGAAAACAAGCGAATCACGAAAGAACGTGCGTTTCTAACCAAGCTTTCAGAAGCGGGGCTGAACAATGTTGACTCTGAAGATGCGTCATACGCAAAGAGACTAGGGAAACTGTATAGCCTGCCTGTACCTTCATCGGGCTTAGATGACGCTTGGCTGAAAGAAATGTTGAATCGTGTAAACGTGCTACCTGAAGCGCTTGTGTTAACTCAGGCAGCCAATGAATCGGCATGGGGTACATCTCGTTTCGCCACTAAAGCGAATAACTATTTTGGTCATTGGTGTTACACCAAAGGTTGTGGCCTAGTTCCGCTACAACGTAACGAAGGTAGCTCACATGAAGTGGCAACATTCTCTTCAAGCCAAGAGTCTGTGCACCGTTACTTCATGAACCTAAACCGAAACCGTGCTTATGCAGACCTAAGAGCAATTCGCGCAAAACTAGCGGCACAGGGCGACGATCTGTTAACAACCGAAACCGCAACAGAGCTCACCAACGGCTTGCTAAAATATTCTGAGCGAGGTTCAGACTATGTGACTGATTTACAAGCTATGATCCGTCACAACGAGGTATACTGGAAAAAGTAACTCGATTTGATAGTCATTTGGCGAGCTTAAACGGTAAGTTTGACCAAATAACATCACATAAAGAGCAGCTCATTGGCTGCTCTTTCTATTTATAAACGCTCAACTTCGACAAGACTATAACAATGAAAAAGACAGCACTCGCTTTATTAGCTTCTCTAAGCCTAGGGATCTCTTTACCTGCTGCAGCGCAAGAATACATGTTTACCTATTCTAAGCTTTACACACAGCTTAAAAACAACACCAAAGAAGGGCATGATGACGTTAAAGTTGCAGCCTTCTTTGTCGATCAGCAAGCCCAAACAACCTGTCATATCAGCAAAGCTTGGATGGAAAAAGAAGAACACTACGAAGAGCTGAAAGTCTCTCCAGCTAACGAGCTTCTGCTACCAGTAGACCAAAACCTTCGTTCAGCAAACCCGCTTATTTTTGTGCAAACAAAAGAACAAGAGTGCGCATACTCTTTGGTTGTTATGACGAAAGCACCTTTAGCTGGAACGGTTGAGGTTGCACAGCTGGAAAACCTGTTACCACAGATGCAAGCTATGTTAGAAGACGTAAGCGGTATGTTCTCAAGCTGGTTCACACCGGACATCCAAGGGTTAACGCTTGAGTTTGCAGACAAGCTTGAAGGTAACATAACGCTTTCTAACGGCAAGCAGCTCCCAATTACCCAAGGGCGCGCTAAGTTCACACTAGAAGAACTCAATGGAAGTGACAGCATCACGCTACCAGAAGCGACAACTCGTGTGTTACCTTACATTCCGGCTCAGTAGCCTTGGGTTAGGCGATTGACCACACGGCGTTAATCTAAACAAAACAATGTAAAGCAGCCAACTCAAACCAAGTTAGGCTGCTTTTCTTTTCCTACAACCAGCGTGGTTTGCGCTTTTGAAGCTCATTTTTTATGAAAGATGAGCGGTTATCACTAGATAAAGTGGCATCTTTCAACCAGTCACCTTGTTTATCCTGCCGTTACTATTTCAACATGAAATAAAAATCCGTATAATCCACGCCCTAAAACAGTCCCACTAGCAATCTACAGTCGGTAATACGACGGTGTGAGAGTCGCAATGAACCAAAACGATAATAGAAAAGAAGTACTAGAATTCAACAAACTTCAGAAACGTCTGAGAAGAAATGTTGGAAATGCCATCATCGACTACAACATGATCGAAGAGAATGATGTGGTAATGGCATGTATCAGTGGCGGTAAAGATTCATTTGCGATGCTAGATATTTTGCTACGTTTACGTGAAGCAGCACCAATCAAATTTGATGTTGTTGCGGTAAACCTAGATCAAAAACAACCTGGGTTCCCTGAACACATTCTTCCTGAATACTTTGAAACGCTGAACATTCCTTACTACATCGTAGATAAAGATACGTACTCAGTAGTTAAAGAGAAGATTCCAGAAGGTAAGACAACATGTGGTCTATGTTCTCGTCTGCGTCGTGGTACTTTGTACTCGTTCGCTGAGAAGATTGGCGCGACTAAGATCGCTCTTGGTCACCACATGGATGACATCGTGGAAACTATGTTCCTTAACATGTTCCACGGCGCTCGCCTAAAGGCTATGCCACCTAAGCTACGTTCTGATGATGGTCGTAACGTTGTTATTCGTCCACTGACTTACTGTCGTGAAACAGACCTAATCAAATACGCTGAACACAAAGAGTTCCCAATCATTCCTTGTAACCTATGTGGTTCGCAAGAAAACCTACAACGTCAGAGCATTAAAGCAATGCTGATTGATTGGGACAAGAAAACACCAGGCCGTGTTGAAAAGATCTTTAAATCAATTCAAAACGTTAGCCCAAGCCAACTGGCTGACCGCGAACTGTTTGACTTCGTAAACCTTCCACTAGACCGTAGTGGCGAGCGTGAAGAGTACGAATTCCAAGAAGCTGAAATTTCATCTTCTAACATCGATGAGTCAATGTTCATCGACGTAACAAACGTATAATAAGAATATTCGTTGTGGTGCAATAGATGCGCCTACAACAGACAAATAAAAACGCCTCAAGCAATGCTTGAGGCGTTTTTTTATAAGTTGAACTCGCCGTTAAGTTCGTCTGCTTAAACGCATTAACCTTTCGAAAGGTTAGGGTCGAGTGGGCTAACGTAACCAGATGGCTTAAGCGCCAAAACATCACAGTTAATTTTATCGATAACATGCTCCGCAGTATTACCGATGAACACCGCAGATAAGCCGGTACGACCGGTTGTACCCAAGATTACCATTGCAGCGTTGTTTTCAGACGCGACACGTGGAATCACATCTTCTGGTAAGCCTTGTTCAACAACGGTCTGCTCTTCACACATACCGTGCTTCTGACGCAGTGCCTTCATCGCCGTTAAGTGATGACCACGAACCGCATCGGTGTAAGACGTAGGATCGAACTCAGGCAGTTCGATAGTGATATTCGCCGGAGTGACTGGGTAAGCGTTAACTAAGAAAGGTTCCGCATCCAAACGACCAGTTATCTCGAGGAGTCGATCAACCATAGTATCGTTAAGTTCTAAATGCGCTTCTGTCTCTGAGCCTACGTGAACGGACGCATAAATTTTCGCGTGCTCTGGCCAGAAATCGTTTTTAACGAGCAGTACAGGGCTAGGGCATTTTCTCAATAGGTGCCAATCAGTCGGCGTGAAGATAACTGACTCCAAGGTGTCGTGCTTGCGCGTGCCCTTAATCAAGATATCGTGACCACCGCTGTATACCTCTGCAATGATCGCTTCATACGGGCGGTTATGCCAAACCACCTGCACATTAAATTCGATAGAATCATCTAGATAAGGCTGTGCGACTTTGTTCATCCAGATTTCACGCTGATGAATCACGCCCTTGCGCATTGCGTCTCGTTCATCAACAGAGAGCATAGATGTCATTTCATACGAGAAGTCGTAGATAGACAAAAAGAAAGTGATATGGCTTGTTGAGGTGCTTTTCTTAGCAAGTTGGATAGCACGAACTAGAGCAGGTTGCTCATCGTGATTAATGTCTGCGACAACTAAAATTTTGTTATAGATACTCATAACTAAGCCTACTTTTCAGACCGAACATATAAATAATGTAGCGTAGTTATGGAGAGATTAAGAGAAATAAAAGAGGTTTTAAGGGAGAAACATGATGTAGCTCATTATTGAACTACATCATTGATATCTAGACTATTCTTTTGAAACGCCAGCAAGTTCCATCAGCGCATCGTGATCTTCGATAGTGATATATTTGCCTTTAACGCTTAGGATGTCTGCTTTCTGGAAACGACCTAAAAGACGGCTAATAGTTTCAACTGTTAAACCTAGGTAGTTACCAATATCGCCACGAGTCATCGTTAAGCGGAACTCACGTGGGCTGAAACCACGTTGAGAGAAGCGAGTTGAAAGATTGTAAAGGAATGCAGCAAGACGCTCTTCCGCGTTCTTTTTAGAAAGAAGCAGAATCATTTCTTGGTCGCCTTTAATCTCGTTACTCATCAGGCGCATAATTTGCTGACGCAACTTCGGCATTTTTCCTGATAGGTCATCAAGAATTTCGTATGGGATTTCACATACCATAGAAGTTTCTAGTGCTTGTGCGAAACTAGGGTGTAGGTCACCAGTAATCGCATCAAAGCCAACAAGATCGCCCGCTAGGTGGAATGCAGTAATCTGCTCGTCACCTTGCTCGGTAATCGTGTAGCTCTTGATCGTTCCAGAGCGAATAGCGTAGAGAGATTTAAGCTCGTCACCGGCTTTAAATAACTCTTGGCCTTTTTGAATAGGCTTTTTTCTCTCAATGATCTGATCAAGTTGATCAAGTTCAGATTCATTCAAAGTGAACGGAATACAAAGTTGGCTAATACTACAATCCTGGCAATGGATCGCACAGCCACCAGATTGGACACGTTTCGTTACAGGCTTTTCAGAAATCATAACAATCTTTCACTATTTGATATACGTCAATATTTTAGCATTCCTTTATCCAGTTGGGTAGTAAAAAAACCGGATTTAAAGAATGGCTATACGGTATAAATAATGAGCTGCAGTGCCATATATCCGGTGTAGAAACCGTAAATCAGGATTAAAATCGCACCGAGTTGACGAAATAAGTCAGCTTGTTGCAATTTCTTGAGGAAGCTAGCGCCCATACCAACCGTCAGCATCGCAGGAAGCGTTCCTAAGCCAAATGCGAGCATAATTCCCGCTCCATTATACCAACTGCCTGACACAGCCGCCCAGGTCAGCATAGAGTAGACCAGACCACACGGTAACCAACCCCAAATGAAACCAAACGGTAGAGCGTGGCTTGGATGCTTGAGTGGAAGGAAAGACTTACCGGCAGGCGCAATATAACGCCATAGCTTCTGACCGACCTTCTCAAAGAACAGCAATCCAAACCACCACTTACCGATATACAGACCCAAAATGATCATAAAGATGGCAGCAAACAAACGAAGCCAATTAAGTAGCGCGTTGAAATCGCTAAGTTGACCGATTGAAGAGATAGCACCGCCGATCACACCACCAATAACGGCATAGCTGAGTAGGCGACCAAGGTTGTAAAGTAGGGGAATAACCGGGGAGGGTTTGGTATTGCCGATTGAAAGGAGCGACGCAATGCCACCACACATTCCCATGCAGTGGCCCGCGCCGATCAGTCCGACAACAAAGGCTCCGATCCAATCAGGCGTCATCGTTCTTTTTATCTAAGTTAATTGGGCTTTCAGTATTGGCTTTAACATTGTTCACAGGCTTACTGTCAGAGTGAGCGTGGGCTTTTTCGTCTTCATCAAACAAAATGTTGTGACCTTGACGCTCCAGGTCTTCAAACTGTTCGCTCTTAACGGCCCATAGAAAGATACCAACAGCGATACACACGAGTACGATCGCAATGGGAATCAGAATGTATAAACTTTCCATTATTTACCTTGCTCTTTTAAAAGCCTTAACGAGTTAGACACAACAATAATAGAGCTTGCAGACATGCCAACAACGGCAATGTACGGAGCAACCAAACCAGCGACAGCCAATGGAAGGATGAGTAGGTTGTAACCCAATGACCATGCTAGGTTTTCGCGGATTATCTTACGCGTTTTTAGCGCCAATGTACGCGACTTAAGTAATCTATCAAGCTTGTCGCCCAACAAAACCATATCAGCCGATGCTTTAGCTACATCTGTACCACCGCCCATCGCAACAGAAAGGTGAGCCCCTGCAAGAATAGGCGCATCGTTAATACCGTCGCCGACCATCATGGTAATGTCCTTTTCGTCACGAGAATTAAGGTAAGCAAGCTTATCCTCTGGTTTCGCGTTCGCGACAATATCGGTAATCCCAATTTCTTCAGCCACAGGCTTCGCGTTAATCAAGGAGTCGCCAGTCAACAGGGTGGTTTTAATACCCGCTTCTTTGAATTTTTGGATGAACTCGATGCTTTCTTTACGAATCGGGTCTTCATAAGTGAAGGTTGCGATATGACGTCCAGCCATCGACAAGTAGATACCGTTGCTTTGTGTTGGCTGAGCTTCACCAAGAATAAACTCGCTACTACCGATCGCAACTTCTTGACCGTTCCACTGACCAGTAATACCTGAACCGATAACGTTGTTTACCGCATCGACTTCAACATCATCTGACACGTGAGTCTTGAATGCTTTCGCAATAGGGTGGTTAGCATGCTGTTCTAGGCTCGCAGCCACTTTTAAACACGTCTCTTTATCAAGCTCAGAGAAAGTTTCCACACGGCTGATACGAATATCACCCTCAGTCAATGTACCCGTCTTATCGATGATCAAGTGATTCACTTTACACAAGGTTTCGAATACGTGGCCTTTACGCAGTAAAATACCAAAGTTGCCCATACGGGATGTTGAACAAGTAATTGCAGTCGGTGTCGCCAATGAAAGAGCACAAGGACAAGTCGCTACCAATACCGACAACATAATCCAGAATGCATCTTCTGGACGAGTTTGGTGCCAGTAGAACCAAGTACCGAAAGAGATAATCAAGATAACCGCTACAAAGTAACGCGCCACAATATCTGCAATCTCCGCGATACGAGGCTTAGACAACTGTGCTTCATCTTGAAGACGAACGATATTAGAGATGACCGAATCCGCTTTTGATGTCATCACTTCCAGTTCAAACGACTCGTCACCATTCAACGTGCCAGCGAAGACAGTATCGCCTTCGTTTTTCACGACATGGATAGATTCGCCAGTCAGCATGGATTCATCAATGTGAACTCGACCAGAAAGTACTTTACCGTCCGCAGGAATATGCTCACCCGGTAGTACGCGAATCTGATCGCCTACTTTAAGGGTTTTCACTGGAACTTGGTCGCCATCTAACGTTGTCGCCATTGCAGGAACGAGCTTAAGCAGATTACCACTCGCTGCCGCCGCTTTACGACGCGCTCTCATCTCTAAGAAACGACCAAGCAGCAGGAAGAAGGTAAACATCGAAATAGATTCGAAGAAAACTTCTCCTTTCTCTGTCACGGTTGCCACCAAGCTCGCAACGTAAGCAAACAGCAGAGCAATCGACACAGGCACATCCATACCCAGCGTTCGCCCCTTAATACTGCGCCATGCATTGATGTAGAACGGCAGAGCAGAATAAAGCAATACCGGCGTTGCAAAGATCAAGCTTACCCAGCGGAAGTAGTTTTTAAACTCAGGCTCAAGATTGCCAAATACTTCAAGGTATAGTGCGACCGCCAGCATCATCACCTGCATGGTTGCTAAACCAGCAACGCCAAGGCGATAGAGGTAGTTCTTCATTGAGCGGTGATAGGCTGCTTCTTGTTGGTCAGCCTCGAAAGGCGCAGCTTTGTAACCTAAGGTATGGATCGCCGATAACAACTCACTCAATTTAACTTGCGTGTTGTCCCAGCTGAGTAGGGCGCGGTTGGTGGTGGTGTTCACCCGGATGCTACCAACACCTTGTTTTGAAGAGACTTGTTTCTCGATTAGCCATGCACATGCTGCACATGAAACACCCTCTAGTGACAATGTCACTTCAGAAACATTCTCAGAGTTCCTTACAAACTCCAATTGAACGTCTTCATTATCATAATGACTGAGTGCCAGAAGTTGCTCTGGCACTAGATCCGCTTTCTCAGCGGGAGCGGTACGGTATTGGTAGTAAGAAACCAAACCGCTATCAACGATTGTCTGAGCTACAGTCTCGCAGCCCGGACAACACATCTTACGAGGCGATCCTAAGATCTCGACTTCAAAATCCGTTTCCGCTGGTACATCTTCACCGCAGTGATAACAGGATTCACACATAAGCTTTAGTTCGTTAGTTGAGTAGGAGTTTCAATCGGGAAGTTCATGCGACCTTGAACTAACCATTGTTCGTCATGCGGCGTCAACTCAATGAACCACGGACCTTCTAAGTGATGATCCAGAGTCATTGTGTAGTTGCCTCTCGCATCAGCGGTTAGTAGCTGAGTGAAATCGCGATCTGGTAGTGTTCTGTGAACAAACATTGCGCTGATAGCAGGGAAGTGATCAAGTTTGCCTTTATCTAACGTGATGATAACTGAGTTACCTTTCTCATTAAGCGAAGCTGATAAACCCAGCTCTTTGGCGATATTTACTTTTGAAATGTCGACATTAATGCCTTTTCCTTTTTTATAGTAATCCTCAGTCACTAGGTCTACAGAGTTCTGTGTAAACACAATAACCGTCATAATGGTCCAAATAACTACTGTCGCTGGCAACGCGATTAAGAACCACGGCCAAAACTGTTTATACCAAGGCTTTACCATAAAAAAGATCTCAAAAAAGAATAAAAAGAAGAGGTTATAAAATAAAGGAAAGACAGCCTCTTAGAAAGAGGCTGTTATTGAAATGTTACTTATTATCTGAGTTGCTTAAGCTCCACACGTAAGATGAAACCAGTTGTACTTTGTCTTCGCCTAGAATGTCTTTCCAAGCAGGCATTACGCCAGAACGTCCGTACATAACTGTTTCAGTTACGTCTGCACGAGAATCGCCAAACAACCAATCGCGGTCAGTTAAGTCAGGTGCGCCAACAGCAGGGTTACCCTTACCATCAGTACCGTGACACGCTGCACACACAACAAAGCGAGCTTTACCAGCTTCTGCTTCACGTGCGTTTACGCTACGACCAGAAAGGCTAAGAGTGTAGCTAACTACTTCTTTTACGCCTTCTTCGCCAAGCGCGTCTTTCCAACCTGGCATTTGGCCAACACGACCGTGCATGATTGTTGTAACGATAGCCTCAGGTTCACCGCCATATAGCCATGCGTCATCAGTTAGGTTAGGGAAACCTTTCTGACCACGTGCATCAGAGCCGTGACACTGAGAACAGTTTTGCAAGAATAAACGTTGACCCACTTTGATTGCGTCAGCGTCTGATGCAATGTCAGGGATTGAACGTAAACCGTTTTCGTCGTGAGCTAGCTTTCTGAATGCTTCACCGAAGTAGGTGTCTGCATCATCAAGCTCTTTCGCGTACGCATCTAACTGTTTGTTTGCTTGCGCAGCAGCAATTGCAGAGCGAGACTCTTCAACGCTACGTACCGTTTGGTCTGAACTTGTCCAACCTAAAAGGCCTTTAAAGTTACCTAGGCCAGGGTATAGAGCAAGGTAAACCGCTGCAAAAACAATCGTACTGATGAAAAGGTATGTCCACCATTTTGGTAGTGGGTTGTTAAGCTCACGAATACCATCGTATTCATGGCCCATATCTTGACCTTCTTCTACGCCTGTTTTGTCTTTAAAACACCAACGAAGTAAGACAGCACAACCAATTAGGGTACCAATCGTAATCGCACTAACCCAGATACTCCAGAATGTACTCATTACTTTGTCACTCCTTCATTTTTAGAACTTGTTGCTGGCTCGTCGTCAGCAAACACTAGGTTCGCATCTTCGTCGAAACGTGATTTACGGTTCTTGCCATATGCCCACCAAACGATGCCGATGAAGCAAGCAAAAACAGTCACAGTCCAAACACTTTGAAATGTAATAATGTCCATAATTATTCCTTATTTCATTGCGTGGCCAAGCGATTGAAGGTAAGCGATGATTGCATCCATCTCTGTTTTTCCTTCAACATCTTGTTTAGCGTTAGCAATTTGTTCGTCTGTGTAAGGAACACCAAATTGATTACGGAAGAGTTCAAGC
The DNA here is from genome assembly GCF_013114525.1 of Vibrio sp. T3Y01. Taxonomy (NCBI): domain Bacteria; kingdom Pseudomonadati; phylum Pseudomonadota; class Gammaproteobacteria; order Vibrionales; family Vibrionaceae; genus Vibrio; species Vibrio sp. T3Y01. Next base: position 62,451 of record NZ_VTXJ01000012.1, on the reverse strand, counting down.
TTCTGTTGAGTCAATTTGCCATCAAGTACATTCTCAGCAAGCCATGGGAAACCAGGCATGTTTGATTCAGGAACAAGTTCACGAGGGTCGATAAGGTGAACACGGTGCCACTCATCAGAGTAACGATCACCAACACGCGCTAGATCAGGACCAGTACGCTTAGAGCCCCATAGGAAAGGGTGTTCCCAAACGCTTTCGCCAGCTACAGAGTAGTGGCCGTAACGTTCAGTCTCAGAGCGGAAAGGACGAATCATTTGGCTGTGACATACGTTACAACCTTCACGAATGTAGATATCACGACCTTCCATTTCCAGAGCAGAGTAAACGCGTAGGTTTTCTACAGGTTCAGTTGTCTGCTTTTGGAAGATAAGAGGGGTGATTTCTACTAACGCACCAAAACTGATAGCAATAACGATTAAGATCGCTAATAGGCCAACGTTTTTCTCTACCAACTCATGGCGATTATTTGAATTTGAGCTCATTCTAAATCTCCTTAAGCCGGTTGAGGGATAGCTTTAAGGCTATCTTTAGGTGCAGAAACAGTTTTGTACGTGTTGTATGCCATTAAGAACATACCAGATAGGAAGATGAAACCACCTAGGAAACGTACAAAGTAGAACGGGTAAGACGCTTCTACAGATTCAACGAAGCTGTAAGTTAATGTACCGTCAGAGTTAACTGCACGCCACATCAGACCTTGCATCACACCAGAGATCCACATTGCAACAATGTAGAAAACCGTACCAATCGTTGCTAACCAGAAGTGAACATTGATTAGAGATACAGAGTACATACGCTCTTGACCAAATAGTTTAGGAACTAAGTGGTAAACCGAACCGATAGAAACCATTGCAACCCAACCTAACGCACCAGAGTGAACGTGACCGATAGTCCAGTCCGTGTAGTGAGATAGTGCGTTAACCGTTTTGATTGCCATCATTGGGCCTTCGAAAGTCGACATGCCGTAGAATGATAGAGAAACGATTAGGAAACGTAGGATAGGGTCGTAGCGAAGCTTATGCCACGCGCCAGACAGAGTCATGATACCGTTGATCATGCCACCCCAAGAAGGAGCAAACAGAACCAAAGACATAACCATACCTAGAGACTGAGTCCAGTCTGGAAGTGCAGTGTAGTGTAGGTGGTGAGGACCAGCCCAGATATACAGAGACACAAGTGCCCAGAAGTGAACGATCGACAAACGGTAAGAATAAACAGGGCGACCAGCTTGTTTAGGAACGAAGTAGTACATCATACCTAGGAAACCAGCTGTCAATAGGAAGCCTACCGCATTGTGTCCGTACCACCATTGCACCATTGCATCAATTGCACCTGAGTAAATCGAGTACGACTTAAACGCAGATACAGGAACAGCTAGGCTGTTAACGATGTGCAACACGGCAACCGTGATGATGAAGGCTCCGAAGAACCAGTTTGCTACGTAAATGTGTGATGTCTTACGTTTAATCATGGTTCCGAAGAACACGACCGCATAAGCTACCCACACAAGAGTAATAGCAATATCGATTGGCCATTCTAGTTCTGCGTATTCTTTACCAGAGGTCAAACCTAACGGTAAAGTAATTGCAGCGGACAGGATAATCGCTTGCCAACCCCAAAAGGTAAAGGCTACGAGAGGGCCACCAAAGAGACGCGTCTGACAGGTACGTTGCACAACATAATATGATGTTGCAAACAGCGCACTTGTACCGAACGCAAAAATAACCGCATTAGTATGCAGGGGACGTAAACGACTGTACGTCAACCACGGCGTATCAAAGTTTAGCTGTGGCCAAACTAATTGAGCGGCAATCAAAACACCAACGCCCATACCGACAATACCCCACAAAATTGTAACCAGGGTAAATTGACGGACGACCGTATAGTTGTAGTTTTGTTCAAGCTGCTTTTCTTGGCTCATTTGCATGCTTCCAATTTCTTATTTACTACACTTTACTTCCAACACGACTCACGTCGTAATGCCACCCAAATTAGAAAAGGAAATTCAGCCTATTCAGGACCTTATTTCCACTTGCTGATTTTAAAAAAAAGTGGCATTTTCAACGCGACACTATACTTGAATTAACAAATCAATGACAGAGTAGTAACCTTACGCTTGGTCTGGAATTGGATTTTTATTTAAAAACTTTGAACTTTGTAACAAGGAGTAAAGATTATAATGGCGGCACAAAAGCTAACAAAAGGCAGGCTTGTTCAAATTATCGTCATGTTGGTTATTTTAATAGCTGCATTTACTTGGAGAACAGTGACATACGATAATAACGAGACAATAACCTGTATCGTTTCAAAACCTTGTGAATTTGGTATTGATAATAATAATGTTTTAATTTCGGACGATAGCCAGGGGTATTCGATCGAAACATCTAAAACTGGCAAATTTATCATTAGCTATGAAGGAAGCGGAGTTTTAGAATCGAAAGGGTCTTCATCTTGGCTTTTACAAACCGATGATAAGAGCGCCTCAATAACGGTTACATTTCCACAACAGGTCATGACGTATACAGTAAACCTATCCAAAGAATAAAATGGAAAACTGAGCAACACCTCGCTCTTTGATAGAAATGTTGACTAAACCAGTGAAACCTTGTGCATTAAAGTGTTATAAAGAAGACATTAATAAAGTTTCCAGAAATCTATGAAATTTCTATCAAAAGTCTCTTATTCCCTCGACGATAAAATCGCAGTAGATGAACTGCTTCAAGGGGTGGAAAACCCTGAGAATATCGCTTGCCTCATTTGTTACTGCACAGAAGAGTACTCCACGCTCGCTGTGCAGAGATATTTCGTAGATGCGCTTCCCAACACTCCCATACACGGCTGTACCACCTGCCATGGAATAATGACGGAAACGGGCTTTCATTCAGGTCCAGTCATCGGTGTACTCATCATCTATGATTCAGGTATTAATGCCTACGGAACGGGTATTAAACACTTCAGCCAATCCATCGAGCAAAGCACCTTCGACGCGATAGATACAGCGCTTAGAAACGCAAATAGAGAAGGTGAGATCCCAGATTTAATCTTGCTTCATTCTACTCCTGGTAACGAGGAGAAAGTAATGGCAGCGATCGATACTAAGTTCGGGACTGAAGTTCCTATCATTGGTGGCAGTGCTGCCGATAATCAGGTATCTGGTAACTGGAGTATCTTTACCGAAGAGTCGCTTTCTATTAACGGGATCTCTTTAACGGTCTTTTTCGCCTCTCAATCCATCTATTCATCATTCAGTGCAGGTCACACGCCCACGCGTTACTCAGGTACCGTGACTAAAGTACGAAACAGAATCTTACTGGAGATAGACCATAGGCCAGCTGCTACGGTTTACAACGAGTGGACCAATTTCCACTTAGGGGGCAGCGACGACGGCTATATCTTTGAAAAATCGTCTGTTTATCCTTTGGGAAGAAAAGTCGGTTCGTCTTACAACTATCCGTATTTCAAGCTTTCACACTCTATCCGAGAAACAGAGTGCGACGGAATCGAGTTATTTACCGACATCAACGAAGGCGACACCATATACTTAATGCAAGGTTCTAAGCAGCAGTTAATTAGCCGCGCCGCCAACATCATTCATTCGTCTTACTACAATGACATGGATCTGGAAGAGAAATTAGGTGCTATCAACATCTTTTGTGCTGGTCCAATGTTAAACCTTAAACAAGACATGGATGAGGTTTGTGAACAAATAAATCAAGCACTTAATGGGCTTCCTTACATATGCCCATTCACTTTTGGTGAGCAAGGAAGACTTTCTGGTGGAGAGAACGCACACGGTAACTTAATGGTGTCATCAGCAACGTTTTATAGGTTAAAAAAATAATGGGCTCTGAAGGTCAAGAAGCGCTGCAAGAAGCACGTATTGAACTACAAAAACTAAAAGCCCGTGAGAGGAAACTGGCTGAAGAGAATAGGGTGATCCTATCGACTATCTCTGCGATCAGTAAAGCAAGTAACATCTCTGAGATATTTTCTAGCCTTGAGTTTGTCTTAAAAAAGTACATCAAATTTGACGACTTTATCGTAGTCTCAAGAGTAGGGAACGAAGGTAATTTCAAGACTCTACTGACAAATAATAAAGTCTTTGAACAGATGCACTGGACAGATTGTGGCAAGCTGTCTCGAGTCATTAATGGGGAATGCGCTATCCTTTTTGAGCCCAAGTCTCTGGGTGAATTCAACTCTTTGCATCCCATTATTCTTGACCAAATAAACTCGGTGTTGATTACTGGTATCGATAGCGGGCTAACGCAATCGGTCATTATTTTTATTCACTCGAATACCAAACATTTTAGTATCGAAACTAAAGCAACTCTAAACCGTTTTCGCCCGCTTATTGAGCGCGCTGTTTTCGACATAGAGAACAAAGAGAAACTCGAAGCCACAGTGAGAGAGCGAACCGCGGAGCTTGTAACAGCAAGGAAAGACGCTGAAAGAGCCAACAAAGCAAAGTCAGAATTCCTGGCAATGATGAGCCACGAGTTAAGAACGCCACTGAACGCCATCATTGGGCTAATCGACACGTTAAAATCGACTCAACTAACGCCAGAACAACAGTCTATACTGCTAAATATGAGTACATCGTCTGAGCTTTTGCTAGCGATCATCAGTGATGTATTGGACTTTTCCAAAATAGAATCCGGGTGCTTCTCATTAGCACCACAATGGAGCAATGTAAGAGACACTGTAACTTTTGTTTTATCTGAACAAAAGAAGGCGGCAGACGATAAAGGTCTAACGCTCACGATTTCTAGTGATATCCCTGAGGGTGAACTTCACTATATAGACCCGAGCCGTTTAGCACAGATCTTGTTTAACTTAATAGGCAATGCCATCAAATTTACGGAACATGGGCACGTTCATGTATCCATAAAATACCAACAGAGCTCATTCTACATAGCAGTCGAAGACACCGGCATTGGAATTAGTTCGCAACAGCTATCGTCATTGTTCAGCCCGTTTGTGCAAGCAGATAGTACAATCACACGAAGGTTTGGTGGCACAGGCTTAGGTTTGGCAATCACCAAAAGATTGGTCGAATTGATGCGTGGACGTATATCAGTGGAAAGTGAGCCTGGGAAAGGTTCTAAGTTTGAAGTCCAATTGCCAGTGCTCACCAGAGTGACTAACAATTGCAATCAACTGGAAGATGATGTCTGTTCAAGAGAACTAAGAAGCCGATATTCAGTGCTGGTTGTTGAAGACAACCCAACAAACCAAATGGTGATTAAGCTCATTCTAACAAGACAGGGTCATGAAGTTTTTATCGCAAGTAATGGCGAAGAAGCGATAGGATTTGTCGAAGACAACAACGACTCGATAGACATTATCCTAATGGATGTATCGATGCCGGTTATGGACGGTTTAACCACAACCAAATACATGAGAGAAGCAAACATACAAACACCAATCGTCGCGCTAACGGCACACACATCGGTTGAAGATAAATGCTCATGTTTAGATGTCGGTATGAATGATTTCGTTACCAAACCAGTAAGAACAAAAGAAATAACAGAAGCTATAGATAGATTAATGCTTGAGATCTAATAAACGTATTCTTAATCGAAGATTAGGAAATATGTTTATTAGGTATTTTATGGTAAATAGCCATTATGGTTAAATACACAGTATCAGTTGGATAGAAACGAAGGCAGGGCATCGTATATCGAACTCTGCCTTATGATTACCAAACCATATTTAACATAATATACATAATACGCAGTGATGCACATTAAAATCTAGGAGACTTATTAGCCTTATTCCTAGCAGATTTTACGTACAGAGCCATTTAAATTAACTCTTTTAAGCATTTTATGGATTGGCTACATGTTTAATCGATATAATTCCCACCACCTTGATTGCATCAGATAAACACTCTTACAGGCTCCAATCAAAGCGTCTGTCAAAATTAACTTTTACCTCATTACATTACAGCGCCTGCTGGAAAAATTTCAGGTCGACTTCTTGCAAAAACTAACTCTATCTTGATGTTATCCACTCGCTGTTGAAAACAGTTTATCTCTGAGACCTGAACAAACTGAAAAGCCTGAATAACCTGGCCAGCTCATACTGCTCGTGCATTCCAAGATCTCCCACACATGACTAATGTCTAATCTGAATTGCTGATTACTTAGTTGGGCTCTTTCAAGTTGAGCTCGCTTTAAGCTCTATCAATTTACATCGTTCTCATTACTCAGGCTTAATTAGCTTGTCTCTGATACTCAAAAGAGATTCTTAGAAAGCTGCATAGCATTGAAAATGTATCCGTAGTTAATTGCACTGCAGTAAATTGTGGATAAGTGACAACGCAACGTATTTACTATTCATATTCATCACTTTGTTGGTGCTCTTCATACCTTGTCTTACATGTGAGATGTTGATACTTCTATTATCTACAAGCTTTTAAAATCAGATATTTAGACAGGTTTCGTATTAACTAATACGTCTTTTGTTTGATAGCATGTCCGGGAAATCAATAACTTACTAAATAAAGGTTTTACATGAAAAGCAGTATGGTCGCCCTATCACTATTATCTATCTTCGCAATGATCTCCCAAGCGGTTGCTAGTGATAAAAAAGCTTCGTCTAAGGAGCTTGGTCAGTTTTATGTTGGTGCTGATATCGGCTTTTACAATGAAACCGAATTTGAATTCCCTAACGACGCCATTGAAGATTCATCAGACCTTTCTGACCTCAGTTATAACCTAGTTGGAGGCTACGAATTCAATACTCATGATGTTGTTAAGTTAGGACTAGAAGCCGAATACCGAAAAATTGGTAAGGTAAGCTTTAGCGATTCGATGGATATCGAAGGTCAGGCTTTCTTCGTCAACGTTAAGCCAAAATTCATTGTTAAAGGAGATGCGTTAGACTTATACGTATCACTATTAGCTGGTGTTGGCTCGATGGATATGGACGTAAAAATGTCCGGAACCTCGGAATCTAAATCAGAAGCAGCTTACCAAGTTGGTGCAGAGCTTGGTGCGATAGTCTCAGACAATATCGACATCCACCTTGGCTACCGAAATGCACGTGTTGAAATCTACGATGTCGATGTTTCTTCACAAACCGCTTATATTGGTGCGCGATACAAGTTTTAACCCCTTCGAATAACCGTTAGCCCACTCTAGCAAAGCCTTCCTCTCTAAAGTGGGCGTTACTCGGTCCTTTATCTTGACTGAATTAGCCTAAAAAAGTTACGTTGTATCTTATTTTATGGAGATATAGGCAGTTTAAGTGACCACATTTTGCAAAATAAACCACCTAAACAGACCACTATTTCGTGTTTAAATTTTGATCTATCAAACAGTTATAATTGAAAATAAGGTGATTAAGCAATCAAATGCTGTGCATTCGGAGTTGCATTACCAATTAAAGTGTTAACATCAGGAAATGTTGTAAACTAGGTGTTTGATATGTTGCCTAAACTTTATAAGTTCAGATCGCTCCACGATAGAAACATACAATCTATATCCGAGTGTTCGTTGTGGTTTGATTACGCTAAATCTTTTAACAACCCTTTTGATTCTAACCACATCTTCAACCAGTGCCTTCAAAATGATTTTAAGGTGATGTGTTTCTCGCAATCCAGCGACCACCCTATACTGTGGTCACAGTATGGTGACAACTTCAAAGGTATGTGTATTGAGTACGACCTTAACTATTATGAGGGGGACGCGAACCTAAATTGCTTTGAGGTTCAATATGAAGACCATCCAAACAATATCAGTTTGCCTTTGTTAGAGAAGTTACCGCCATTAAGCTTAGGTACCGAGCTCTTTAAGGTAAAGCACTCTAATTGGCGCTATGAGCGTGAATATCGCTGGGTACTTCCTAAGGAAGAGCTCGAAGGCAATAAACTGTTTCTTAACAAACAATGCCTTACTTCAGTCATTCTCTCAGAGCATGCTCCAGCGGATAGAAAGCTTAAACTGTTAATGACATGCCAACGCCTAGGTATTCCAGTCAAACAAGCAATGGCCAAACAGGACTCATTCACGTTTGAAGCGGTTTGCTAAACAGCCACTGTTGGTAAGTCAGGCTTTGTCAGCAACCCAAATAAAGTGACAGTGCAACTTAAAAGAAAGAGCCACACAAGTGTGGCTCTCTTCATTACATCTTATCGGTTATTTTACCTGGTACCCTATTCTGCATTTGCTCAATCGTCATCGCTGACATTTGAACATTGGAAAACCAATAGGGTCTGTGCTTAACATTGAACAAATCACTATTATCCAGCGCTTCAAAAATAGAGAACTTTCTCCCTTGGGCTAACGCAGCTCCATAAAGGGTTCTTTCTAGCGCTGGTATGTCATTTACTTCCTCTAACAACGCTCGCTTTATAAACTGGTTGGTTGGGCTCCAGTCAATAAATTCGACAAGCTTCTTAAGTAGCTTGAGTTCGAGTTGCTCTATCATCGACTCTAGAAATTTCGTATTTGGGATGACTTCAGCGCAAGCATAATACTCTTCATGCTTATCACTCGCATCACGATAGCCGATCATGGTTTTAACCAAAGCATCTTCGAATGTCGAAGAGAAATGATTACAAATCAGAAATAAAGGTAAGACTCTCAGTACACCTAAAAGAATTCCAACATTTGGATCTTTAACGGACGTTTCTTGTAACCTCATGCGCGTAGTATTCGAGGTCACCACCAAATGTTGCCAAACCTTCGGTACGATATGTTTAATGTTGTTGTCATTCCACTTAATCAGTTGCTGACTCATTAGTAATGGAAACAACAAACGGCAGTTCTCGATACCGATTTGCCTTGCCGCAACTTTGGGGTCGAGAATGATTTTAGATTTCTTACCGTACTTTTCTGTGAACTCTCGGTTAGACACAAACTCAACAAGGCTAGAGCTAAGCGCCCTGCTTTCTGATGATATTTTGTGTAACTTTGAAAAGTTTAAAGATGGAGAATACCCAACACTCGCGAACTGATTGTAATCGGGTAATTGGGTAAATAAGGAGCTTATGAGTGTGCCTTGAAGCTTCTCTAGCATGAGTACAGAGGCGGCGTCACTCACATCGTCAATGACGTAACGCAGTGTCTGTTGTTTGGCCGCTACCTTCTCGCGTTTGGCATTTACTCTATCTTGTTCACAGCGCAACAGAATGCGCTGGTTATGTGAAATTCGATCCGCTTCATCAAAGATTACGCTCTCGCAATATCTATTCTCTAAACTAAGTAGCGTGTCGACCTTTGATTGGTCGAGTTTATATTTTGTGGATATCAACCATTTAGTAAAACGAGCCTCAACGTTAATTGAAACTTTTCTAGAGATCTCTATGACTTCTGGGGTGTAATTTTTATTTGCTAACAACAACCGAGACTTTCCTTTGCCCTAATCTTCTTTTGGCAGCATATGCTGACTTTATAAGTGAGCTAAATATTAATAGAAATTAGAGATTGGTTCACGAAATTGTTTCATTAAAATTATAGATATTTAATTATAGTGCATTAGAGCGGTTATTCTGATATGTGAAGACGAATGTATTTCTCAGGAAAGCTGTACTTGAACTTTTTACGCTTAGGCAGATGCTTTTTAGCTTCTTTACAGATTTTGCTATCCCCAGAGGTTCTGACCTTTTTGATTCTTGCATAACCTTTGGCGTGCTTCATCTCAATCATAAGATCACAATATCCTTCTACCTCAATATGACTCTTACTGAGCCCTTTAAGGACAGAGGTCTTAATCTTCTTTGCTACTGGGTTAATCAAGGCATCGTCGGAAAGTGTTAGTGGTGACAAAAAGCACAATAAAATTACAAGATATCTCATACTGTTCTCTTTTAGTTAAGATTGAAAACAGTATGCAGATAATGGAGAGATGTTTAGGATTAACTTAGTATGATGTTGTATTGGATAACACGTAATTATCGAAAATTAAGCTTTCTTTGAGCCTTTAGACTTGAATCCGTTATGCGGGAACACATTGCGAATGCGTTGCTGTACGCTTTTAGGTACGTCCTTAGTGAACTTCAAGTTATAGCCAGAACGTTTCGCATACACTTTTAATTCGCCCTTAAACGCATTGTTGTGGCCGATCTCTTGAAGGTTGTGCTTAAAACTCGGCGGAAGATGACCTTTAACCTGCTCAATAGCGCCATCATTGAATTTGATTTTCAGGACGGGTCTATCTACAGCGACCAACCAAAATACCAACACTGCACCGATTAAGATTACATACATCATAACGTCACCACTAATATTGATGGTTACTTATCGTCAGAAAGAAGCTTGCTTAAATCTTCTTTAAGGCTCGTTACCGTTTTACTCGCCTGTTCGCTGCGTGATGCTTCACTCACCAAATATTCGATGGCGTCAGACAAGGTACAACCTAGCTCATTCGCTCTTTGGGATAGCTTTTCCCAGACGCGATAATCGAGGTCGATTGATTTCTTTTTGGTATGAACTTGTTCAGCGTTAAAGTGGCGTTTGCGCTTCGCCCTAATCGCTTGTTTGAGCTTATTGTCGAGCTCTGGAGACATGTTGTCTGATATCCACTCAAGCACACCTGTAGGTTGGTGTTCGAGCTTTAATAACGCCTGAATAGCGACGTCAGCTTCACTTGAATCAATGTGGCAGGTGATCGATTCGCCTTCTTTCCATTTTTTGACCAGATAGTTCCATTTCCAACCACATTCTAAGTTTTCAAGTTGCTGATATTTCATGTCTAATCTCGAGTGTTAATCCTAGTGACAGCGTAACCCAAAATGGGCGATTTAACAATTATTGTCTTGAAAGAATAGACCAAGATCATACTTATATTAGTCCAGTGATCAGTAACGTCCATATAGAGCTACAAGCGAGATCGGTTTTTCTATATACTCCCTACCTCATTATCATAATCAGAAACTTAAATGACTCAAGTAGATTGGCGACATGTTACGCCTCAGTACGACGAATATAGCGCTCAATTAGAGCAATTCCATGACATCTCGCCTCTCCCATTTTCAGATATTCAACACAGATTCAGAGACGCGTTGACTCGCTTTGTCCGCTTATCAAACCTTTCACGTGTTTTGTTGGTCAACTCTCCGGACAACTCGATCTATCGCCAAATGATCGTTGAGTCTTTAGTCGCTGAACTGAATGACGATACACAGCCCGTTATCAAAACCGAATCGTTGAATGCAATTTCTCTGTTTGACCAAGTTCAGTCTAGAGATGGAAAAGTCATCGCGACGAAACCTGGTCTACTCACCAGAGCAAACAACGGCTACTTGATCGTATCTGCAAATTTGATTCTTGCTAACCCGGGTAGCTGGTTATTATTAAAATCTGCGCTTCTTAGCGAAGCTGTGGAGCCAATCAGCAGTAACCCTGAGCACTTGAATCAATCACCAACGCTTCCTCTTACATACAACATCAAATTGATTGTCGTTGGAGACAGAGCGCAACTCGGTGACCTTGATTACTTGGATAGCGATATTCAAACTGGTTTTTGTCTTTTTAGTGAAATTGAACAAGACATTAAACTGTCTGAAGAGACTTTGACTCAATATCTAGGGTATCTGAAGTGGCTTCAGAAGCGTTACGAACTGCCGAATATTACTCAACAAGCGTTGACGGCAATTTTGACCGCAGGCGCTCGAGAAACAGAAGATCAAAGTTACATTCCATTGTGTCCGATTTGGCACAACGCGCTACTGAATGAAGCGCTGATTGAAGCCAATAACGGCGAGATTGATATTCAGCATATCCAACAAGCTCAACAGCATAAATACAATCGAGAATCATACCTACCAGAGCGCGCACTTGATGATATTCGAGATGGCCAAGTCATCATCGAAACTGAAGGTGAACAAGTGGGCCAAGTGAACGGCCTAACCGTTATCGATGTTCCAGGCCACCCAATCTCTTATGGTGAGCCAGCACGTATTTCGTGTGTCATTCACTTTGGCGATGGTGATATTGCCGATGTTGAACGTAAAGCTGAGCTTGGTGGTAACCTGCATGCGAAAGGCATGATGATCATGCAAGCGTTCGTTAGCAGTGCGCTAAACCTTGAAGATCCATTGCCATACGCTGCGTCTGTCGTGTTTGAACAATCGTATTGCGAAGTTGATGGCGACAGTGCTTCGCTTGCTGAGCTGTGTTCTCTAGTGAGCGCACTATCTGAATACCCTATCGACCAACAAATCGCTGTAACGGGTGCTGTCGACCAATTTGGTCGTGTGCAAGCGGTTGGTGGCCTCAATGAGAAGATCGAAGGTTTCTACCATGTTTGTAAGCATCAAGGCCTAACAGGCAAACAAGGCGTGATACTTCCAAGGTCTAATCTGAGACATCTTGCACTGAAACCGGACCTTATCGAAAGCATCAAAAACGAAGAATTTCACATCTGGTCTGTGTCAAATGTAGACGAAGCTATTCCTCTCATTATGAGCAAACCATTTAGGGACGATGAAGAAGAAAGCGTTCTTAGTAAAATCGCGGAACGTATTGAAAACTTTGAAAGACATGAGCACCCAATTGGAATTGTTGGACGCATCAAAAACTGGTTTGTCTAGTACTGATCGGACTTGTTTAGCGTACACCTGTTCACTAATATGCACCTATCAAAAATCGGAGTAATTGATAATGCAAAACAAACGTGATTCTTACACTCGCGAAGAGCTTCTAGCTTCAAGCCAAGGCGAACTATGGCCACAAGGTCCTCAACTACCAGCACCAAACATGTTGATGATGGACCGCATCACCAAAATGTCTGAGACTGAAGGTGATTTCGGTAAAGGTTTAGTGCTTGCTGAGCTCGATATTACTCCTGACCTATGGTTCTTCGATTGTCACTTCCCTGGTGACCCAGTAATGCCTGGTTGTCTAGGCCTTGATGCAATGTGGCAACTGGTTGGTTTCTACCTTGGTTGGGTTGGCGGCGAAGGTAAAGGCCGTGCTCTAGGTGTTGGTGAAGTTAAATTCACTGGTCAAATCCTACCTACAGCGAAAAAAGTAACGTACGAGATCCACATGAAGCGTGTTGTTAACCGTCGCCTAGTTATGGGCCTTGCTGATGGTCGCGTACTTGTTGATGGCAAAGAGATTTATGTTGCTAAAGATTTGAAAGTTGGCCTTTTCCAAGACACGTCAGCATTCTAATTAGATAGTTAAATTTAAATAAAGCAGCCAATGGCTGCTTTATTTTTATCTGCAATATATTTAGTTATAGTGCATTAAGGTTCGGATTAATTGAGATATAACATCCACCAGCTATGAATGCTACCTTCAGAACATACCAACTACTCTCTATGTTATTTTGCAAACTTTACCTCCCCCTAAAAACTAACAAGGCTCCATTGTATTTAAACCAATGAAGCCCTGACCTTGAATTCGTTGCGCTCTATCTACTTGTAGAGACCTGCTTGTTTATCATCTCTGGCATCTCGCCAACCACCTAACCAATAAGACCGAGAATCCATTTGACTATATGGGCAAGCTTCTTGTGACCTACCGTTTAAACCAGCTTTATAGCCTTGAGATTGTGCTCGTTCTAGTCGATCACGCTTTTGTCTCTTCATAGTGCAGTCCTCATACGGGTATTTCGATTTACTAACATACAATGATTACAACTTTGCGGAGTTTTTGTGACTCCAAGTTTAAGAATTGACCAATTTCTCAGTTTTCTCAAGGTGAAAAAAAGCCCGAGTTCAGAATTGTGAACTCGGGCTCAAGAGAAAAAATTATTTAAATTTTCTACGGAACCCTAACAGACCAAGTACAGTCAAAGTTAACCAACCTAGGCTACCACCTTGACGATCGACTTTCTCTGAGTCGGCACTACGAGCTTGAATATCAGCTTGAGTTTTGCCAGCAATAGGAACAAGTTTAACCGCTACAACCTCTTCTACCGCATTAGATGACGCGCCACCACAGTATGAGTTGTGAGACGTTGTATCATACGGCTGAGCTGTTCCACCAACAGTACACTTAATCGCAGTCGCCGAGATTACACCAGCATCGTTAATGTCAGTTGCGTCGATGATTCTAAACTTGTTGTTTTCACCAGAAGCATCACCATCATTGGTTAGATCGTCTAGCCACCAAGCTTTGCTCTGAAACAGCGCAATTCTTGATGCGTCAGTGCCATTTGCTTGATACGGGTAAATAAAGCCTCTGTGTCTTCTTTCACTACCGTCTACTTCACGAGTCGTTTCCGCATCAATCTGGCCTACAAATTCATTGTAGTTATTTACTGCTTTAGCTTCGCCACTTGAGCCACTAAAGAAAATGCCACCGGATAAGAATGTTGCTGTTGGGTTTGTCGCATCCGTTACAACAAAGATCTTATTACCTGCACTACCATTCTCTGGAACATAGCCATTACGTTTGGCATAACCAACAGCGAACAAGTTGTTGTTAATATCAGTCGCAACAGAGTTGCTGTATCTCGCATCGTCATTAGACGAGCCAGACTTAACCTCTGCGCCGCTAATCTGTGTAGTTGTCCATGTCGCACTCGTTAGATCTAACGAATTGCTCACAAAGACACTGGCATTCATGTCTTGTAGGTCGCCGTTACCATTTTCGGTATTATAGCCAACACCATAGAAAACAGAGTTTGATTCAACGATTGAGCGCATGCTGCCTTGAGCAAAATAATCACCTTCTTGAGCATTACCGCTGCGAATCCAATCAATTTCTTTGGTCGTAGTGTCATCCCAGATTGCCGCTTTAGAAGCAAAAGCTTTGTCTGGCTCAGATGTATCTGTAGGTGCAAACTCCTCAGACACACTACCTACATTGTAAACAGTGCCGTTACTTGCTGTGATAGCTTTCCAAGCACGTGTTTCAGAAGTACCAGTAGGTCCATTTGTCGTCGTAAATAGTGCGTTGTTGCGGATACCACCTTCAGATTTAACACCTAATGGTTGAGCTGTATCATCTAGAGAGTTAATCACCGTATTACGGCTCTCATATGTGGCACCACCTTCGACAAAGGCTTTAGCGTTTACATGAGTGAGATCATTTCTTTCCTTGCTCCAAGTATCGTTCCAACGATTTTGAGCCCAGCTCTCACATGTAGAATATCTCAGTTCTCGATAGCAATAGTTTTCGAAATCATCAAACTCTTGGATGTACTGGAATGGAGCATCCATAGCGAAAGGCACTTCTTCGCGATAGCTTACCGCTTCAACCGTATTGCGAGTTTCACCAGCCAGTTTGAATGTAGTGTCAGCACAGTTTGTTGCAGCTGAGTTAAAACACCCTAGTGCAAGGTCATTCGTTCCGTCGGTAGCACTACCAGGCTGGATCGCTACACCAAAAATCTCAGATGCACCGGTAATCGAAGGCGTTACTTCAACGACCTTATACAGCGCAGCGTTGGCATTAGTTGCAGCCAAAACTAGAGCTGCAACTGTTGTTAATTTAAATTTAGTACAAGTCATTATTACTTCTTAACTTTCCTGTTGTAGTGCCTCGAGCTCTTCCCAGCGCTCAAATGCAACTTCAAGCTCCTGCTCTGTCGCAGTTAGCTTATCTAAAACTGGCTGTGTCTGCTCTACAGATTTTGAAAAGAAGCTTGGATCATTAACTTCTTCCTGAAGAGCTTCAATTTGTGTTTCCAATTCTTCTAAACGTTGTGGTAACGCTTCTAGCTCTCGCTGTAGCTTATACGATAACTTCTTAGGTTTAGCTTTAACTGGTGCAGTTTTGGGAGTTTCCTCAACTACTTTCGTTGGCTTTGATGGCTTTTCAACCTGTCGGTATTCAAGCGCCTGCTTTCTTTGCTGTTGCGCATCGTGATAGCCACCAACAAATTCTTCAATCACGCCGTTGCCTTCGAAGATCCAACTTGTCATTACTGTATTATCTACAAACTGACGATCGTGGCTTACTAAAAGAAGCGTACCCTGATAGTTGGCAAGCAAATCTTCTAAAAGTTCCAAAGTTTCGATATCTAGATCGTTGGTTGGCTCATCGAGAATCAGCAAGTTGTTCGATTTGAGGAAAATCCGAGCTAATAACAGACGGTTTTTCTCACCACCAGACAGCGCTTTAACAGGAGTACGAGCACGTTTAGGCGAGAATAAGAAATCTTGTAAGTAGCTTAGTGCATGACGCTCACGGCCGCCTACAGTTACTTCTTGCTTACCGTCCGCTAGGTTATCAATTACAGACTTCTCAGGGTCTAGGATTTCACGGTATTGGTCGAAGTAAGCCACTTCAAGTTTAGTACCACAATGCAGACGACCTGAATCAGGTTTTAGCTGGTCAAGAAGCAGTTTAAGTACCGTACTCTTACCACAGCCATTAGGGCCGATAAGAGCGATACGATCACCACGCATGATATTAAAGCTGAAGTCTTTAACAATCTCTTTGCCTTCGAAACCAAAGTTAATGCTCTCAGCTTCAAATACAATCTTACCTGAACGCTGAGCATCATCGATTTGGATAACCGCTTTGCCCTGCACTTCACGACGATTCAAACGCTCTTCACGTAGCTTCTTAAGCGCACGTACACGACCTTCGTTACGAGTACGACGAGCTTTGATACCCTGTCGAATCCATACCTCTTCCTGAGCGAGCTTTTTATCGAATTCAGCGTTCTGCATTTCTTCAACGCGAAGCGCTTCTTCTTTCTCAACTAGGTAATTTTCGTAATCACCAGGGAAAGAACTCAATTTACCGCGATCAAGGTCGACGATACGCGTAGCCATCGACTTAATGAACGCACGGTCGTGCGAGATAAAGATGATTGAACCACGGAAGTCTTTCAGGAAGCCTTCTAACCATTCAATAGTAGCAACATCCAAGTGGTTCGTCGGTTCGTCGAGTAGAAGCACGTCAGGGTCACACACAAGCGCACGAGCAAGAGCCGCTTTACGTTGCCAACCACCAGATAAGTCCGTCAGCTTAGTTTCGGCTGTCAGCTTTAAAGCACCTAGAACATTCGTTACACGGTCTTCAAAACGCCATGCATTAGCGTGATCCAATTGCTCTTGTACACGAGTAAGACGGTTTAGGTTCTTTTCACTTGGGTCGGTCGCGATCAGATCCAGAAGATCATGATAGATCTTTAGCTGCTCGCCGATTTCAGCAAGACCACCAGCTACATAATCATAAACTGTGCCTTCTTCGTTACGCGGCGGATCTTGTTCCAAGCGAGACACAACCACATCTTGTGTAATTTGCATCTTGCCGTCATCCATGATGATGTTGCCAGAGAGGACTTTCATCAACGTAGACTTACCAGCACCGTTGCGCCCTACTAAACAAACACGCTCGTTTTCTTGCAGCGCGAAGTCTGCACGGTCTAATAGTGGGTGGTCGCCAAATGCTAACTGCCCATTATGAATTGTAAGTAATGCCATTCTTCTTTAACCAATCATTAAGTTCTAACAAGCCAAATGGCCAGTTAAGCTCTGAGTGTTGAGAACCGTCAGAGCTTTCAAATTTGAGCACCGGAATAGTGACCCCGTAACGGGAAAAGAGCTCATCATCGAATGCGATGTCGACAACATTGATATGATGGCTAATGTTTAACTGTTCCGTGAGTTGGAATGCCATCTCACATAGATGGCACCCTTCTGTACTGTAGAGAGTCAGCACTATATATCCTTATACAATCTCTTAACTACTTATGAGTAATCAACCAGCAGTTATGAATATGCTTATTGCGAGAGAAATCTAGTGGAAGTGTCTTCGCTGAGATGTTCTGAGCCTTAAGACCTAGTTCGTCTAGAGCTTCCAAGTCCATTTTGAAGTGACGCTTGTTGTTAGAGAACACAATCGTACCTTCCTCACGAAGCAGGCGTTTTAGGTTCTCCATCAATTGGATATGATCACGTTGAACATCGAAAGATTGATCCATACGCTTCGAGTTAGAGAACGTTGGTGGATCAATAAAGATCAGATCATACGAACCCTGCTCTTTAGCCAGCCATTGTAGACAGTCAGCTTGAACAAATTGATGTTGACGACCGACACGTCCGTTAAGCTCCATGTTCTCTTTCGCCCACTCTAGGTAGGTATTCGACATGTCAACGGTGGTTGTAGAGCGTGCGCCGCCCACAGCAGCGTGTACAGATGCACTACCTGTATAAGCAAACAGGTTAAGGAAATCTTTGCCTGCTGCCATTTCACCGATACGACGACGAGTAATCTTATGATCAAGGAATAAACCTGTATCTAGGTAGTCGTGAAGGTTAACAATCAGCTTAACGCCATACTCATTTACTTCTAGGTTCGATGAATCTTGAGAAAGCTTCTGGTATTGAGAGCGCCCTTTTTGCTTCTGACGAACTTTCAGCACAACGTTGTTGGCTTCAACGCCGGTCACTTGAATAGAAGCACGGATGATATCGGTTAGACGACGTTTTGCTTTCTCTTCCGGTACATCTTTAGGTGCAGCGTATTCTTGAATCACAAGGTGACCTGGGTATACGTCAATCGCTACATTGTATTCTGGTAAGTCTGCATCGTAGATACGGTAACAATCTAGTTGCTCTTTCTTAGCCCACTTGCCAATTTTGCCGATGTTCTTCTTGAGACGGTTCGCGAAATCAGGCGCAATCTGCTGTTCTTGTTGCTCTGCAGGACGCTCTGACATCGGACGATCTGAAATTGAGTAGTTCTTTTGGTGACACGGTAACGCACCATTGTTCAGTTTGAACTGTTTATCAGCACGCATACGTAAGCAGCTTAGTAACTCGTCTGAACTAGAGAAGATAGATGCGTGACAACCACCAAACTCAGCTTTAAGCTGTGCGCCAAATGCCGTGTATAGTGCAATCAAGCCAGGCTCTGTGCCTAGACGCTCACCATAAGGTGGGTTTGATACAACCACGCCGTTATCGAAATCAGCAGGACGCTTAACTAGCGCAGCATCACCTACTTCAAATTGAATTAAGTCTTCAACACCGGCACGACGCGCATTGTCACGTGCAGTCTTGATCATTCGCTCATCGTTATCGTAACCGTAGAACTTACACTCGACTTTCTTAACACCACGGCGACCTTGAACATTCGCTTCTGATTTAACTTCAGCCCATAGCTCTGGTTCAAAATCTTCCAGAGCTTCGAAACACCATTTCTGACGCTTAACACCCGGAGCCATGTTCGCAGCCATCATTGCCGCTTCAATAACAAGCGTACCTGAACCACACATAGGATCTAAGAAAGGTTTGGTTGCATCCCAACCACTACGAAGAAGAATCGCTGCAGCCAGTGTTTCGCGTAATGGTGCACGACCTGATTCAGGACGGTAGCCGCGTTGGTGAAGGCCGCTGCCGACCATATCCAAACCAAGAATCGCTTTGTCACGGTGTAGACGAACGTGAATACGAACATCTGGGTTTTCTTTACTAATAGAAGGACGAGGCAATGACTTCTTCTCGAAGCAATCAACGATAGCGTCTTTCACTTTCATCGCGCCGTATTGGCTGTTGCGGATTTCACGGTTAGTACCGTTGAAGTCAACCACAAAACGCTTAGAGCTATGGAATTGATTCACCCAGTTAACCGCAGTGGTCGATAGGTACAAATCCATGTCGTCCTGACAAGTGAATTCAGAAAGGACACGTACAAATCGAGAAGCCAAACGACTCCACAAACAACAACGATAAATTTGCTCATTGGTCGCTTTGAATTTAACACCTGCTTGAACAGGTTTTGCGTTTGTAATCCCTAGTTGGGTTAGTTCTTCAACTAATAAATTCTCAAGGCCGTTTGAGGTAACCGCTAGATATTGATTCATAGTGTTCTTTTATTGATAAAAATGAGCTCGATTATACCTGATTTTGTTACCAGAGCATCACTCTAAACTCGTCTTTTCATTGAATCTTTCGACTAACTGGCTAGCAAACACACAGTACTGAAGCGATCGCTTACCCAGCCCCCCTTACAGCATAAGACCTAACAAACCCAATTTTTTTACATCCAATTCTCGACCGAATCAACATTGTGAATTAATATTCACCCTAAAATTGGTATATACCAAGAGGAAATAATGGGTGAAATTTAGCTACAAAAGAGCGAAAACAGGGAATAAAGAAGACTAAATTACACTTTTGAGGAATTAAATGAGGTGAAATTAACGTAAAAAAAATTGTCTTAACTTCACTATTTTGATGGTTAGCGAGTGATGCATTTATCAGGATGAGGTTTTTTAGGCACAAAAAAATCGGCTATTAAGCCGATTATTTGGAAGGTTTAGTGAGGTTGTTCTGTGCGACGTATGGCGAAATGATGTATTAAACTTGGGTTAGCCTACCATCGCAATATGATGAGATTGATGCAGAATTGCGTTAGCATCAAGCATTCTATCGTGCATCACCTTGATTGAGTCGCCAAAGCGCAATCCTTTTGAAGGAGTCAGTAGGAACTCTTCTAGGTCTACAAACGCGCACAAGCTCGCACACTCGCCCACTTCTAATACAATGAAGTAACCAAGGCTATGCTCGTTATTCATTTGTACAATATCCCCTTCCTGAGGATACTCATGGCCTGCACCTTGAGGTGCAAAGAACCAACTCTTTGGTTGTACAGGCTTGTGGAAACGCTTCGCAGCCACGCAGTAAAGCGCTAGTTCTGCTTGGCGAGGCTCAGATAGCTCTAAGCCAGAAATTTGTTCTTTGAAGGTTTGGTATGAGGATGCGTCATCAACGGTGAATTCATTATCTCGAAACGCGCAGTCCACCAGCTTATTGCGGACCAGATTCGTTTTGAAAATCATATCCTCTCCGAGGTTTAGCATTAATGAACATTGCTGCTCATCGTAATACCAACTCCATGTATCGCTAGGTTTAAGCATCATTTCGTCTCACACTGTTGAACCATTCCATTAGGTAAAACGCAAAATTACCTTCAATTGCAGTAATTTTACTGAGCAATAGGCAAAAAAAAAGAGGAAATGAATTCCTCTTTCTTATCGCTTTTCTCTACAACTCAGGGAGTTACAGTGTCTCTTTTAGTAAGACGATGTCAGTTTATAGGTACTTCTGATATTGATGTTCTATAACGACCTAGTTTACAAACTACAGGTTTTTGACAATGTCAGCTACAAGGCGTGGACCTTTGTAGATAAAGCCAGAGTAAACCTGAACAAGCTTAGCGCCTGCCATCATTTTCTCTTTTGCAGCAACATAAGAGTCAACGCCACCTACCCCGATGATCGGCAGTTGGTCACCTAGCTCTTGGTGAAGTTTACGAACTACTTCAGTACTACGAGACTGAACTGGACGTCCACTTAGGCCACCGGCTTCGTCACAGTGTTTCATGCCTTCGACAATTGAACGATCCAATGTCGTGTTTGTTGCGATCACACCATCGATCTTATTTTTGATCAATGATTCGCAAATTTGGCTGATTTCGTCGTCACTTAGATCCGGTGCAATCTTAAGAGCTAGAGGAACATACTTACCATGCTTCTCTTCTAGTTCAGCTTGTTTTGCTTTCAGCTCAGACAGCAAATCATCAAGTGCTTCGCCGTATTGTAGAGAACGTAGCCCTGGTGTGTTTGGTGAAGAGATATTTACCGCAATGTAACCCGCGTATTGATATACCTTCTCCATACAGATCAAGTAGTCTTCTGCGCCCTTTTCAATTGGCGTGTCTTTGTTTTTACCGATGTTGATACCTAAGATGCCGTCGTAGTTTGACTTCTTAACATTCTCAATCAAGTTATCTACACCTAGGTTATTGAAACCCATTCGGTTGATGATACCTTCAGCTTCAACAAGGCGGAATAAACGAGGTTTATCGTTACCCGCTTGCGGACGTGGCGTCACAGTCCCTACTTCTACAAAGCCAAAACCCATCGCGCCAAATGCATCAATACACTCGCCGTTTTTATCTAGGCCAGCCGCAAGGCCAACTGGGTTTTTAAAAGTAAGACCCATGCATTCTACAGGTCGATGAGGTAATTGTTGGCGATACAAAAGATCAATGGGAGTGCCGGTAAAGCGTTTGAAATTTTGAATTGCAAGATCATGTGCCTTTTCGGCATCAAGTTGGAAAAAGCCAGTTCTGGCTAGACGGTAAAGCATTGTGCCTCCGATAGAAAAAAGCCCCGTGTAAACGGGGCGATATTATTTACTTATTTACCCAACTATTCAATCTATTACTGTCTGTAAGGGTAAGATAATCGAGTTTGCTAACGAATGAGCTTCTTTATTAAGCAAACGTTACCGTTATCTAGGCAGTTAGCACTCTTTAATTCACTATCCAGTGAATCGGTTTGAGACATTACGAATTTACGGCTACTCACTTTCCAGGGTAAGCAATCATAACCCGAAACGAAAAAGGCAGACCAAATGGCCTGCCCTTAAATCGTTTTACTTGAGTCTAATCGTTAGTCTTTCGACATGCAGTTTAGATTCAGTAGCATCAATTCGCGCAACGCAACTGAGAACTTAGCAAACTCGTGAACAGAACCTACTTTGAATTCGTTCAGGATACTTTCCCAACGATGTAGAGAAACAGAATTGCTTTCCATCCAATCGTCGAGCGCTTTGATCACATCAAGATCCGAACCACAACCGCAGTTAAGTACTTGACCTGTTAATTGACGTTGTTGCCAATCCAGATCTTCTCTGAATGCAGCGCGTGCCAATGCTTGCCAGTTGTTGTCGACGGCTTGGCCATTGATCTGCTTCAAGAACCAGTGCAGAGACAAACGGTCGCCCAGATTGAAGTAAAGTTTAGACGCTTGTTGTACTGTTTTACCCGTTTCACGAGCCACTGTAGATATATCCAGTGCTGAATACAAGCTAGACAGACGAGCTACTGAATTTGCCAATTCTGCTGTAACGCCTTGGTCAATCCATACTTGCGCCATTGCTTGATGCTCTTCTACTTCTGAAGCAACCAGATTTTCATCCAGTTTCTCAGTAATAGCTACTACATCGCCTTGGTAAAGTTCAACCAGTGCTTTCACTGATTGTTTGCCAGTACGGTTTCTTAGTAACCAGCGTGTTAAACGGCGTAGTGTTCGACGTACATGGTACAGCAACTCATATTGAGCTTCTGAGCTAGAGATATTGTCCAGTTCACGGATGCTCTTAAGCACTTGACCCAAACCGTAGATTTCACGTGATGCCGCGTAAGCATTCGCAATATCGACAATGTTTGCGCCCGTCTCTTCTTGTAGACGAGTGATGAAGTTACAGCCCATTTCGTTAACCATTTGGTTAGCAAGAGCCGTCGCAATGATCTCTGCACGCAGTGGATGGTTATCCATGTGTTGAGAATAGTTACGGCGTAACTCTGTTGGGAAGTATTGCATCAATTGTTGCGCATGGAACTCATCATTCGCAATATCATCACTCACAAGATCTTCTTTTAGAACCATCTTACCGTAAGCAATCAATACTGATAGCTCAGGTCGCGTCAGGCCTTGACCTTGCTTCTCACGCTCTAGCAGAGTTTCATCATCTGGGATGTATTCCAAACCACGATCCAGATACCCTGCTTTCTCCATAGTATGAATGAAGCGGATTTGCTCTTTAACTAAACTCACGCCTTGATGTTCAGTTACCGAAATAGACTCAGCTTGGCAGTACGCGTCATCAAGAACGATTTCACCAACTTCATCTTCCATTGACTCAAGCACTTGGTTACGTTGCTTAACAGTCAGATCACCATTAGACACCAAACCGTTCAAGAAGATCTTAATGTTCACTTCGTTATCTGAACAGTCAACACCACCCACGTTATCAACGAAGTCTGTGTTCACTCGGCCGCCGGTAAGCGCATATTCAATACGACCCAATTGAGTCATACCCAAGTTACCGCCTTCACCAACAACTTTTGCTTTCAAATCGCCGCCATTGATACGCAACACGTCATTAGCACGGTCGCCAACATCAGTGTGAGTTTCACTAGAAGACTTAACGTAAGTACCGATGCCACCATTCCAAAGTAGATCAACTTCCATAGACAAGATCGCTTTGATCAGATCATTTGGCGCCATTGATGCTTTCTTGGTACCCAGCATTTTCTGAATTTCAGGTGTTAGAGAGATAGACTTCGCTCGACGAGAGAAGATGCCACCACCCTGAGAAATCAGTTCTTTGTTGTAATCTTCCCAGCTTGAGCGAGGTAGATTGAACAAACGATCACGCTCTACCCAGCTTGATGCTGAATCTGGATTCGGATCAATGAAGATGTGCATGTGGTTAAATGCCGCTTGTAGACGGATGTGCTTAGATAGCAGCATACCGTTACCAAATACGTCACCCGCCATATCACCAACACCGATAGCAGTGAAGTCTGTTGTCTGACAGTTAATGCCCATTTCACGGAAGTGACGCTTAACCGATTCCCAACCACCTTTTGCTGTGATACCCATCGCTTTGTGGTCGTAACCGTTAGAGCCACCCGAAGCGAACGCATCACCTAACCAGAAGTTGTACTCTTCAGATACTGAGTTCGCTAAGTCAGAGAATGTTGCTGTACCTTTATCAGCTGCAACAACCAAGTACGGGTCATCTTCATCATGACGAACCACGCTCTTAGGTGGGATAACCTCACCTTCAATGATGTTGTCTGAAACGTCTAGTAGTGCACGGATGAAGCGCTTGTAACAGCGTTGACCTTCAGCAAAGATTTCATCACGGCCAGACATAGTGTGCTGACGTTTACAAACGAAACCACCTTTTGCACCAACAGGTACAATTACCGTGTTCTTAACTTGTTGTGCTTTAACTAGGCCCAGAATCTCAGTACGGAAATCTTCTTGACGATCTGACCAACGAAGACCACCACGAGCCACTTTACCGCCACGTAGGTGAACACCTTCAATGTCCGGTGCGTAGACGAAGATCTCAAACGCAGGCACTGGTGCCGGAATATCTGGAATCTCGCTTGGTCTCATTTTCAGAGCCAACCAAGGCTTAGCTTGCTTGTTCTCATCCACTTGGTAGTAGTTAGTACGAAGCGTTGCAGTGATCATTTCCATGTAGCGACGAATGATACGATCATCATCCAAGCTCTCTACATGATCCAACTGTTCAGTGATCTTCTTAATAAGATCTTGTTGGCCTTTCACGCTGCCCTTCAATTTCGGGTCAAAACGCTTACCGAATAAGCTCACTAGCCCTTTTGCTAACTCTGGGTAATGAGACAATGTGTCTTCGATGTATTGTTGGCTGAATGGGAAACCTACTTGACGCATGTAACGAGCATAAGCACGTAAGATTGAGATTTCACGGCCAGAAAGACCAGCGCCAAGTACTAAGCGGTTGAAACCATCGCTGTCTAACTCACCCGCCCAAATTGCAGCAAAGGCTTGTTGGAAAAGATCGCGCGCTTCACGAAGATCAATAGTCTTATCGCTCTTGTGCAGCATAGAGAAATCAAGGATCCAATATGTCACACCATTGGTCTTACGCACTTCGTATGGCGACTCACCGATTACGCGTAGGCCAAAGTTTTCAAGCATTGGCATCACATCAGAAAGGTGAATTGGCTCTGCACTGTGGTAGAACAGTTTTAAGCGCACTGCTTTCGAGTCTGCAGCTTCTTCTTGTGGACGGTAGAAAAGCATACCAAGTTTGTTGTCTTCACTCAGTGCTTCTAAACGTTCGATGTCTGCAACGGCAGAACCTGGCATCATGTCTTCTTTGTACGAACGTGGGAATGCACGCATGTACTCTTTCGACAATGGAAGCCCTTTACTCTCACCAAAGTTTGCAATGATTGATTCAGATAGACGGTCATCCCACGTAGACGATACTTCCATTAAATTTTGCTCAATTGTTTTCACGTCCACATCCATGTTGTTGTTATCAACACGAACAATATAGTGCGTTCTTGCCAGAGGGCTCTCAGAGAAGTACGTTGTAAATTCTACTTCTTCTTCACACCCAAAGTACTGCTTCAAGATGCGCTGTGTTTGGCGACGAAGTTCAGTGTTGTAACGATCTTTTGTTACGTAAACCATACAGCTAAAGAAACGGCCAAACGGGTCTTTGCGAACGAACAGACGCAGAAGATCACGATCTTGCATCTGTACGACACCCGTACCCACTTCAAGCAGTTCTTCTTCTCGAGCTTGAAGCAGTTCATCACGTGGGTAGTTTTCAAGAATGTTGTGCAGAGCTTTGTAAGAGTATGAACCCTCACGATAACCACTCGCGTTTAAGATACGCTCTACTTTCTCACGAACTAGAGGAATCGTTTCAACGGTTTGGTTATAAACAGCAGAAGTGTAAAGACCAGTGAAACGGTGCTCACCAATTACCTTGCCGTTCTTATCGAATTTCTTAATGCCGATGTAGTCATTGTAAGCTGGGCGGTGAATGCGTGAAGCCGTGTTGCCCTTTGTTACGATAAGTACATACGGTTTTTTTGCTTCTAAACGCGCCGAGTCAGAAAACTCAGACAACTTAACGTTACGTACACGATCTGAATTCGCAAACAAACCAAGACCTTGCTCCTTGGTCGGTTGCAGCTCAGTATCGCCGTTAACTGAAACTAGGTCATATTCCTTATAACCCATAAAGGTAAAGTTGTGTTCACCTAACCAACGAAGAAACGCCAACGTCTCATCAAAACGTTGACCATCTACTGGAATGCTTTCTTTTTGCTGTTCAACTTGGTCAGTGACTTCTTTCAGCTTTTCAACCATCGTTAACCAGTCGTTAACCACTAGGCTAGTGTCAGTGAAAATGTCTAGAAGCTCTGTCTTAAGTGCCGTCATTTCTGCTTTGCTACTTAGACGGTCAACCTCGATGTGGAACAAAGATTGGAAAACACCTTCACCACTGCTCACACCCACTACACTTCCCGAATCAGAGCGAGAGATTTGCGTTGGGTTATGCAGCATAAGGTGAGAAGAAAGGTCTAGGCGAGTCAGTGCCATTTTTACAGAATCAACAAGGAAAGGACTGTCCGGTACCACTATCTCAACGATAGTGTGAGTGGACTGCCAACCTTGACGACTTACCGTCGGGTTGAAAACGCGTACTGAGATTTCGTCAGCTTTCTTTTCGTTGATGTGGTGCCATAAACTAACTACAGCACCATATAAATCGGATTCATTTCTCTGAGTCAGGTCGTCATGAGAAACGTTACTAAACAAGTGTTGAGCAAGTTGAGTTACGAGAGGTCGATGAGCAAGGTCAAGTTTGTCTTGAATCAGCTTGTAAACTTTTTCAAGTAAAACTGGAACCACAGTTTCACGTGCGGTCATAGTCACACTCCACAATTAGAATTATATTTTATTATTAGGGGTATCACTTAATCTGGCGTTTGAATCGCGCTTTTGAACACTTTTCTACTAACGAGTTAAGCAAAGGTAATGCATTCATTTATTGTAAAAGCATTATTGAAAAATGGTTAATTGTTTTGGAGGTGGTAAGAGGTGAAATGTTTGATTATGTGATTAAGATTCCTTTTAACTCACTAGGCATGCCAAGCTTTACAGAGCTTCTAACTTAATAAACTTATTTTTTTGGTCAGTTGTCAGCCTAAATTGCCCTCTAACCCCTATTTGTGTAAGAAAAGGTCTGAACCGAGTTGCAGGTAACTGAATACGCAATCCTGTTGTTGTCATTACTTGTACTTTACTTGCCGCACCAGAATAACTGGCCAAAAACTGCTGATATGAGATGTTAAGTTGGAAAATATAGTGATTCATACGATACCTGTATAAATATACAGTGCCGGTGTTTTTTGGCACTTAACGATGTCTGACAGTGAGACTGAGCTTGAAACTGTTCTAGCTTATCGAAAATTCGATGAGCCAGAAACAAAAAATCAGTGGCAGATATTCTCTACCACTGATGACTTTTCTTTGTAAGTAAACAGTTTATAAGTAAACCGTTAGCCTTGAGAACGCTTAACTTAAGCTTCTAGTGCTTTCGTTACTTTCTCAAATAAGTCTTTTGCTAAGTTATCCATGTTCTTCAATGTCTCAAGTTCTTGCTTGATAAGAGCTTGGCGATCATCATCATACTTACGGAATTTAAGCAGTGGATCAATCAGACGTGAAGCCACTTGCGGGTTACTGCTGTTTAGCTCACGTAAGATCTCGCCAGCAAATGCGTAGCCCTGACCTGATTTGTCATGGAACTGAACTGGGTTCATGTTTAAGAACGAACCGACCAAGTTACGAGTACGGTTTGGGTTCTTTAAGCTGAACGCTTGATGTGACATAGACTCTTTGATCACTTCAAGGGCATTTGAACTTGGGTTTGTACCTTGCAATGCAAACCACTTATCCATAACAAGACCATCGTGTTTCCACTTGTCACTGTAATCCGCCATCAAGGTTTCACGACATGCTAGTTGTGCACTGTTTGCCGCACCCATTGCTGCCATCGTATCTGTCATGTTATTCGCTTGTTGGTACATCGCAACAACCAAGTCATTACCCTGCTCAGTGTGAGCTAAGTAACTTAGGCAAACTTTACGTAGAGTACGCTTACCAATCGAATCGTGATCGATCGTGTATTCTGTTAGAGCGTGGCTGTGATAAACAGCCGCTAACTCGTCTTCAAGTTCTGCAGCTAGTGTTACTTTCATCGAGTTAAGGATCGATGCGATCGCATCAATATCAACACGCTCGTACCAACCCGATACTTCATTGTGGCTTGGCAGTGAAAGCATTTCTGCAATAAACGCAGGCTCTAGTGAATCGCTCAGCAGTACGCCACGGAATGCGTCAACAACAGAATCAGAAAGCTCAAACGCTTGACCCTGTTGAACCTTCTCCACGTTACTGCGGATGTACTTCGCTAATAGCATTTGACCCGCATCCCAACGAGAGAACTCATTGCGAGCATTCACCATCAAGAAGATCAGCTCATCATCTGAATAGTCGTATTCCAATTTCACTGGCGCAGAAAATTCACGAAGTAATGATGGGATCGGTTGTTCCGCAACGTTTTCAAACACGAAAGTTTGTTCCGCTTCTTTCACGTCTAACACGTTATGAACTGGCTCACCGTTACATTGTAACTCAACAACATCACCCGACGCAGTGTACAACTCGATATCTAGAGGGATATGCAAAGCCTGCTTTTCAGCTTGCTCGTGAGTTGGCGCCGTTACTTGACGAGTTGTTAATGTGTACTGTTTCTTCTCTGCGTCGTAATGGCTTTCAACAGATAGCGTCGGCGTACCAGACTGGCTGTACCATAAACGGAACTGAGACAGATCAACACCCGATGCATCTTCCATTGCGGCAACAAAATCTTCACACGTTGCTGCCGTGCCATCGTGACGTTCGAAGTACAGTTTCATGCCTTTTTGGAAACCGTCTTCACCCAACAATGTGTGGATCATACGGATCACTTCACTGCCCTTTTCGTACACGGTCAATGTATAGAAGTTATTCATTTCTATCACTTTTTCAGGACGAATTGGGTGAGACATTGGGCTTGCATCTTCGGCAAATTGTGGACCGCGAATGATACGCACATTGTTGATACGGTTTACTGCGCGAGAGCCAAGATCCGATGAGAACTCTTGGTCGCGGAATACCGTTAGACCTTCTTTCAAACTCAGCTGGAACCAATCACGACAAGTCACTCGGTTACCTGTCCAGTTATGGAAGTATTCATGGCCAATTACCGCTTCAATACCTAAGTAATCGGTATCCGTTGCGGTTTGGTCGTTCGCCAAAACAAACTTAGAGTTAAATACGTTCAAGCCTTTGTTTTCCATCGCACCCATGTTGAAGAAATCTACCGCGACGATCATGTAGATATCTAGGTCGTACTCTAAGTTGAAACGCTCTTCATCCCACTTCATTGAGTTAATCAAAGACACCATTGCATGGTTTGCACGGTCTAGGTTGCCTTTATCAACAAAGATTTCTAGGTCAACTTTACGACCCGATTGCGTGGTGTATGCGTCACGAAGTACATCGAAGTCACCGGCTACGAGTGCAAACAAGTACGCTGGTTTGGGATGCGGGTCTTGCCATTTCACCCAATGACGACCATTTTCTGCCTCGCCTTCATCAACACGGTTACCGTTACTTAATAAGAACGGGTTCTCTGCTTTGTCGGCGATAACTGTTGTTGTGAATTTCGCCAACACATCTGGACGGTCCATGTAGTAAGTAATACGACGGAAACCTTCGGCTTCACACTGAGTACAGAAAGCGCCACCTGACTTGTATAAACCTTCTAGTGCACTGTTACCTTCTGGGTTCACTTCAGTAACGATGGTTAACGTAAATTCCTTCGGAAGATCAGTTAACGTTAGTTGAGTTTCAGACTGCTCGTATTGCGTCCACTCATTGCCTTCAACCAACACAGAAACCAACTTCAAGCCTTCACCATCCAGTACTAATGTTGAGCTGTCTTTTTCTTGCTTAACACTAGACACCGCAGTAATGATGGATGCTGAATCGTATAAATCGAAAGTAAGATCGATTTCAGAAATAGTGTGAGATGGTGATTGATAATCTTTACGATACTTGGCTTGAGGTGTATGTGCCATGACGAGTTCCTTTTGATCGTTATACGTAATAATTTTTTAACTGTATATATCTAAAGGTTGATCGCCAATAAAACAAGGGGAATATTAAAAAAAGGAGGCATTGTAGGAAAATGCCTCCATATTTTGCTATTTTATCAATCAAATCAGACAGGAACGACTAAGAAATGAACTGTGCACAATATTATCAACGAGTACCACTTTACTGCTAAAACTCACGATTATCGGATGCGATTCAGCACCGCAAACATATCTCCCTCTTCACCTTGTAGCGTTAACACATCGCTGTTCAGTGTATATCGAGTGCCGTGTTCACCGTTTTCATAAAGTAACACTAGTTGGTCGCCTTCGGTGTAATACACCCCGCGACGAATAACTTCGCCACCTTCTTCATCAGACACGCGGAACATGAAGATAAAGTCAGGCTGCAAAACCAAATCCATTTTTTGGATGTTACTCGCTCTTAAATCGCTACCCGATAGCTCAGCGCTAGACCAAATACCCGCCAGTGCGTTGGGTAATGCTTTAGTAAACATCACACCATTAAGATTCAGCATGTTGTGATTGCTGCTGTAAGAATAGACTTGAGGCTCAGACGTGTTCAGACCCAGAATAATTGTGTCTTCATTGGCATTATATAAACCTTCCCAATGGTCGACACTATAGTCTTTTTTCTGGATATCGATAGTAAACGAATAATTTGAATCGAGAGTCAGCTTTATTGCTCTAAAGTTTTCAGTGCCTTGCTCCGGATCTGGATTCATTAAATACCAGTCACCAAGCAACAAAGGAAGGTCAAAATGGGATAAGTTACTATCACTTTTTGATTGCTGACCGTTAGGAGTAACTTCACTCCCAAAAGCAGCAAAACTTAAACAAGATAAAAATAGTAGAATCCATTTCATAAGCGCCCCCTCGTTTTTCTTTAAGCTTAGGCACGTAATGAATAGAAAGCGAAAAAATATGATCCAAGTCACTAAATTTTAAATGCGAAGTAACTTAAATGTCATTATTTACCAAACAGAAATCTAGAAAACTCACAGGGCATTCGCTTACTAACTAGCAATAAAAACCAAAAGAAACATATAGATAGAGATACATCAGACCGAACAGATACAAAAAAAGCGAGCCTAAGCTCGCTTTTTAATTTCAACAGGCGGTAAGCCTATTTCTTTATCATATCTAGCATGATTGCAACCGACTCATCAAGATAAGCGTCAGGGGCTTCATAGTCGTTCGGAACATCGTCCAACGTTTTGAAAGGCTCTAACTTAGCGACTTTTTGACGTTGATTAATACGTTCTAAACGAAGTGCTTCCGCATCATCACTCTCTTGCTGGCGAACCTTTTCATTCAGAGAAAGTTCGTTGTCGTCTTTATCCGCCTTATACTTTTCAATATCTTGCGCAATAAAGCCGAATTCCATGTCTGTCGCGATACGAGCTTGGTGTTTAGCCGTTAACGCCGCGATTTCCTCATCGTTACGCTGTAACACAGAGTACTTCGCTTTGTCGATGCTATCCCAAGGTAGTGCATTATCTTCAACACTTTCACCTGTATCTGCTGGATCAATCGGCGTTGGGTATGCAATATCAGGAACTACCCCTTTGTTTTGCGTACTACCACCATTGATACGGTAGAATTTTTGGATTGTGTATTGAACATAGCCTAACTCTTTATCGAACAAATCATAGATATGATTCAAAGAACGATGCTGTTGTACCGTTCCTTTACCGAAAGAGTTCTCACCCAGGATTATCGCACGACCATAGTCTTGCATTGCAGCGGCAAAGATCTCAGATGCTGATGCACTGTAACGATTCACCAATACCGTTAACGGACCTTGGTAGCTGATCTTACCATCGGTGTCACTGTTCACTTTGACACGACCATAGCTATCACGAACTTGGACAACAGGTCCCTCTTTGATAAATAGACCAGAGAGTTCCGTTGCTTCGGTAAGTGCACCACCACCGTTATTACGAAGATCGACAATGATACCCTCGACACCTTGCTCTTTGAGCTCAGCGATCAGTTTGTCGGTATCTTTAGAAAGGCCAACGTAGAAACTTGGCACTTCTAGTACACCAATCTTCTTACCATCTTTCTCGATAACTTCTGATTTAACAGCACGGTCTTCTAGACGAATCTTATCACGAACAATTGTGACAACGTGACTTTTTGCATCTTTACCATCAGGTAAGATCTGCAGCTTCACTTTAGTCCCTTTCGGGCCTTTAATAAGTTGTACTACATCGTCTAAGCGCCAGCCAATAACATCAACAATCTCTTCTCCATCTTGACCAACGCCGACAATACGATCGCCATCGCTCAATTGTTTACTGTTTGACGCAGGGCCACCAGCAACTAAAGAACGGATAACGGTGTAGTCGTCTGTCATTTGAAGCACAGCACCAATCCCTTCTAGAGAAAGATTCATCTCAGATTGGAATTGCTCTGCATTTCTTGGAGAAAGGTAGCTAGTGTGAGGATCGACCTCTCGTGCAAATGCGTTCATGTAGATCTGGAAAGCATCTTCATTATGCGATTGCGTAATACGCTTCATCGCATTGTTGTAACGCTTTTCCAAAACTTCTTGAATCTCTGGCCACTCTTTACCAGTTAGTTTTAGATTCAACGCATCGTATTTAACGCGTTTTCTCCAAAGCTCATTCACTTCAGCGATATCTTTCGGCCACGCTGCTTCACTACGATTAAGTTCGATAGTTTCATCGGTATCAAACTTGATTTCAGTATCGAGCAAAGACAATGCATACTGGAAACGTTCAAAACGCTTCTGCATAGACAAATTGTAAACATCGAAAGCAATCTGGTTATTGCCTGCTTTTAACTGGTCATCGATTTGCTTCGATGCCGCAGAGAAAGAGTCAATATCAGCTTGGGTGAAGATATTACGATTGTAATCCAGCATCTCTAAGTAACGATTAAAGATAGCTTGAGAGAAATCGTCGTTGAGATTGAAGTGTTTATAGTGGGAACGAGTAAATCGAGAAGTAACACGTTTACTAGCAGTTTCGTGTTGGACCTCAGGAGCGAGTAGAGGTAAATCGTCCTGATCTAATTTGGCTTCAAGAGCCTGAGCTGAAGCTGCTAGCAAAAAGCTAGCAGCAATCAGTGTCAATTTTGAACGGCATTTCATGCGTAGGAGTATCTCCTTTAAGCGCGCAAGTGCTCCGCTTTAACAACCATTTGTAGGCCGTTTGCTAACTGAACACGTACATCTTCCTTATTGATTTCAACAATGGTCGCAGCCATGTTTCCTTTACCCATGTTCACATTTACTTCTTTGCCAGCGATGAATTCGTCAGCGTTCAAAGCGCGTGTTTCTACAGGCTTTTCTACTTTTGGTGCTTTAGGCGCTTGGCGACGAGGCTGTGGAGCTTTCTTCGCCTTAGGTTTCGCTTTGCCTTCTTCGCGAGCTTTTTGTGCTTGCTCTTTACGACGAGCCTGAACTTTAGCTTTGCTTTCTGCAAGTGTAGCTTTAGCGTGCTCAACGTGCTCTTCTTCTAGTGTGCCACACGCGTTGCCGTCTAGGTCAACACGCTCTGCACCAGCTTTTACGCCGTGCAGGTAACGCCATGATGATGTGTACTGTCTTAACGCTGCACGAAGCTGAGTCTTACTTACTTTTTCGTCTTCATTTAGACGTTCAGCAAGATCTTGAAAAATACCAATTTTAAGTGGCTTCGCTTCACCTTCTAAAGTAAAGCATTTAGGGAAACATTCAGCAATATATGCGATAACTTCTTTGCTGTTTTTTAACTTTTCAGTGTTTTCCATGTGGGTTCCTGGTTTTTGCGGTTTTCCGCGAGCATTAAGAAAATATTTTTACGTATTATAGAGAGATGCTTGGGAAAAACCACAGTAAGAGAATAATTTATGCCTTGTTCGCGTGCGAATTAAGCAGCTTTTCCACTTCAGCCATGAAAAACGTCAGTCCTTCCTCGTCAATTTCGCTAAATCGACCAACATTTGGACTATCGATATCCAGTACGCCTGCTATTTTTCCATCAATCGTAAACGGAATCACAATTTCTGAGTTACTTGCCGCGTCACAAGCAATGTGACCTTCGAACTCATGCACGTCGTATATACGTTGAACGGTGTTTGTCGAAACCGCAGTTCCGCATACACCACGACCGACAGGAATACGTACACATGCAGGCTTACCCTGAAATGGACCAAGAACCAATTCATCGCCTTTCATTAAGTAAAAGCCTGCCCAGTTCAGATCGTCAAGTTCCATCGACAGTAATGCACTGATATTTGACAAATTTGCGATCATATCGGTTTCTGATTCGATTAATGCAACAGCTTGTTTGGTTAAGCGATGGTAATGTTCTATTTTCATATTAACTTCCAATTAAATTGAGACTTCCATTATTAAGAGAACACAGTAGAATGCGACCACCCACCTAAATAGGACTTATTCTCATTAAAATGACCAATTCAGATGACACTATTAGCCGTTCTTGGCTGATAACTCAAGTAAAAAAACACAAGTCCAAACTGGTGTTTGCCAACATCATCGCCATACTCGCGACATTAATTAGCGTCCCTATCCCACTACTTATGCCACTGATGGTAGATGAGGTACTTCTCGACAAGCCAGCATCTGGGCTTGAGATGATGAACCATCTGTTGCCAACCTCAATGCAAACTCCTACCGGCTATATTGCATTAACCCTATTACTTGTCATTTTGATGCGTACCGTCAGCCAAGGGCTTAACATCCTTCAAGGACGTCAGTTCACTCTAGTCTCTAAAACCATCACTTATAAGATGCGCAGCAAAATGATCGACAAACTCGGTCGCATCAGCATCAAACAATACGAGACAAAAGGCAGTGGCGGCATTAATGCTCACTTAATCACAGACATAGAGACCATCGATAAGTTTATTGGTTCAACACTGTCTAAATTCATTATCAGCTTTTTAACTGTGTTCGGCACCGCTATCGTTTTGTTGTGGCTTGAGTGGCGCTTAGGACTGTTCATTTTACTGGTCAATCCTGTTGTCATTTACTTCTCACGTAAACTAGGCAGTAAAGTTAAGCACCTGAAGAAACACGAGAACCAATCATTTGAACGTTTTCAAAACCGATTAGTAGAAACACTAGATGGCATCTATCAACTGCGTGCAGCTAACAAAGAACGTATCTTCCTGGATGAACTCAAAGTTCAAGCGAATCAAGTAAGAATCGATGCTGACAAATACGCATGGCAATCAGAAGCTGCCGGGCGCGTTTCATTTCTACTTTTCTTATTAGGCTTTGAGCTGTTCCGAGCGGTCGCGATGCTGATGGTTCTGTTCAGTGACTTAACCATTGGTCAAATCTTTGCGGTATTCGGCTACTTATGGTTTATGTTAGGACCTGTTCAAGAGCTACTCGGCATTCAATTCTCGTGGTATAGCGCTAAGGCAGCACTGCAGCGTATTAACGATCTCCTACAACTGGAAGAAGAGAGACGCCCGGTTAGTAAGGTAAATCCATTCCATGATGATAAGGAAGTGACAGTCGACATTGAAAACGTTACATTCTCTTACACATTAGAAAACACTGTTTTAAATAACCTTTCGCTACACATACCTGCTGGTAAAAAGGTGGCTTTGGTGGGCGCAAGCGGGGGTGGTAAATCCACACTAATCCAGTTACTGATTGGGGTTTATCAAGCTGACTCTGGGTGTATACGTTATAACGGTGAAACCACCGACGACATCAGCTTTGATATTATACGCAATCAAATTGCTGTTGTTTTACAACAACCTATACTCTTCAACGATACATTAAGGCATAATCTGACCCTTGGTGCTGACTACGATGAAATGTCGTTGTGGCGCGCGCTTGAAGTCTCTCAAATGCAAGACGTCATCAAGCAGTTAAGTAACGGCTTAGATACACAAATTGGTAGGAACGGGGTTCGCCTCTCAGGTGGCCAGCGACAACGTCTAGCGATTGCTCGTATGGTGCTGAGTAATCCTAAGTTTGTTATTCTTGATGAAGCGACATCAGCACTAGATACGGCAACAGAGTCCGCTTTACACAAAGCATTGAGCGAGTTTTTGAAAGATCGCACAACTTTGATCGTGGCTCATCGATTATCAGCGGTGAAACAAGCCGATTTAATCTATGTTTTAGAAGATGGGCAAGTCACACAGACGGGAACACATGGTGAACTGGTTGAACAACAAGGACTTTATCAAACACTCTATGGCAGTGTGCAGTCGCACGCCTGATGTTTATTGTTCTACTTACGTACACCACACTTCTAAACTGACGCACAATTCTATTTGGGAGGTCGCATGACCTCCCCATCCGTACCCCAAGACTTATCAACCGAACATCAATGTGACAGCAGCTCTGTGCGATTATGCCAAGGCTGCGAACTGCCCGTTGATAAAATGGATATCCCGTTAGGTAAGTCGGCCTATTGCCCAAGGTGCGGCACTCAACTTTACCGCGGCGGCACCCCTAGCCTATCTGGAAACCTAGCAATTGCAATTACCTGCTTATTGCTGTTTATCCCGTCGCACTTTTTTGAATTCATCAGTATTCGCCTGATTGGCGTCATGATACCCGCGACGTTACCATCCGGCGTCTTTACCTTAATGGGTGAAGGTTTTCCACTACTTGGATTGCTTATCCTGTTCTGCAGTTCCATTGCCCCTTTATTGGTATGTGGCTCTGTGCTCATTAGCCATTTTTCACTTCGTTTCGCACTTTTTACGCCGTTCCGCTACTCGCTGGCAATCATTCAAACCTTAAAACACTGGATGATGCTGGATGTATTCTTAGTCAGCGTTGCTATCTCGTGCTTTAAGCTACAAGACTATTCAGACATCTTTGTTGGCCCCGGCTTAATTGGCCTTATCTTGTTGCAGCTGTTTAGCGTTTTACTGGTGAGCCGAATTAGTGTTCGACGTTACTGGGAAGCATGGGCAAAAGAGTCGGAATACAGCTTTACCGAAAGCAAGAACGTGCACTGCCATAACTGCCATCTTTCTCAGCCCGAAGGTCACGCTTGCGTTCGTTGTCATCATGCTCTGTATCACCGCAAGCCTTACTCGATACAAAAAACATGGGCACTACTGTTTGCCGCCGCCGTTGCGATTGTGCCAGCCAACGTGATTCCTATATCTATTCTTATTACAAACGGGCAAAGGCTGGAAGATACGATCATCTCCGGTGTTGCCTCTCTTATCAATAGTGACATGTACGGCATCGCTGCCATCATTTTTATTGCGAGTATTGTCGTTCCCGTTGCCAAAATCCTTGGGCTTGCTTACATACTGATTTGCATTCAAATGAAGCGAGCGCTTTACCACAGACAACGAATGACCATCTATTTTATCGTGAAGTGGGTGGGGAAATGGTCCGTTATGGATCTGTTCGTTATTTCGATCATGATGACACTGGTCGACCGTGGACAAATTTTAAACTTCACACCAGGTTATGGTGCAGTCGCTTTCGGCGTTGTTGTGGTTCTCACAATGCTGGCAGCGGAAAGCTTAGATCCTAGGCTAATTTGGGATAACTATACCTCTAAAGATGAGTCAGTGAATGAACGACAATAACCAATCACAAACATCATATTCACCGGAAGTCAGAAAAAACAAAGGCATTTCCCCTTTGTGGATTCTCCCGATCCTCACCGTCGCGCTTGCGGGCTGGCTAGTAATGAAGTCAGTCCATGATGCAGGCCAACGTGTACAGATCTACTTCTCAGATGCGGCAGGCTTAGTCGCAGGACGCACCACAATTCGCTACCAAGGCTTAGAAGTGGGTATGGTTCGCGATATTACCCTCTCGAAAGACTTATCTAATATCTATGTTGATGCTGATATTTATCCGGAAGCGAAAAAGCTGCTGTCTAAAGGCACTCGATTTTGGTTAGTGAAGCCGACCGCAAGCTTATCTGGTATTTCTGGGCTAGATGCGCTTGTATCTGGTAACTACATTGCAATTCACCCAAGTGAGACCAAACAAGAGCCAGAAACTGTTTTCCAAGCTTTAGAGTCTGCACCTTCTGACTTGTTAGCTGCCGATGGCTTGAACATATCACTGACAACAAAAGATTTGGGTGGCGTCTCTGTTGGCTCTCAGATTGTTTATCGTAAAATCCCAATCGGTGAGGTCTACAACTACCAGCTTAACGAAAGCGGCAAGTCAGTCACGATTCAAGCGGCTATTAAAGATGAATACAGCCATATCATTACCGACCAAAGCCGTTTCTGGAACGTCAGTGGCTTAGGTGCAAGCATTGGGTTTTCAGGCGTTGATGTTCGTTTAGAGAGCCTAAGCGCTCTATTAGGTGGTTCTATCGCCGTAGACTCACCTGGAGATGGTCAGCCAGTTGAGATGAACACCAAATTCAAACTCTACCCAGATCTAAAAACTGCTGGTCGTGGTATTTCTATTAAGATTGCTGTTCCTGATGACAATAAGATCAGTGCAACTGGCGCTCCAATCATGTACCGCGGCATCGAAATCGGTCAAATTACCGACTTATCACTCAGCGAAGGCCGAGAAAACGTTGTTGCTTCAGCAGCTATCCAGCCTGCTTTCAGCGACTTCCTAAACAGTGGTAGTAAGTTCATTCTTGAGGAAGCCGAACTATCACTGACGGGTATGAAGAATATCGCGAACTTAGTAACAGGCAACTTCTTAACGCTAGTCCCTGGTGAGGGTGAAAAAGCGCGCCGCTTTACCGCGATTCGCAAAACGGAATACAGCCAAGAACAGGAAAAATCAGTAGCGATTCGCTTAACCTCCAATAACTCTTTCGGTTTAGATGTTGGTACGCAGCTACTTTACAAAGGCATTGCAGTCGGCTCTATCATCAAAGTCGGTTTAGTTGATGGCGTTGGCACAGGAAGCGATAAGCATGAAGTGTTCATGGATGCGTTGATCGATAATGAATACGCACATCTCATAAAAAGCAACAACCGCTTTTTCGTAACAGGTAGCGCGAGTGCAGAATTAACTGAGTCTGGGTTAAGCGTTACCGTTCCACCTGCAAAACAACTACTGACAGGCTCAATTAGCTTTGTGAGTGAAGGTAAGGCTCAAGCAAGACCAAGCTACCAACTGTTCCAAAGCAAATCACTGGCAGAAATCGCCAAGTTCAACCAATCAGGTTCGAAGACATTGTCACTGTTTGCCAGCGAATTACCGTCAATTTCAAAAGGCAGCCCACTACTCTACCGCAATCTTCAGGTTGGTAGCATCAGTGACTTCCAGCTTGCCGACGGTGGTGTGAGAATCCAGGTCACCATTGAAAACCGTTACACACACCTCATCAACAAACACACGGTTTTCTGGAACCGTTCAGGTGTTGAGGTTGACGCGTCTTTGTCCGGTATCAGCATCAAAGCGGCTCCGGTTAAAACTCTGATTCAAGGCGGTATCGCGTTTGATTCACTGCCAGGTATCGACAACAAACTGGGTGATGTTTGGAAACTCTATACTGATTCTAAATCTGCTCGTAAATTTGGTCGTGCCATCACGATTACTTCTTCGGGCGATCAAGAGATTAGCAAAGGTACACCAATTAAATATCAAGGCGTCAATGTCGGTGAAGTGACTTTAGTCGTTCCGAATTTCACTAAAGGTGGCATTGAGATTACGGCTCGTATCCTGCCTGAGTATGTCGATAAGATAGCTGTTGCTGGTAGCCATTTTTGGCTAGCTGAGCCGGAGATTGGTTTGAATGGGATTAAGAATGTCTCTTCTCTGATTTCTAAGCACATTAAAGTTGAACCGGGTAAAGGAAGCAAAACCACAGCATTCAAGCTAAGTAATGGTCCAGTTCAACCTGAAGGCAAGATTTTCACGCTGCAAAGTGAGAGTCGCGGTTCAGTATCAGAAGGTACGCCGATTCTATTCCGCGAACTAGAAATCGGCACAGTCATTGACGTTCAACTTGGTGAGTTTGCAGATCGTATTATCTCTACCATTCAAATCAAACCAGAGTTCGCTTACTTAATTCGTGCCAACAGTGTGTTCTGGAATGTATCGGGTGTGGATGTGTCTATCGGCTTGTCTGGTGCAAACATCAAGGCAGGTACTGTCGATAGCTTAATCAGAGGTGGTATTACTTTCTCAACACCACCGACTAATGAACTGCAGCCTTTGGCACAAGAAGACCAGTCTTTCTACTTGTACCCTAAAGCGGAAGACGAATGGAAATCGTGGAGAACGGCTATCCCTCGCCCATAAACGCGCGTTATAGCATCGGTTCTCCGAGCGAATAGCCGACAATTAACATCCAAATGCAGCCTTTGAGCTGCATTTTTATTGTTTAAAGCAAATTTAGTTTAGGACAATCTCATTTTGCTTTAAACTGCCCGCATTAACGCTATAAATCGAGATACCCTTTTGCACGCTAACGTATATATCCCAGAAGAATTCCTTACTCATATTGAAAGCATCATGCCTAGCCATTTAGATATGGCTTCGTTTGTCGCTTCTTGTCAAAAGCCACTTCGTAAAAGTATTCGCGTAAACACACTCAAAATCAGTGTTGAAGACTTTCTGGTACGCGCGAAAGATAAAGGTTGGGAACTGGAACCAGTACCTTGGTGTGAAACGGGTTTTTGGATCACGGCCGATGAAACTGAAGCTCCACTAGGTAATACTGCCGAGCACATGTCTGGTTTGTTCTACATCCAAGAAGCCAGCTCGATGATGCCACCGTCAGCTCTTTTCCAAGGCGAAGAGAACTATCAAGCAGTTCTCGACACCGCTGCGGCTCCAGGTTCTAAAACCACTCAAATCGCAGCGTTGATGGACAACCGTGGTGTGTTGGTTGCCAATGAATATGCAGCAAGCCGAGTTAAAGTGCTTCACGCTAACATTGAACGCTGCGGCGTAAGAAATGCAGCGCTAAGTAATTTTGATGGTCGTGTGTTTGGTGGTTGGTTACCTGAACAATTCGACGCTGTATTGTTGGATGCGCCCTGCTCTGGTGAAGGCACGATTCGTAAAGATGCCGACGCAATGAAGAACTGGACGTATCAGTCGGTTGTTGAAATTGCTGACACGCAAAAAGACCTCATTGAAAGTGCATTCCACGCTCTCAAACCTAATGGTGTATTGGTCTACTCGACGTGCACGTTAAGCACAGAAGAAAACCAACAAGTGTGTCATCACTTAAAAGAGACCTTTGGCGATGCGGTTGAGTTTGAATCTCTAGAATCTCTATTCGATAACGCGAAAGCAACCACAACAGAAGAAGGCTTCCTACACATATTCCCTCAGGTTTATGACTCTGAAGGCTTCTTCGTTGCTCGCATCCGAAAATTAGCATCTGTGGCACCACCAGAAGTGAAGAAGCGTTTAGGCAAGTTTCCATTTGAGAAGGCTTCGAAGAAAGCACAACAAGAAGTTGCAGAACAGCTTTCAAGTGCGTTAGATATTGAGTTACCAAACGATACTCAAGTATGGACACGTGACAAAGATGTATGGCTATTCCCTGAAGCGTTAGAGCCGATGATTGGTGAGTTTCGTTTCTCTCGCATGGGCATCAAGATCGCAGAAACCCATAAAAAGGGCTACCGCTGGCAACACCAAGTGGCGACAACCCTCGCGACAGGCAACGAAGCTAACATTGTTGAGCTGACTATCGACGATGCT
This sequence comes from Vibrio sp. T3Y01, assembly GCF_013114525.1. Classification (NCBI taxonomy): domain Bacteria; kingdom Pseudomonadati; phylum Pseudomonadota; class Gammaproteobacteria; order Vibrionales; family Vibrionaceae; genus Vibrio; species Vibrio sp. T3Y01. The sequence continues at coordinate 20,376 of NZ_VTXJ01000012.1, read as the reverse complement.
CGCGAATGGTTCATGGGTAGAGATGTTCGCCCAGAAGGCTTATCCGGCAAAGGAGAAGTGCTGGTCAAATACAATGGCGCAATCATTGGCCTTGGTAAGTGGGTTGGCAATCGAGTCAAAAACGGCCTGCCACGAGAATTAGTGCGTGATAAGAACCTGTTCTAACCAACATTCCGCTTCTATCGCAAATTAGACAAACGAATAAACAAAAAGCCCAAACAACGCACGTTGCTTGGGCTTTTTCTATTGAACTTGAGTCATGCTATCTATATAGAAAGGTCTTTCGAACCAATACTTAATAACAAAACAATCAATTCAAGTCGCTATTTTAACGGTCAAAAATCGCATATTAGGAAAATTAAACTAAACTTCATCTAGTAAACAAAGAATTGAAACGATTAGCGTAGGCTCTTCGGAGCCCTTTCCCCTAAGCCCAAACAGGAAAGTTTGGGCTTTTTTTTAACCGAGAGCTTGGCTTATTTAGCTAAGCTAATGCCTTCTTTATCGATAGAGATCTTGCCAGCTTTGTACAAACCACCGATGGTCTTTTTGAATGTACCTTTACTGGTTCTGAAAGCAGAGAAAATAGCTTCAGGTGAAGACTTATCATTCAAAGGCAAAAAGCCGCCTTTCTTCTCAAGTAAGTCTAAGATCTTAATGCTTAGGTCATCCATCTTAGCTACGCCAACTTTCTGAAGAGAAAGGTCAATCTTACCATCTTCTTCACGAATGTTTTTAATGTAGCCTTTCAGCGTCTTACCGATAAATAATTTACCGATGATGTCTGATGGGAAAATCATGCCCCAGTGTTCGCCATTCACGATCGCTTTGTAGCCTAACTGGCTACGTTCAGCGATGATTAAGTCAACTTGCTGGTTGCGTTTGTAATTCGCAGGAGTGTTGTCTAACCACTTGTTAAACTTAGTTGTACCTACAATGCGGCTAGATGCTTTATCAATGTACACATATACTAAGATTGACTGGCCTTCGTTTAATCGACCACGTTGTTCGCTGAAAGGAACCAATAGGTCTTTGCCTTTCACGCCCCAGTTCATGAATGCACCGGTGCTGTTTACACCTTCAACAGTCATCAAGCCAAACTGGCCAACTTGTGCGATAGGTTTTTCAGTCGTTGCAGCGATCTGGTTGTCAGAATCAATGTATAAGAACACATCTAACTTTTGACCAATTTCAACACCTTCAGGAGTAAATCGTTTCGGCAGCAACACCGTTCCATAGTCGCTAGCGTCAAGGAATACACCGAAATCTGCTTGTTTTACTACTTCTAAGTTGTTTATTTGACCAATATTAATCATCAAGATTGTCTCTACTTTAAATTTGGCGGAGATTATACGTGATCTCTGATATGCTTTCGCTAGTTTCATTCATATTTTTACATTCTAGGAGCCATCGTTGATCACCGTTGATAAACAAGATGCGATAACACTCAAAATTAACCATGCAATGGCTAAAACCAAAAAGCTCGACATGGATGTTTATCTATTCATTCCCGGTGAACTTGGACTCACTCCAGAAGTACTTTCTGAGAGCGCATTTTTCTATAGCTCAATCACTCAAAAACGCGCGTACTACAGTGATAAAACACTACTCCCCCTAGTACACAGCCGTTTAGCAAAACGTGGACGACTGTCTACCACTCAATACCGTGTAAGCTTGAGCTTGTTCGCCTACCAATATGTTATCGCTTTAGATAAAGCGGTCAGCAGCTTAAATAAAAATGATAGTGACGACGTAACGGCTGACGAAGTGGATGAGGTTATCGAACTGGCTTTAGACATATTAAAGAAGCTGCGTCGAAGTATCCCTTATGAAGAAAACCTGAAACGCTACTATGCCAATATAGACAACTACCTATCTTGGTATACCGAGCAAAAATTCCTATCGCTAGTGTCACACATGCCTCGTGGTAGCGAGTATTCAACCATCAAAGAGCGTCTTTTAACCCTTTGCGATAAAGAGACCGCTCACCGCAAACTGAACCGCTACAACTCAGCCAAAGTTCGAGAAGATGTAACCCGCTTGAGTAACAAGATGCGTTTGCTGCGTCGTTTGATTGAGCACCCTATCGTACTCAAAGAGAAAACCACCTCAATGGGTAAAAACGTTAAACGAGCAGTAAAAGGTGTTGCGACAGGTTTAGTGATGGTGGTTGTGACCACAACGGTTATCTTAGCCCGAGATTTCCTAGGAGAGATTACCGCTTCTTTCATCGTCGCGATGTCTTTCATCTATGCACTACGCGAGATATTCAAAGACGATTTAAGAGACATTCTTTGGCGCTGGCTTCGTAAAGGCAAGCCAAAGTGGAAACGCCGTTATTACGATCCAACTACCAATAAGTCAGTTGGTCATAAACTCGAGTGGTTGGACTACGCAAACTTTTCTAAGCTCGCGGACCGCATTCAGTCAATACGTAAGAAACGTGTGGTGCAGCGTGAAGAGCAAATCTTGCATTACCGGTCGCACACAGAGATGTCGACATCAACCTTTATGAGTGGCTACGAGGAAACGCGTGAAACCTTGTCGATCAGTCTAAGAGCGCTGACACGCTTAATGGATAAGGGCTCGAACAAGATTTATCGATTGAATGAAGGTCAAGTGAGTCGAGAGTCCGTTGAGAAGCGTCACCTGCTCAATCTGATCATTAAAGAGAACAACCACGATAATGAACCAACTTACTATCGTTGGAAAATAGTCATGAACCGTTCAAAGATTGTCGATATCGAGCAAATCACACAAGAGTCATAGAACTACTGCGATTCGTGCTATTACGGTATGTGGATATACATTCACATACCGTTTTTGTTAGTTCGAGCCCCACCAAATACCATTCTAAGCAGATACTTGTGGTTACTTTCTAGATGGGATTTTTTTGATAGAGAGCGTGAGTGTAAATTCTGCCATGGGCTCTTCGCCATGCAGTGATGGGCAGGTTGCGATAATGGTTACTGGCTGATTTACTCGCTCTCCGGTCGACATGGTTTCTGCCAGCATAGTGTTGATCAGCTCACCGTCAGTACAGGTGAAATGCACATCGCCTTCAGGTCGCTTCAGAAAGTTACCTGTCACCTCTTTAAACGCCAAAGAGATCTTCTCACCTTGCTGTTGAGATTTACTCATAGCAAGAAAGCCACCTGCTACATCCGCACCTACAGCTAAAACTCCGAAATACATGCTATTAAGATGGTTTTTGGTGCGCCTTCTAAGCGGAATTTTCACCTCTACACGCTCGTTATCGAGTACCAGAAGCTTTGGTCGACACAGCCAGATGAGTGGGACTTTGAAAAAACCAAACATGCTTAAATAGAAATTTGCTTTTTGTAGAGAGGTTAACATTGGAATTACCTAGCCTAATCAGTCATCAGACCAGTTAATCGACTAACGATTAAGATGTCAAAAAAATGTTACAAAAAAGAGATATCATCACACAATGATATCTCTTTTATTCTCAAAGCATTAGCGCTTCGAACCAACTCATACGCCAAGTTGATAAATTACAGCAACAGACTGATTTATGCCGTCACGACGGTTTCAACCCCTTCAAGGTCAGCGATGTAACCTTGTAAGCGCGGATAATCAACCAAACCTTGAGTAACAAGTAAAACGGGTTTCTTAGCGTTCTGTGTCGCCTTAACAATCATATCTAGCAGTGTAATTACCGCTTCGTTTTGTGGATCAAAAGCGTGTTGCTGCGCTTCATTCTGCTTATCAACACCAAGTGTGAAAGACGCTAGACTGTCGACATTCACCACAACACCATCAAAGTAATGCAGTAGACGTTCACTCAGTAGAACGGCAGATGGCACATCGCATGAGAACAATACCTTCAAGCCATTCAAACCGCGAGGCAAGCCTTGCTCTGCAAGTAAATCGATGATCTTAGCCGCGTCGCTTAATGCGCGTACATAAGGAACCACGACTTCGACATTGATGCCTTGTTCGCGCAGTGTTTTAACTACCTGACACTCCAAAGCAAACGCTTTGCTGTACTCTGGCGTCGCATAACGAGCAACACCACGAATACCCAGTGCCGGGTTCACCTCTTCTACTTCGCAATTACCACCTAACAGCGAACGAAAGCCGTAGCTGTCAGCATTGCTTAAAGCGATACGCACAGAACTATGGTTTGGTTGAACAGCCGCTTGAATCGCCGTTACCAAGGTCGAAACGAAATGTTCATCAACGCTTTTGCCACCAAGAATCGCGTCTAGAGAGGTTTTCTCTATATCAGAAAGTGTGTCTAAATGGCTTTCAATACTTGGATGATAGAAGACACGATCCATGACCAATTCAGAGAGAGATACGTATAAGTGGTTGGAATTAATATTATCGTTATAAGAAGGCAGCACATCGCCTAAGACCAGTTCTGGGTGCAAAGTGCTTTGATTTTCTTGAGTCATTGCTGCTCCAGCATTTTTATGTTGTGTTCAAACGAAAATACCGATAGCTGCCTGTTAATACAAGTGAAAATCCCGTATTTAGCGTCGGGCTGCTGATAAAAATAAGAATATTAGTAATAACAGAGATAACTTTGACTTAAGAGAGTTTATTCCTCGGTTCAATTCCGTTATCTTAACCACTTCGCAATAGAATAAAAAAGCTATCACATGCCATTAAAAACTGATGAGTTGAGAACCCAAGCTCTGGGTCCTATGCCAACTCCTGCCGAATTAGGCAACGCACACCCTATTACTGACGACGTTGCTGAGCGTATTGCAAATTCTCGCCGCCAAATCGAAGATATCCTAACTGGTCGTGATAACCGCCTATTAGTTATCGTAGGCCCTTGCTCTGTTCACGATACAGAAGCGGCACTTGATTACGCTGAGCGTCTAAGCCAGATTCAAGAACAATACAAAGACGAATTGTTTGTTGTCATGAGAACCTACTTCGAGAAACCTCGTACGGTTGTAGGTTGGAAAGGCTTAATTACCGATCCAAACCTTGATGGTTCTTACGCACTTGAAACAGGCTTAAACAAAGCACGTCAGCTTTTGCTTGATATCAACAAGCTTGGTCTAGCAACCGCAACTGAATTCCTTGATATGATCACAGGTCAATACATTGCAGACCTGATCACTTGGGGCGCAATCGGGGCACGTACTACCGAATCTCAGATTCACCGTGAAATGGCTTCAGCATTGTCTTGCCCAGTTGGCTTCAAAAACGCGACAAACGGCAACATCAAGATCGCTATTGATGCAATTCGCGCGTCACAAGCTTCTCACTACTTCTACTCACCAGATAAAAATGGTCGTATGACAGTTTACCGCACTTCGGGCAACCCATACGGTCACGTAATTCTGCGTGGTGGTGATAAAGGTCCAAACTTTGACGCACAATCTGTGGATAGCGCATGTAAGCAACTAGCTGAGTTCGACCTACCTCAACGTTTGGTTGTGGACTTCAGCCACGCTAACTGTGAAAAGCAACACCGCAAACAGTTGGACGTTGCAAAAGACATCTGTGAACAGATCAAATCGAACAAAAATCAAATTGCAGGCATCATGGCAGAAAGCTTCATTAAAGAAGGTAACCAGCCAATGACGGATATCAACAACCTAGAATACGGCAAGTCGATTACTGACCCGTGTCTAAGCTGGGAAGATACCGCGACAATGTTAGACATGCTTGCAACAGCAATCAAAGATAGAAACTTAGCTTAAGGAAATAAAACAATGCCATCATTTGACATTATCTCTGAAGTAGAAGCAGTAGAACTACGTAACGCTGTAGACAATGCTAACCGTGAACTATCGACTCGTTTCGATTTCCGCGGTGTTGACGCTAGCTTTGACTACAAAGATGAGTCGGTAAAACTGACTGCTCAAGACGATTTCCAGCTTAAGCAAATGCGCGATATTCTTCGTAGTAACCTAACGAAGCGCAATGTTGATCCTAACGCAATGGAAGCGAAAGCAGCAGATCAAACAGGTCGCACTTGGCACCAAACGGTTATCTTTAAGCAAGGTATCGAAACTGATGTTGCAAAGAAAATCGTTAAGCTAATTAAAGACAACAAGATTAAGGTTCAAGCGTCTATTCAAGGTGAAAAAGTACGCGTAACAGGTAAGAAGCGTGACGATCTGCAAGCTGTAATGGCACTAGTTCGTAACGGTGAACTTGGTCAACCTTTCCAATTCGATAACTTCCGCGACTAATTTTGATTTAAGTAACTACGTTTATTTGTTGCTCATTGATCGTCACGATATTGTGTTCGAAATAGCAAAAAGCCACTTCCTGCGAAGTGGCTTTTTATTTATCTAGTGATTTTAGCGTATTAGACACCAGTTTTACGACAGCTAGCTGGTCTGCCTTTTAGCTCAAAACCTTGGCAGAAGACAGCTTGAGGTCTTTCCCTACCAACAAATTGAATTCAACGCTCGCTGGTGGGATGAACACACATACTCTTAAGTTTTCAGCTTTTGCTTGCTCAAGCTTCGTTGAGAGCTCTCCACTGTTTGCGTAACTTTCTCTTTCCGCATCACGACGACATAGATCTACGTATTCGAATGGGCACTCTTTCGGAGACAATACCAGCTCAGCTTCCTGCATCAAGCGTAACGCCTTCATAGACAGCAACTCGACATCTTGTTCAAATTCGATCCAGGTTACCTGCCCTTCACTATCAACGCCTTCTGTCAGCGCTTGTTGATAATACGTCTCTAATTGCTCTCTATCCGTTACCTGCTCGATAAAACTGGACGATAAAAAGCGTTCCCAAAACTTGCGACGTTCATCGACGGTAGGATACGACTCTTTGATCGAGTTGCGTTTTGATGCACCAAAGTCTGCGAGAAGACCGATATTCTGTGGCAATACGGTTTCGAGTTTTTCTCTAATATTTCTCACTAAAACAGGTGATGCACCACCACTAGATATGGCAATTTGGATTCTTCCACGATTTATCATTGAAGGTGTAATGAAGTCACAGTATGGCAAATCATCAACCACATTGACTAAAATACCCAGTTTTTTTGCATCATTATACACCTGATGATTCAAGCTAGGGTTATCTGTGGTCGCCCATACTTGAAGGTATTCTTTCGAGATAATTTGTGACGAGTAAAAGTTTTGAACCCAGTGAAGTTTGTTCTCATCAACAAGCTGCTGTAAGTACGGCGCAACCTTAGGAGAAACTAACGTAACGTTAGCGCCTGCTCTTAACAAGCTATCCACTTTACGGCAAGCAACCTCACCCCCACCGACCACGAGAATCGGCTTATTCTCTACATCCAAAAACATTGGGAAATAACGCATGTTCTTCCTTGAGACGACTTCAATAACTATTCAGCCATGCTACCAAATTTGGAGCATATTAATAACTATCGAAGTGTAATAAAAATATTTATTGACCAAATTTCAATCTTTTTTAAGTTTAATGTTTCACCAACGTGAGATTCATTCAGGATTTTTATCTAGTCGATTATCAATATAAAAATCTAAATCTTGTTGCACCAACAGTGTGAACCCTTGCACTATTTACATTCAGTTAACATTTGGTCATTCTAAATGTGTTCGGATTTGTGATTTCATTCAAAATTCTTTTTAAATTATACATTTGTGAAACTACGGATCCTTTCCTAACCTTATAAACAGTTGATTAAATCGCACACAGTTTCATTTGCATAATGCAACTCGTTTGATTTAGACAACAAGGTCATAGAAAACGCAACACATATAGAAAACTCAAATGAGCACGAGTATCAGGTGTCACCTGGTTAACAAGGAAGGATACAAATGACAAATAAACTAACACTTCTTGCTTCAGTAGTAGCTGCATCAACTGCGATGATGGCAACATCAGCATCAGCGGCAGAAAGCACTCTGGACAAAGTCACATCTCAAGGCTTCTTAACTTGTGGTGTAAGTACAGGTCTTCCAGGGTTCTCTAACCCAAACTCAAAAGGTGAATGGGAAGGAATCGATGTTGAGTATTGTCAAGCTCTTGCAGCGGCTGTACTCGGTGACAAGACTAAAGTTAAGTATGTACCTCTAACAGCAAAAGAGCGTTTTACTGCGCTTCAATCTGGCGAAATCGACGTACTGTCTCGCAACACAACATGGACACTGCATCGTGATACCGCTCTAGGTCTTAACTTCGTAGGCGTTAACTACTACGATGGTCAAGGCTTCATGGTTAAGAAAGATCTTGGCCTAACCAGCGCTCTAGAACTTGATGGCGCGTCTGTATGTGTTCAATCAGGCACAACGACTGAGCTTAACCTAGCCGATTACTTCCGTAACAACGGCATGTCTTACAAGCCAGTGGTATTTGATACAGCAGCACAAACATCTAAAGGTTTCGACGCAGGTCGTTGTGATGTGCTAACCACTGACCAATCTGGTCTATACGCGCTTCGCCTTAACCTAGCTGATCCTAAATCTGCACAAGTACTTCCTGAAATTATCTCTAAAGAGCCTCTAGGCCCAGTTGTTCGTCAAGATGATGACAAATGGTTCAACGTAGCTAAGTGGACACTTTCAGCAATGGTCAATGCGGAAGAATACGGCATCACTTCTAAAAATGCTGATGAAATGCTCAAGTCAAAAGATCCAAACATCAAACGTATTCTTGGCGTAGACGGTCCTAAAGGTAAAGGCCTTGGCATTCGTGACGACTGGGGTTACCAAGTAATCAAACAAGTTGGTAACTACGGTGAAAGTTTTGAGCGTACTGTTGGTACAGGTTCTCCACTTCAAATCGATCGTGGTGTAAATGCGTTATGGAATGCGGGCGGCTTTATGTACGCTCCACCAATCCGTTAATAGCACAGGACGTGATTACTTGTTCGTAATCGTTGCTATCGCTCTTGTTGAGGGTGATAGCAACAACCCAAAAATGAATGTTTGAGTAACACGATTTAGGGCGGTTTTTCCGCCCTAAATGTTAAATGGATTTGAGGTTATTGCAGTATGAAACCTAACAACACTCTTACTCCTTCCCAGGAAAAGCCCGAAGCTAAAAGTGCTAACCTTTTATACAACCCGACTTTTCGATCTGTCGTTTTCCAGATCATCGCCATCGGAGCACTTGGCGCTTTCTTCTATACCATCGTAAACAACGCCCTTACCAACCTTGAAGCCCGAGGCATTGCCACTGGTTTTGACTTTTTAAGTCAAGAGGCGGGTTTTGGTATCGGCCTTACCCTCGTCGAATATGACGAAACCTTCTCATATGGTCGAACATTCGTTGTCGGCTTATTAAACACCGCTTTAGTATCTGTATTAGGTATTATCTTAGCAACGGTTCTTGGCTTCTCTATGGGTGTCGCTCGTCTGTCATCTAACTGGCTAGTGAGCCGATTTGCCGCGGTATACATTGAAATCTTCCGAAATATCCCACTACTACTTCAAATCTTCTTTTGGTATTTCGCGGTTCTTCAAGCTCTCCCATCTGCAAGACAAAGTCTCAGTTTGGGCGAAGCGATTTTCCTAAACGTGCGTGGTCTTTATTTCCCTGCCCCTGTTCTTGAGCAAGGAAGCAGCATCGTTATCGCGTCACTGATTGCTGGTAGCGTAGCTACCATCATCATCAACATATGGGCTAACAACAAACAGAAGCTGACTGGGCAACAAACCCCTATGTTTCGAATTGCTCTTAGCTTGATCGTGGGTTTGCCTCTGGTTGTCTATTTTGTGCTTGGTATGCCGATTTCAGCTGAATACCCGGAACTAAAAGGCTTTAACTTCAGAGGTGGTATCAGCATTATTCCTGAATTAGCCGCTCTTGTATTAGCACTAAGTATCTATACGGCGTCTTTCATCGCAGAGATCGTTCGTTCTGGTATTAATGCAGTTAGCCACGGGCAAACAGAAGCTGCGATGTCTCTAGGTCTTCCTCGAGCTCGCACATTAAAGCTGGTTATTATTCCACAAGCGTTGCGAATCATTATTCCACCGTTAACTAGCCAATACTTAAACCTCACTAAGAACTCTTCGTTAGCAATGGCTATTGGCTACCCTGACTTAGTTTCTGTGTTCGCAGGTACAACTCTCAACCAAACAGGTCAAGCTATCGAAATCATTGCCATGACCATGGGTGTATACCTAACGCTAAGCTTATTGACCTCTGCGTTAATGAATATCTATAACCGTAAAGTCGCATTGGTGGAGAGATAATATGAGCACACATCAATTTCAACCGGATCTTCCACCTCCCGCTAATACCGTTGGCGTAGTCGGCTGGTTAAGAAAGAATCTCTTTAATGGGCCGATAAACAGCATCGTCACCGTTGTTTTGGGTTACATCGCCTTTTCACTGCTCTGGACAACCTTCGATTGGGCTTTCCTAAATGCAGACTGGGTTGGCACAACACGTGATGCTTGTACTAGTGACGGTGCTTGCTGGGTGTTCATCAGCGTTCGCTGGGATCAGTTCATGTACGGGTTCTACCCTGAGGCAGAACTGTGGCGCCCTCGCCTTTTCTACGCAACGTTGGCTATCTTTGTAGCACTATTGGCTTACGAGAAAACACCTAAACGCACGTGGATTTGGTTATTTTTCGTAAACATCTACCCATTCATCATTGCTGGTTTGCTATACGGCGGTGTATTTGGATTGGAAGTTGTTGATACGCACAAATGGGGTGGCCTACTTGTTACGCTTATCATTGCATTGGTGGGTATCGTTGTGTCACTACCGATTGGTGTCGCACTGGCACTTGGCCGTCGCTCTGAAATGCCAATCATCCGTAGTATTTGTACTGTGTACATCGAAATTTGGCGTGGTGTTCCACTGATTACGGTGCTGTTCATGGCATCTGTAATGCTGCCACTATTCCTTACTGCAGGCTCTGAGACCGATAAGTTATTCCGTGCGCTAGTAGGTGTGGTTCTATTTAGTGCCGCTTATATGGCCGAAGTAATTCGTGGTGGTCTACAAGCTATTCCTAAAGGTCAATACGAAGCTGCAGATGCACTTGGCTTAACCTATTGGAAAAAGATGGGGCTGATTATTCTTCCTCAAGCGCTGAAAATCACAATCCCATCAATCGTGAACACATTCATTGGCTTGTTCAAAGATACCAGTCTTGTACTTATCATCGGTATGTTCGATGTACTGGGTATTGGTCAAGCGGCGAACACCGACCCTGAATGGTTAGGCTTCGCAACAGAAAGTTATGTATTTGTCGCGTTAGTGTTCTGGGTGTTCTGTTTTGGCATGTCGAGATACTCGATATGGCTAGAAAACAGACTTCACACCGGTCACAAACGATAGTTAATAAGATCAAGGACGTATTATGACGCAACAACTAAACCCAGAATCGCAAGAGTTGATGATTGAACTTAAAGACATGAACAAGTGGTACGGTGAGTTCCACGTTCTTAAGAACATCAATTTAGAAGTTAAAAAAGGCGAGAAAATCGTTATCTGTGGCCCTTCTGGCTCAGGTAAATCAACGATGATTCGCTGTATCAATAGACTGGAAGAGCATCAGAAGGGACACATCTTTGTGTCTGGCAATGAGCTGACTGAAGATCTAAAAAACATCGAAGCCGTTCGTCGTGACGTTGGCATGTGTTTCCAGCACTTCAATCTATTTCCGCATCTTACGGTACTAGAAAACTGTACCTTAGCCCCTATCTGGGTGAAAAAGATGCCGAAAGAAGAAGCTGAAGCGATTGCGATGAAATATCTAGAGCGTGTAAAGATCCCTGAGCAAGCAGACAAGTTCCCAGGTCAGCTTTCTGGTGGTCAGCAACAACGTGTAGCGATTGCACGTTCTCTGTGTATGAACCCACAAGTCATGCTGTTTGATGAACCAACATCAGCGCTCGATCCAGAAATGGTTCGTGAAGTTCTAGACGTTATGGTTGAACTGGCAGAAGAAGGCATGACCATGCTTTGTGTAACGCACGAGATGGGCTTTGCTAAGGAGGTAGCCGATAGGGTTATCTTCATGGATGCCGGGGAAATCATTGAAGAGAACAACCCGGTCGACTTCTTTGAAAATCCGCAGTCAGACAGAACGCAAAACTTCTTGAGTCAAATCTTACACCATTAATGTGTTATGATGCATAATTAAGGGAGGCGGCTTAGGTCGCCTTTTTATTTTTCAAATTGATAGTTGGTTGATAGAAGGATATAAATAGGTAACGCAAGTATCAAGGTTAAACATCGGGTGTTAATGGCACTTTGACATCAGCATAAGACATACTTTGTTACACCTTCAGAAATACTTAACCAGCTATTTTGATTATTATTTTAAGTATACAAGTGGACTGTAAGACTTGATTTTTCGAACTTTCAGCCCCATAAATGTACTAATAACTATTGAAGTCACCTTACGAGGAAGATTATGAACAGCCCTATGTTTTCACGCACAGCATCTCAAGAAAGTGCTCTGCAAACCAATAAAGTGTTGCGTAATACCTACGCACTACTGTCTATGACACTACTTTGGTCTGCTGTTGTAGCAGGCGTATCTATGGCGATGAACCTTCCTCGTCCTGGTCTTATCATGATGCTAGTTGGTTTCTACGGCCTACTTTTCCTAACAGAGAAGAACCGTAACAACAGCATGGGTCTAGTCTTTACGTTCCTGTTCACAGGTTTCCTAGGCTACACCATCGGTCCAATCTTAAACATGTACGTTGGCGCAGGCATGGGTGATGTTATCCTAACTGCTCTAGGCGGCACCGCATTAGCATTCATGGGTGCATCGGCTTACGCTCTTACTACCAAGCGTGACCTGTCTTTCCTTAACGGTATGCTACTAGCAGGTTTCGTCGTGCTACTTGTAGGCATGGTTGCAAATATCTTCCTACAAATGCCGATTCTGTCATTAGCAATGAGTGGTATGTTCATCCTGTTTTCGACTGGTGTTATTTTGCTGACAACGCAAAACATCATCCGTGGCGGTGAAACTAACTACATCTCAGCGACAGTTAGCCTATACGTATCAATCTACAACATCTTCATCAGCCTACTAAGCATCCTAGGCATCATGGGCAGCGACGACTAATCACTCGCCTAATTGAAGAATATCTAGCCCAAGAGCCTATCTCTTGGGCTTTTTTGTATCTATAGGATCAATATTTTTCAAGATCGCAACGATATCTATTGAGAAAGGTAAACTTGGTCATGTACCCTACCTAAATAGTTAATTGGATTCTGGACTAAACATGTTTGAATATAACGGCAAGCAAATCGAAACCGACGCTCAAGGCTACCTGTTGGATTACACACAATGGGAAGAAGGTATGATTGAAATTCTTGCACAAGATGAAGCCATTGAGCTTACCGAAGCGCACTTAGAAGTGGTGCATTTTGTAAGGAGCTTTTACGAAGAGTTCAACACTTCCCCTGCGGTTCGCATGCTGGTTAAAGCGATGGAAAAAGCCCATGGCCCAGAAAAAGGTAACAGTAAATACCTGTTCAAATTATTCAAAAAAGGCCCAGCGAAACAAGCGACCAAACTCGCAGGCTTACCTAAACCAGCAAAGTGTCTGTAACAACAGGTTACTAATTATCTCAATCAAATACTGTGGCCTGTTAGCTACAGTATTTGGAACTCCCCAACACGCACATTGCGCTTTTCACCTTCTCCCAACCTTTGCTTAACCACATTGTCTACCGTTGCGCTCGCAGGACCTACTTGCAACCATTGGTATAGCTTATCTACCTGGCCACTTTCGCCAACAGCCAACACTTCAACTCGACCATCATTTAAGTTCTTGGCATACCCTGAAATGGCAAGCTTTTGCGCTTCTCTGCTGGTGTGATAACGGAATCCAACACACTGAACTACGCCTGATACGACAAATATAGATTGTGAATTTTTCATAACGTTGCCTCATAAATTGTATGAATGATATAGTTGAGACTCTATTCATTCACCGCTTATTGGTGGACTTACTTCGAGTATAACGATTATGAAAGAAATCCCATTTCGTTGGATTGATAAATATCTCATTCACCTAAAAATCCAAGAAAAGTTTTATCTCCTCTTTTTATTACCTCTTCTCGCTCTTGTTATATTTACTCTCGTTTTAGATAGTGCAGCAGATTCACTACTGGCCCACCTCTATCAAGAAGAATTGCTCTTAATGAAGGGGCTTATCGAAGCTGGTCAACTCACCAAAGAACAAGTTGCTCAACTGGTTAATAGCTCCGAAACTATCTCCCTTGGTTATGGCGCAGGCTCTGTTTCAGTTATGAATGGTGCATTTAGTTTGGTTGCTAACCACGACCAAAACCTGTGGTCTGCGCTTTCAGCAACACAGGTATCGATCGTTGCGGTCACCCTAACTTTGATTGCACTCGGTGTTTACTACATCATGACTTTCATTGGCGGAGCAATGTTCTCAATGAACAAAGCACTGAGCACACTCGCGAATGGTGACCTAACTTGTCGTATGAACTACTTCCCTGTTCGTGATGAGTTTAGTGAAATCGCAATTACTATCGACAAGGTAGCAGAACGCGAGCAAAACATGGTGCTTTCGATTCAAGAGTCTGTTGCGCTCATGCAGCAAATTAGCTCTGACTTGAATCAGTCAACGCAGCAAAGCTCTGATATCTCAGGAAACCAACAAGAGCATCTGAACAGTCTAGCAAGTGCGACTGAACAAATGGCCGCAACCATTCGTGAGGTAGCAACCCTTGCTCATGCATCAAGCTCTCAAACGATGGACGCTCGCGGTGTAGCTCAGAGTGGGCAAGTCAAAGTGTCAAATACGTTGGCGTCTATCTCTAGCTTATCTCAAGAGATCCAATCCGCATCTCAAGCCGTTGAAGAGCTGGATGCAAACGCAGCGCAAATTGATGAAGTCGTGACAACCATCAATGGTATTTCAGAGCAGACCAATCTACTTGCATTGAACGCCGCCATCGAGGCCGCTCGTGCGGGTGAACAAGGTCGAGGTTTTGCGGTTGTTGCTGATGAAGTTCGTGCACTTGCCGGTCGAACTCAACAAGCAACGGTTGAGATCCAAAGTATGATTGAATCGTTACAGCGTAACAGTCAATCACTAACAAAGCTGATGGAAGTGACGGTGAACAACGCCAATGAAGGACAAACATTGATGTCTGAAGTGAATGTTGAGATCGGCTCGCTAGCTGAAAAGAATCAATCCATTTCTGATAGCAGTACCCAAATTGCGACCGCAGCCGAAGAGCAAGGTGTCGTTGCTGATAACATTGCACAAAGCGTTGAAGAGATTCGTCATCAATCAGATAGCATCTGTGAAATGATCAGTAAGAGCAATTCTAATGTTGACCAGCTTCGTAAGCAAAGTGACACCATGGAAGGCTTATTGACAGGTCTTAAAGCATAATCTTGGTCTTTCAAAGGCAGTATTTAGAATATTGCTATCTAACTGATTAAAATCATGACAAGGGCTGCTCACGTGGCCCTTTCTTATTTGCTTTTCACCTGCACTTCCCCGACAATACCCCTCCTTCAAATTCAACAAACAGAGTAAATTATGACTCCTTCTATTCATCTAGCGAAAGGCCGTGACAAATCATTACGCCGCAAACACCCATGGGTATTTTCACGCGGTATCGATAAAGTCGAGGGTGAGCCAAAACAGGGTGAAACGGTAGACGTATATGCTCAAAATGGTCAGTGGTTAGCGAAGGCTGCTTACTCACCATCTTCTCAAATTCGAGCACGTGTTTGGACATTTGAAAAAGAAGACATCAACAAAGCGTTCTTCGTAAAACGAATTCAAGACGCACAGTCATTACGCGAAGACATCATCGAACGTGATGGCCTAACAGGTTACCGCCTGACCGCAGCAGAATCAGACGGCTTACCAGGTATCACCATCGATAAGTATCAAGACTACTTAGTTTGCCAACTCCTTAGTGCTGGTGCTGAATTTAACAAAAGCGTATTGGTTGAAGCGCTAATTGAGTGCTTCCCAGACTGCAATATTTACGAGCGCTCTGACGTAGCGGTTCGTAAGAAAGAAGGCTTAGAACAAGTGGTTGGCGTTCTTCACGGTGAAGAGCCACCAAAGTCTATCGTAATTGAAGAAAACGGCGTTAAGATCAGCGTAAACATCATGGAAGGTCACAAAACAGGCTTCTACATGGACCAACGTGATAGCCGTAAAGAGTCAATGAAATACGTAAAAGGCAAAGATGTCCTTAACTGTTTCTCGTACACTGGTGGTTTTGGCCTGTACGCGCTTAAAGGCGATGCAAAGCGAGTCATCAACGCAGACGTATCTCAACTTGCTCTTGATACAGCCAAATTCAACGCTGAGCTTAACGAGTTTGATATCTCGAAAAAGCGCGCTGTATTCCTAAATGCTGACGTCTTCAAGCTGCTTCGCGAATACCGTGACCAAGGCACTAAATTTGACGTGGTGATCATGGACCCACCGAAGTTTGTTTCAAGTAAGAACAACCTGACATCAGGTGCAAACGGCTATAAAGATGTAAACATGCTTGCAATGCAAATCCTAAAGCCAGGCGGTACGCTACTTACCTACTCTTGCTCTGGCCTAATGGGTACAGACCTATTCCAAAAGATCATCGCTGATGCAGCCATTGACGCTGGCAGAACCGTTAAGTTCGTCGAGCGCTTCGAGCAAGCAGCCGATCACCTAACAGACACGGCCTACCCAGAAGGCTTCTACCTGAAAGGCTTCGCTTGTAAAGTTCTGTAGACAGTTAAGCTTTCAATAACGAGTTAATAAAAAAGGGCCTTTCGGCCCTTTTTTTAGTATTGGTCAGGTAAGTTCACAAACAACTGACTCACCAAGTTGGTCAAATCACCATTAACAACAGAGCCATCAACTTGTGAATTCACCGAGTCGAATTGGTCACCGACATTATCTAGGACAATCGTTTGGGTCTGTCCTGTATTATCTGTGTTTTCAGAGATGGTAATGACAAGGTCTTTGTCACCGCTACCATTATCGACTTTTTCAATAGTGATGTGATCAAGAAGATCAAACATTGAACTTTCATTTGGTAACAACTCTGATATATCGAGGTGGTCTTCACCCAAAGCAAAATCAGTTATTGTATCGACGTCATCTTGGAACGGTTCATCAACCCATTTGAACAAGTCGTCGCCTTCGTCACCAGTTAGAATATCGTCTCCAATACCACCAATGAGTAAATCATTACCAGAACCACCGATTAGCGTGTCTTCACCAGTGCCACCACGAAGTCCATCGTTTCCTTCTCCTCCGTCAAGGCTATCATTACCTTCACCACCAAAAATCAAATCTACACCACCTTGACCATAAATAGCATCGTCTCCGCCCCCGCCATGACCGAGGTCGACATAAGCATTCGAAGATGCAGCTAACGTTGTAAAACCGCCAGATTCAAGGCCGCCTTGTAAGTGAGAGCTATCAGAGCCATTACTAAAAGTGTCATCCAGCAACTGTTGTGCATTATCAAGTTTTTGTTGGTGTGAGGCATCATTATCCAAACCAGAAGCATGACTATCCCCGAGGTAAATTGTGTCGTCACCGGAGCCTAGATATACATCATCACCGGCTGCACCGACATCAACGACTAAGCCAGATTGAGTTTGGTCTAAGTTAAACGTAGTAGGAACTTGACCTGAAGGAGCCCATTGTGTGAACGCATATTGAGTTTCAGCATGTACTACCTGCACGGAATCTACTATGTCGCCTTCAGATTTAACATCCGCAATAGAGCTTAGTGATGTCGCCGCGATATTAATTTGAATAGTGCTAGAGCTTGTATCTCCATCGTTATCAGCGATCGTGTAGGCAAAATCGAACGAGGTATCCGCCGCAACGCTAGCACCATAAAATTCATAGTCGCCGGTTTCCAAGTTGATAACAAATGAGTGTTCGTTGTTTATAAACAAAGATAGGGTATTGTTAGAATCATCAAATGAATGATTCGATGAAGACTGGCTTTGTGGATTAATTAAGGTGTTACCATCAAATTGATAAGTCACTCCATCAAATACAATACTTTGGATATAACCTCCATCTGCACCAAAACCATTACCCGCAGAACCAGATCCCCCAATATTACCTGAAACAGGGGTAATAATAGATTGCAAAAGAACGGGGGGTAGCTGACTGATATCTGAAACAATCACAGGGCTAATATCGATACCTTTATCACCATCGAAAGCGACAGGTTCCATATGTTCGCTCGAAATGTTCGCGCCCATCCCGTATGCAAGTGATGTGACGCCATACTTGGTTAACTGAGATTCCCAAGCGGCCTGCTCTGAAGCATTGATCCTATGATTAGCTGAGCTAGGATCTCCATCGGACAAGAAGTAACTGATATTACTTCCTCCTGAAACCATATCACTGTTACCCCAAATGCTATCACTACCCGCTAACCGAACAGCGTCATCGTAATCCGTACCACCACCTGCTGTTAAAGAATTTATGACTCCGATTGCGGTATCAACATCCATCCAAATCGTTGAAAGGTTAGAAGGCAATGAGTTATCAGAAGACCAACTGCCATTTTCATTAACAACATTCGCGTCAGATTCAAATACAGTTACTTGAACTTTGGTTTCTCCAAGCAATTGATACCCTTGAAGCAAAGCTATCGCAGATTGCTTCATAACTGTCATTGCATTTCCTGACATCGATCCTGAGACGTCTAGAATTAATTGCACGTTTGCACCATCTTTAACTACTGATGCCAAATCATGAACTTTAGCCTGAGCAACAGGAACATCATCATCGATAGTCAATGAAATCGTGCCGGATTGAGTCCCGGTATCGTTAGTTGCTACAACACCGATATCAATCGACATATTGTTGACAGGTGTACTTCCGTTTAAATGATCAACCGGTCCGCTTAAACTTACTGAGTAATTTCCGGAATCGTCAATCATCGCGGTCACAATCTCAACCCCATTAGCGCTACCGACAAGGCTTTGACCACCATTTGAAGATACCCAAGTGATGCTTTGACCACCTGACGTATAGCTTTCTGAAGGCTCCTGCAAGGTAACGCTTTCTGCATAGAGAACATCTACATTGCCAGAAACAGTTTGTGTCGTAGTAGCATCCTCAGATACATCACGTGAAACGCTAGTCACTTCTGGAGACGGTTTAACGATAGAATCCGTCTCAATCGTGACTTGCGCTGTTGAGCTCTCTAAGTCACTAGAATCTTCTGCTTTATAATCAATGGTCTCTGTAACTTTGGCGTCCACAACATCAACGCCTTTAAAAGTAATGTTTGAATTTCTATTTGGATTTGATGAACCGTCTTGGGTAGTGAACACTCTAAGCTCTGTAAACGGAATAAAACCACCATTACCATCAGGAATAGAGACATTAACAGTCGCATTACCACTAGAATCAATGGATAGCGTATATTCGTTGCCAGAATTGGAGCTATTTTCGGTGTTGAAGTTGAAAGTACCAACAACGTTACCGGCAAAATCCAGTGCAACAACGTTGATCTCGCCATCAGCGCTACTATTAGGATTGTAATTCCCGTAAACGCTACCGAAATCTAGATTAGCGGACAAAATTTCCGCACCACTATTACCAAAGTCGACAGAAATAAACTCTTTAGACGTTACATCTAGCTCACTATCACCGCTCTTATTGGTAGAAACACCAAAACCATCCTCAACACCACTGCCGTCATAGTTCAGATAAACACCAGGGTTACTAACAACATCGTTGCCAACAGGTGAACTTCCCGTGTATGTACCAGCAGAAATCGAAATAAGATCGTTAAAATAAGAAATCGATGTGCTTCCGTTTGATGTATCAATATCAGAAGCAAGATCAGATGCACTAAAGCTAAGCTGGTCAGCAATATCTGAATCTAAGACATATTCAAAATTGTCAGCATCACCATACTCTTGTCCAACCACAACCTCAGTTTTAGTACCATCATCTGAAACTTCATATAATGTACCAAAGATAGGGTCACTATCGACGATAACCGAAGTTTCAATACCAGCGGCGTCATCCTCTTCGTCGCTAGTATGTGGCGCGAAATCGACTGTGGTTGAACTGTTGGTTGTAGTTTCAGTGAAATCGTTGGCTTCCGGGGCATCATTCATATTAACTAGCGCAATACTTGTGATATCTAGAGCTTCAAAATCCCCTCCACTAACTGAGTCAATAGTCAGGGTTTGGTCATCTAAAACAGAAAAGAGCGTTGAGGAGACCAAGTCTCCCGGGATGTAAGCTGTTCCAAAAGTAATGGATGCGCCGTTGCTTAGCGTAACGGTAAACTCTGACGCTGGTGTATGATCTAGTGAAGCAGTGATAGCTGCGCTAGTCCCTACTTGGTCTATAGAAATACCAAACAAGCTCACTGTGGTCACGTCTGAGTCATCATTGATGGTCGTCGTTGCTGCTGTTGGGTCTTTCACCAAGCTCTCGAAGTTGCCGCCCGTTGCATCAGTGATA